>JBCBIS010000143.1:0-10908 GCA_038524325.1 Pseudomonadota bacterium
GGGCGTCATACCCGGCGATGATGGTGGCGGAGAGGTCGATCACGCCCTCATCACCGGCGGCAGTAAAATTGCGGATCTCGGGCCGGCCGTCATCGACCCCGAAGATAAAGCGGTTATTCCCGCCGATCCGGTTGTTCCCATTGCCGCCGAACATCTCGTCTTTGCCCGTGCCGCTGAAGTGGGAGAAATCGCCCGACGATCCCTAGCGCCGATCGTCGTCCTTGCCGCCAGCCGTCGCAGAGATGCCGGGAAAAGCAAGATTGGCGCGAGGTTGCCACCGTATCGCTAGGCGCCGCGGATCAGCAGGAACCTGCAGGCCTTGTGACCTGGCTGGGCGCAGCACTCGGTCTCGTGACACCGGCAGTCTGGCGCGACAAGCTCTTGGAAGAGCCGCTCGAAGACTGATGCATGCCAGTGGCAGATCGGCTCTGCGCTGACCTCGCCTCGGATCATTGGGTTGTCGCGGATCTCGAAGCTCCACGGGCCCCGCAATCGAAAGCTGCCCGAGCCCGCGAAGGTCCAGGAGTGCCGGGCGATGGCGCGCGCCAGAAGCTGGGCCGCCAGACCCGCGGGCAGGGCGGAGAGGCCTCTGCGCACAAGCCCGGGGATCCGGTTGGCGAGGATGTATTCCGCCGTGCGCCGTCCGGCCTCCACAGCCAAGTCGCGCGCAGTAGATGGATTGGTCTGCCGAAGGACGCGGTGCAGCCGGGCCGCCTCTGCCTCCGGGATCATCGACAACCCGTCGGGCAGGGGGCCGATCCCCGCCGCGGCCATCAGATCCTCGGCCCGTTCCCGCCCCTCGACCTCAGCGACCGTGGCGACGAGTTGCAGGACCGCGTTGGGTCCGATCAACCCGACGGGCCGCGCCGTGTCAGACATCCTGAAGCTGATCTTCTCCACCGCCGCAGGCGCGGATGGCCGAGCGTTCCTTCATCTGGTCGCGCAGCGCCGCACGGCGTTCGGCGGCGCGGGCCGCCCGGTCGGCGGCGGCCTCCCAATCCTCGACCTGCGCTTCGGCCAATTGCCGGTTCTCGTCGAAGTGGAAATCCACCGTGCCCTTTGTCTGCGGCCCCCAGTACCCGGCCTTGCCAAGGTCATAGAAGGTCCGCTGGAACCCGGCTCGCAAGAACGCGTAGAGGCAGCCCAGCAGATAGCGCCTGCGAAACCCGGTCCCCCGCCAGGGATAATGGAACAGCGCTTTTTTCATGTAGAACCGGCGGTAATTGTTCATCACCCGGTCGAGCAGTTCGCCCCTGTCCATTGCCGCCGGGCGCATGATCGGGGTGACGAAGTTGTATTTGCTGAAGTCGAAGACTTGCACTTTGTCGCGCAGCTCCTGGAACAGGGGCGAGAATGGCCAGGGTGTGTACATCGACCAATTTGCGAGGTCCGGCTGCCAGTCCCAGGCCATGCGATAGGTTTCTTCCAGCGTCTCGGGGGTCTCGTTGTCCAGGCCGACGATAAACTGCGCCTCGACGAAGATATCGGCCTCGCGCAACAGGCGGATGGCGGTCTTGTTCTCCTCGACCTTGGTCTCCTTGTTGAATTGGTCGAGTTTCAACTGCGCCGCCGCCTCGGTGCCGAGACTGACATGCACCAGACCCGCCTCGCGATAGAAGGGCAGGAGATCCCGGTCGCGATAGACATCGGTGACCCGTGTGTTGATCCCCCATTTGATCCGGCTAGGGAGGTCCCGGTCTATCAACTCCTGACAGAAGGCGACGAACTTCTTGCGGTTGATCGTGGGTTCCTCATCGGCCAGGATGAAAAAGCCGACGCCGTGGGTCTCGACCAGATCCTCGATCTCGTCGACCACATCCTTTGGGTCGCGGATGCGATAGTCGCGCCAGAACTTCCATTGCGAGCAGAACGAGCAGGTAAAAGGACAGCCGCGCGCCAGGTTTGGAATGGCCACGCGGGTGTTGAGAGGGATGTAGATGTATTTCGCCCAGTCGAGGATCGACCAGTCAGGTTTGATCTTGGACAGATCCTTGACCGTGCTGGCCGCCGGGGTGGCCACAATCTCCGCGCCGTCGAGATAGGCGATGCCCTTGATCTGTTTGCGCTCGGCGGGCCAGCGCCTGTCGCGGATGGTCTGCATGAGTTGGGTGCAGATCTCCTCGCCCTCGCCCCGGACGATGACATCGACCCAGGGCGCTTCGCTGAGAACCTGCTTGAACATGAAGGTCGCATGGACGCCGCCCAGAATACGCACCGCGTCGGGCACGGTCTCCGAGGCGATTTTCAACACCGCCTCGGCGGCATAGATTGAGGGCGTGATCGCCGTGACCCCGATCGCATCCGGCGCGAGCTGCTTGATCCGCGCGGCAAGCTCTGCCTCGGGCAGATCCTCGGTCATGGCGTCGATGAAGTGGATGTCGTCAAAGCCCGATTGGCGGAGATGCCCGGTCAGATAGGCGACCCAGGCGGGTGACCAGGTGCCTGCGATCTCGGCGCCGCCAGAATGGTAATTGGGGTGAACAAAGAGAATGCGCATGGGGGTCTCCTCTTGTTGTCAGAGGAGATTAACAGGCTGCGCGTCACTCTAAATTGACATAAATCAAGCGGAGCGGTGCCTATTCGTTCGCGGCCAGCTTGGCCAGCGGTTCCGCGGCGAACCGGTCGCGGCCTGGAACGGCGGCCAGCAATTCGCGGGTATAGGGATGGGTCTGGGTGGCGAACAGCTCGGCCGTCGGGCCCATCTCGACCACTTCACCATGGCGCATCACGGCGATCCGGTCGCAGACCTGGGCAGCGACCCGCAGGTCGTGGGTGATAAAGATCATCGAGAGGTTCATGCGGTCGCGGATCTTGTCCAAGAGATGCAGGATCTGCGCCTGGATCGAGACATCCAACGCCGAGACCGGCTCGTCCGCCACCAAGATCTCCGGCTCCAGGGCCAGGGCCCGGGCGATGCCGATCCGCTGGCGTTGCCCGCCCGAGAATTCATGCGGAAACCGGTCATAGGCGCCTTTATCGAGGCCCACGGTCTCCAGCAGATCCTCGACCTTCGCCCGCGCCTGCGCGGCGGGGGTGCCGCGCAAGGTCAGGCCCTGGGCGATGATCTTGCCCACCTTCGAGCGTGGGTTCAGCGAGGCGAACGGGTCCTGGAACACCATCTGGATGCGCGCGCGATGGGGCCGCATCTCGGCGCGTTTCAGGGGGCGCAGATCGGTGTCGCCCAGCAAGATCTCGCCCGCCTCGGCGTCGTTCAGGCGCACCACGCAGCGGGCCACGGTGGATTTGCCCGAGCCGGACTCGCCGACGATGCCCAGGGTCTCTCCCCGCGCCAGGTCCAGTGTCACCTCTTTGGCCGCATGAACCACCCGGGGCTTTCCGCCCAGGAACCCGCCGCCCGAGCGATAGGTCTTCTCCAGCTTGTTCACGCGCAGCACGATCTCGTCCGAGCGGGGGCGGGCAGGGCGCGGTGTCAGGCTGGGCACCGCAGCCACCAGTGCCTTCGTGTAGGGATGGGTCGGGCGCAGCAGCACATCCTCGGTCGTGCCGGTTTCGACCACGCGGCCATGCTGCATCACCGCCACCCGGTCGGCGATATCGGCCACCACACCGAAATCATGGGTGATGAACAGGACGCCGGTGCCGTGGCCTTCCTGCATCTCCTTGATCAGCTTCAGGATGCGGGCCTGGGTGGTGACGTCGAGTGCGGTGGTCGGCTCGTCCGCGATCAGGATCTTCGGGTCGAGCGCCAGCGCCATGGCGATCATCGCCCGCTGACGCTGCCCGCCGGAGAGTTCGTGCGGATAGGCCCCCAACGCCTGCGCGGGATCGGGTATCTGCACATCGTCGAGCAATTGCAGCGCCCGCTCGCGCCGCTCTCGTGCCGACATGCGCTCGTGGAAGCGGAACACCTCGTCGATCTGCACGCCGATGGTCATGACCGGGTTGAGCGCCGTCATCGGCTCCTGAAAGATCATCGAGATGTCCGAGCCGCGGATGTCCCGCAGCCGGGGTTCGGAGACTTTGGTCAGGTCCTCGCCCTGGAACAGTATCTCTCCCTCTGACACCCGGACATGGGGGCGGGGGAGGAGACCCATCACCGCCCGCGCGGTCAGGGACTTGCCCGAGCCGGACTCGCCGACGATGCAGAGGATTTCGTTCGCCTCCACATGCAGATCGGCATCCTCGACCGCATGGGGCCGCTGGGCCGAGGCGGGCAGGGCGACATGCAGCCCCTTGATATCGAGCAGACGGGTCATCCGGCGCGCTCCCTCAGACGGGGGTTCAGGGCGTCGTTCAGGCCCTCTCCGACAAGGTTGATCGCCAGCACGGTCAGCAGAATGGCGATGCCGGGGAAGGTGCAGACCCACCAGGCGGAGCGGAGCAGGGTCCGCCCCGCGCCGATCTGGAAGCCCCAGCTCATCACGTTCGGATCGCCGAGGCCCAGAAACGCCA
Source organism: Pseudomonadota bacterium (assembly GCA_038524325.1). Taxonomy (GTDB): domain Bacteria; phylum Pseudomonadota; class Alphaproteobacteria; order Rhodobacterales; family Rhodobacteraceae; genus Thermohalobaculum. Next base: position 4,414 of record JBCBIS010000143.1, read on the forward strand.
GCCCGCTCTCGATCAGAATGGCGGTGGCGACCATCAGCGAGCCGATGACGATGATGGGGGAGAGGCAGTTGGGCAGGATCTCACCCAGCATGATGCGGATGTCGCTCATGCCCACTGTGTGGCAGGCCTGCACAAACTCGCGGTTGCGGAGGCTCAGGAACTCGCCCCGCACCAGCCGCGCCACGGCGGGCCAGGAGACGACGGCGATGGCGATCACCACGCTCTCGATCGAGGGTTTCATGATCGCCACCAGCAGGATCGCGAAGACGAAGGAGGGGATGGTCTGGAACATCTCGGTCGTGCGCATCAGCAGATCGTCGATCCAGCCGCCATAGTATCCCGCCAGCGCCCCCATGATGACCCCGATCAGCACCGCCACCAGTGTCGCGACCAGCCCGATCATCAGCGAGGTCTTCGCGCCATGGGCGATCCCAGCGGCGACATCCCGGCCCAGGCTGTCCGAGCCGAGGAGAAACCCGTTCTCGCCCGGGGGTGACATGGATTGCCCTGCCAGGCTGAACGGGTCGGCCGGGTAGACCAGCGGCGCGATGGCGGCCAGCAGGATGACACAGCCGAGGATGCCGAGGCCAAACAGCGCCTGCCGGTTGCGCGCGAAACGGTGCCAGAACTCACCCATCACGCCACCTCGATGCGGGGGTCGAGGGTGGAGTAGATGATGTCCACGACCAGATTGACCGCCACGACCAGCAGGGCGGAGAGCAGAAAGATGCCGAGCAGCAGGTTCAGATCCCGCGCGAACAGCGCCTCGAAGGCCAGCATACCGAGGCCCGGCCAGGCAAAGACCGACTCGACGATGACCGACCCTCCGATCAGCGCCCCCACCTGCACGCCCGCCATGGTGACGACCGGCAGAAGCGCGTTGCGCAGGACATGGACGAACACAATCCGCCGCTCGGTCACGCCCTTGGCGCGGGCGGTGGTCACGTAATCCTGCCCGTATTGCTCCAGCATCGAGGCGCGCATCAGGCGGGTATAAAGCGCGAGATAGAACAGACTGAGTGTGATCGTCGGCAGCACCAAGTGGCGCGCGATGTCCCAGACCCGGTCCCAGCCTTCATAAAACGCTGTCAGGTTCTCCATACCCGATGTCGGGAACCAGCCAAGGTTCAGCGAAAACACCACGATCAGCATCAGTCCGACCCAGAACAGCGGGGTGGCATAGGTGATCAGGGCGAAAATCGAAATGGCGGTATCGCGCCATGTGTTCAACCCGGTGGCGGCGATCAGGCCCAGCAGGATACCGAAGCCGACCGCCAGCGTGATCGTCGAGATCATCAGCAGCAGCGTCGGCACCATCCGGTCGAAGATCAGTTCGCTCACCGGCATCTCGTGGCGGAAACTATAGCCCAGATCGAACTGCACCACGTTCCAGAGATAGCGCGCGAGTTGCACCGGCAGCGGCTGGTCGAGCCCGAATTTCGCCCGCAGCTCGGCCATGTATTCCGGGGTGGCAGAGCCGGCCTCCCCCGCCAGCACATCCACCGCGTCGCCCTCGGCGAGTTGCAGCAGAAAAAAGTTCATCACCAGGATGGCGAAGATGATCGGCACGGCCTGCAGCAGCCGCTTGACGACATAGCGCAGTCTTCGCGTGGTGTGAGACATGAACCCCCCGGGAGATGAGACGCACCGGCCCGGGGGCCGATGCGCAAGGTCAATGGGCTGCGATCACTCGTCCAGCCACGCCTCGGCGAAGGAGCCATACGAGCCCAGCGCCGATTTGTCATGATCCTTGAACTTGTCGTTGTAGACGGTCAGGAACTCCATCTCGAACAGGTTCACGACGGGCATGTCATTGGCCAGAATGCCCTGGATCTCGCCATAGATCTCGGCGCGTTTGGTGGCGTCAGCCTCCTGCGCACCGGCAGACAGCAACTCATCCAGCTTCGGGTTCGAGTAGCGGGTCGAGTTGACGAAATGGGTGCCCTGGCGGATCTGGTCCGTGCCATAGTGGCGGTGAACGCCCAGCACCGGATCCGGCAACTGGTAGAAGTAGTTCACGTTCATCGCGAAGTCATAGTTGTGATAGACCCGCTTCAGCCAGGTCGGCACATCCTCGTAGCGCAGCTCCAGATCGATGCCGATGGGGGCGAGGGCCTGCTTCATGTACTCGCCCGCCCGACGCCAGTCCTCGCCGTAGGGGATCAGGTCCAGCACCGCCTTGGCGCGCACGCCATCCGCATCCGCGGTGATGCCGGCCGAGTCGAGCAGCGATTTGGCCGCCTCGATATCTGCATTGGCGACATAGTTGGGCAGGCCTTCCTTGTAGAGCCCGGTTGCCGCGAAGTTCGACGACAAAGCCGAGGTCGCGGGTTTGCCATAGCCGAACCAGATGTTGTCAATCAGGAATTGCCGGTCCAGCGCCAGCGAGATCGCCTTGCGCACCGCGGGGTTATCGAACGGCGGCTCGGTCGTGTCGAACTCGATCAGCGACATGGGGTTGATCATCGCATAGCCGTTGGTGGTGACCGAGAAACCATCGGTGTCGCGCAGGCGCACGGCGTCGATATTCGGGATCGCGCCGAACGCGCCATACATCACCTCGCCATTCTCCATCGCCGCGGTACGGGTGGAGGCATCGGGGATGAAGCGGCCCACGAGACGGTCGAGATAGGGCAGGCCCTCGCGCCAATAGTTCTCGTTCTTGTCGAGACGAACGAACTGGCCCTTCTTCCATTCGACGAACTTGAACGGGCCGGTGCCGACCGGGTTGTTGGCGAGATCCGCATTGCGCGGATCCTGGCCCTCCAGCAGGTGTCGCGGCACGATCGGGCTCTCATACCCTGACAGCGCGCGGAGCATATAGGGGGCTGGGTTCTCGAGGTTGAAGACGGCTGTCAGCGGGTCCGGCGTGTCGATCGAGGTGACTTCGCGGAACGAGTTCGGGCCGCGCGGGTGCACTTTCTTCAGCACCTCCATCACGGTGTATTGCACATCCGCCGAGGTGAAGGGCTTGCCGTCGTGCCAGGTGACGCCTTCTTGCAGATTGAAGGTGACGGTCTTGCCGTCCTCGCTGACCTCGAAGCTTTTCGCCAGCGACGGGATGATGTTCAGGTCCTTGTCATAGTCCAGCAGACCTTCGTAAATCTTCGGCGCCACCAGGCCGATCGGGCCCGAGGTCGAGAGATAGGACGCCATCGAGGGCGGTTCGGGCTGGACGATATAGACCACCGTCCCCCCGGCTTTTTGCGCCAGGGCGGCGGTGCCGCTCAGCGCCATCGCCGCGGCACAGGCCAGGGCGGTTGCCAGATGTTTCAAGCGCATTCGGATCTCTCCTTCCGGTTCGTTGAACAAAAACGCAGCATCGCGGCAGAGGCTGGCCCATTCCTCGGCGTAACGCAATCTTAACCGTGCTACTCGGGTCGGGTTTCCAGCGCGCGCCAAGGAAAGTTGGTCAACAGCTGTGCAGTGTTTTTTGCACTGCCGAAATGCCGGGCAAATCACCGCTTGCACGGGCGTCTCGCGCAAGCCTTGAGGTGTGGCTGCCGAATTACGCGATAAGGGCGCCAGGGACTGAACCCTGACGCCCACCCCGTCCAGGCGGCATGTGTGTGGAGAGAGGCGCCCCCCGTCCGGTCCCCTTCGATCTAACGTCGGCAGACTTGCCGCGATGTGAAGATGCTTACACCGCAGGGCCAGTGTCGGGTGCGGTGACAGGTTTTGTGCCGAAGGTCGACGATTGCAACGCAACGAGGGCGCGCTCGCATCGTGTCACGATTTTGCGGGGGAGGTATGCAAACAACCGCGCGCCCGATCGGCGCGCTGGTGCGATGTCTGCGCGTTGAGGGCCGCTTATCTGCGGCCAGTCTCCGCGATTTCCAGCCGTGCCTGCCGGCTGCCCAGCGCCGCGCCGGTGATCATCACCGTGCCGCCTGCCCGGCGAAACGTGAAACGGTCGCGGTTCAGCCCGTCCTCGGAGTTCAGGATCATCTGATGACCCTGTCCGTCGGTCAGCGCGACGCGGCCGCGCAGGACCTCCCCGTCCGATCCGTTCCGCAAGAGCGTGGTGAGAATGAAAACGCCATCGACCTCGGTATACGAAGCGACGGCCGTCGATCCGCCGATCTCGAGCCAGGCAGGCTCTCCCGGACGGTCGAGCACGGCGATATGCGGTGCGAATTCGTCAGCAGATACGGTCTGCGAGACGAGAATTGTCAGGGCGCTTGCCCAGGTGAACAGCCGACGCATGTAACCACCTCCAACGCAAAGTTCCCACCTTCACCCTAGGTAAGGACGCTACTTCCACGAGGCACTCTCCGATGTGAAAATTATCACAAGGTGAACGAAAAACGGTTAATTTGAGGTATTCTTCGTGGATAGCGCCGGGTCTTACGGGAATAGGAACCGGAAGAAGGCCGATGCGAGCCACCCCGCCGCCAAAGCCACGGCGATAGAAAGCAGGCCGTACAGCGCGGCCTGTTCATGCGCCATGGTATAGATCAGCCGCTCGAGCCCGACCTTGCGCACATCGATCCCGGTCTCGTGACTGTCGAGCACCTGGCCATTGCGCAAGAGCAGCACGCGCGCCCGGTAATCGCCCTCGACCAGTTGCGCGGGCAGGCGGATGCGGGTTTGAAACAGGGTTTCCTCGGTGATCTTCACCCCGCCCGGCAGCTCGATATAGAGCCCGCTATCGCGCTTCAGGCGGATTGCGGCGCGGCGATATTCCTCGGGATATCGGCCATCTGCCACGTCATCGATCAGCCGCACGGCATAGTCCAGCCCGACCTGATAGCGCTGATCCTCGGTATAGGAGATCACCTCGCGAAACGGCCGGTTGGTGGCGATGGCAAAGAAGCTGGGCGCGGCATCGACCTGCACGCCCGCGCCGTTGACCCAGATGCCGAACCGCCGCTGTTTCTTGCGTACGATCACCGGTCGCGAGGGGCCGATGACCTGCACGATCACATCCAGTGCACCCTCGGGCGCCGGGGCCTCACGCTTGACCGCGCCATAGATGAACAGCTCCGACCCGTCGAAGTCGGTGGTGATCGAGATCTGGTTCTGGCTGAGGGCGGCGACCACCTGCTCCTCCGCCGATACCGGCAGGGCGAGCAGCAGGAGGGGCAGCAGAAGCCGGATCAATGCCCTCCCCCTCCGCCCAGGGTGAATAGCTCCTCAGGCACGCGCACCAGATCCCAAGCGAGCTTGGCGCAGACCACCAGCACCAGCCCGGCCAGAAGGATACGCAACTGCTCGGCCCGCAGTCGCGGCCCCAACCGCACCCCGATCTGCGTGCCGATCACGCCCCCGACCAGCAACAGCACCGCCAGCACCGCATCCACAGTGTTGTTGTAGATCGCGTGCAGCAGGGTCGTCGCCCCGGTCACGAACATGATCTGGAACAGCGACGTGCCGACCACGACCGTGGTCGCCATGCCCAGCAGATAGATCATCGCGGGCACCATGATGAACCCGCCGCCGACGCCCATGATCGCGGCCAGAACGCCCACGGACATGCCGATCAGGAAGGGCGGGATGGCGGAAATATACAGCTTGGATTGCCTGAACCGCATGCGCAGCGGCATGCCCTGCATCCAGGAATGCTGCCGCCGCTTGGGCGGTGCGCCGCGCTTGGTGCGCAACAGGGCGCCCAGGCTCTCGACCATCATCAGCGCGCCGACGACGCCGAGGAAGACCACATAGCAGAGCGAGACCAGAAGCTCGACCTGGCCCAACTGCCTCAGCAGTGAAAAGATCTGCACCCCGATCGCCGAGCCGACGAGGCCGCCGGCCAACAGGACCAGCCCCATCTTGAAATCCACCGTACGCCGCCGCCAATGGGCCAGGACGCCCGAGAACGAGGAGGCGACGATCTGGTTCGCCTCGGTCGCCACCGCCACCGCCGGAGGGATGCCAATCAGGATCAGAAGCGGAGTCATCAGGAACCCGCCACCAACGCCGAAGAGACCGGACAAGAGGCCAACCCCGCCGCCCAGCCCCATCAGCAGGAAGGCGTTCACCGAGACCTCGGCAATCGGCAGATAGATGTTCATGGCGCGGAAACGGGCAACATGCACCCGTTTACCCTTCGCGGCTGCGAAAGACTAGTGCCACGCGCCGGCACGGCACCGGGCCAGTGGGTGTGGCCTAGCTCGAGCCCGCCGCCCCGAGCCCCGCGCCCAGCACGCCCAGAATGCCCAGAGGTGGGAGCAACAGCCACAAGGGCGGCCCGGCTTCGAGCATCTCGCGCCTTGCCTTGTCGCGGGCGAGGTCCTCGAGATAGCGTTTGGCCAGGGCGCGCCGCGTTCCTTCCTTGATCAGCCTGTCGGTCAGCCTTTTGGCGCGCTCCAACTTCACGTCGGCGGTGTCCTTGACGCTCTGTGGGACCGGCAAACGCTTGCGCTCTTTTCGTTGTCTCGGACGGTCATTGACGATGCATTGGCAGGTTTTGCCGTTCCAGCGGCAGTAACCGGGGTAATTCTCGATTGTCAATGACCGTCCGAGACAACGAAAAGAGCGCAAGCGTTTGCCGGT
>JBCBIS010000144.1:0-10724 GCA_038524325.1 Pseudomonadota bacterium
GATCCTGTTCGGCCGCGTCGGGATCGACATGTTCGCCGGGCCGACCGACTCGATGATCCTGGCTGACGAGACGGCGGATCCGGAGGTTGTCGCCGTCGACCTGGTGAGCCAGGCGGAGCATGGCTATAACTCGCCGGTCTGGCTGGCGACCACGCATCGGCCCTTGGCCGAGGCGATGATGGCCCGCGTGCCCGAGCTGATCTCTGACCTGCCCGAGCTGAACGGCAAGAACGCGGCCGATGCCTGGCGCGACTATGCCGAGGTGATGGTCTGCGACACCCGCGAAGAGGTTGCCGCCTGCGCCGACCGCGTGGCGCCCGAGCATCTGAGCGTGCAGGCCGCCGATCTCGACTGGTGGCTGGGGCGTCTGCGCGCCTATGGCTCGCTGTTCCTGGGCGAAGAGACGACGGTGACCTATGGCGACAAATGCGCCGGCACAAACCATGTGCTGCCGACCAACGCGGCGGCGCGGTATACCGGCGGGCTGTCGGTGCATAAATACATGAAGACGGTGACATGGCAGCGGGCGACGCGCGAGGCGAACCGCGCGCTGGGCCCGGCAGCGGCCCGGATCAGTCGCCTGGAGCGGATGGAGGGCCATGCTCGTGCCGCCGATGTGCGCATGGCAAAGTTCTTCCCCGGCGAAAACTTCGATCTGAGCGCCGAGGACTGACCCCTTTGGAATTCGGCGTGCCGAGAAACCCCGGCGCGCCGTCCCCTCGCAAAGGCGTCCTGACCGCAAAGGGTTTGCCGCGGTTGCGGGTGGGGACGAGATCCTGCGCAAATTACATCCATTGCTCAACGCGCCAGGGCCTGCGCCCGCTGAGCCTGTGATCTTCGTGGACAGCGTCGGTGACGCTGGCGAGGCGGCCTTGCCCAACGCAACACTTGGCGCGGATCAGAAGCCGATTGGCAGATCTGGCCGCACGACCGCCACGTGTTCCGGAGTGGCGGCGGTAAAGCCGGGTCTCGCCCCGATCTGCAACCAAATTCCCCGCTTCAGCCTTTGTTCACATCCCGCCGATCTACTGACACCCTCGCATAATCGGAGCGATCCTTCGGAGTGGTGGACAGTGCTGGAGTCGAACAAAGTGGGTGACATGGTCATGGTGAAGATCGGCACGTCCTGCCTGGATGCTGCCTTTGCCGGTGATTTTCAGAGCCAGATGACCGAAATCGTCGAGACCGGAGAGCGCCATTTCGTCCTCGACATGTCCGATGTGGAGCATATCGACTCCGACGGGCTTAGCGCGATTGTCGGTCTGCAAAAGCTGGTAGGGCGGGCCGGGACGGTGGAGCTTACCGGCGTCAGCGGGTCGGTGATGAAGGTCTTCAAACTGACCCGGGTGCATCAGACGCTGCTGATCAACCAGGCGGCCTGAGCGCCGCCCCGCAGCTCTGCGAGGCGGCGGCGTCGTCAGCCGGCGGTCAGCTTCATCTCCTCGATGGCGGCCAGGGCGGCTTTCTCGTCATTGTCGCCGGTGTCGCCGGTCACGCCGATGGCGCCCAGCAGGTTGCCGCGCACATCCTTGACCAGCAGCCCGCCGGGCGAGGGGATCAGCTTGCCCTCGAAGCTTTGCGCCAGGGCGGCGACGAAGAGAGGCTGCTGCTCGCCCCGCTCCATGATCGCACGGCTCGACGCGCCCCAGCCCAGCGCCGCATAGGCCTTGCCCTGGGCGATGTTGAAGCGGAGGTTCGAGGCGCCGTCTTCGCGCTCGAACGCTTTCACATTCCCGCCCGGGTCCAGCACGATGACCGAGAGGGGCTTCAATCCCATCGCCCGTCCATGAGCCAGCGTCTTGGTGATCAATTGCTTCGCCTGGCGCAGTCTGAATTCGGCCATCACGCAGTCCTTTCCGCTTTTTTCTCGAGACGCCGCTGGTGCAGCGCCGGTTCGGTATAGCCCGAGGGCCACTCGACCCCTTTGAAGACCAAATCGCAGGCGGCCTGGAAGGCCACGCCGTCATAGCCCGGGGCCATCGGAGTATAGGCCGGATCGCCCGCGTTCTGGCGGTCGACCACCTCGGCCATGCGCTTCATCGTCTCCATCACCTGATCCTCGGTGCAGATGCCATGGACCAGCCAATTGGCGATGTGCTGAGACGAGATGCGCAGCGTTGCGCGGTCCTCCATCAGGCCCACATCGTTGATATCGGGCACCTTGGAACAGCCCACCCCCTGATCGACCCAGCGCACGACATAGCCGAGGATGCCCTGGGCGTTGTTGTCGAGTTCGGCCTGGATCTCCTCCATCGACCAGTTCGGGCGGTCGGCCAGCGGGATGGTCAGGATCCGCATCAGATCGGCGCGGGGGCGTTGACGCAGCGCTTCCTGCCGGTCGGCCACGCTGATCCGGTGATAATGGATGGCGTGCAGCGTCGCAGCGGTTGGCGAGGGCACCCAAGCCGTATTCGCCCCGGCCAGCGGATGGCCGACCTTTTGCTCCAGCATCGCGGCCATCAGATCGGGCATCGCCCACATGCCCTTGCCGATCTGCGCCGTGCCCTTCAGCCCGCAGGTCAGGCCCACATCGACATTCCAATCCTCATAGGCCTTGATCCAGTCCTGCGCCTTCATCTCGGTCTTCTTGACCATGGGGCCGGCCTGCATCGCGGTGTGGATCTCGTCGCCGGTGCGGTCCAGGAAGCCGGTGTTGATGAAGGCGACCCGGGATTTCGCGGCCCGGATGCATTCCTTGAGGTTCACCGTGGTGCGGCGTTCCTCGTCCATGATGCCGAGCTTGACCGTGTTGCGCGGCAGGCTCAGCATATCCTCCACCGCTGCCATCAACGCATCGGTGGTCATCACCTCTTCCGGCCCGTGCATCTTGGGCTTGACCACATAGACCGAGCCTTGGCGCGAGTTGCGGTCGCCCTCGGTTTTGTTCAGGTCATGCTTGGCGATCAGGATGGTGCAGACCGCGTCCATGATCTCCTCGGGGATCTCCGAGCCGTCCTCGAGCAGGATCGCCGGGTTGGTCATCAGCGGGCCGACATTGCGCACCAGCATCAGCGAGCGGCCAGGCAGGGTGACATCGCCGCCATCGGGCGCGGTATAGAGCCGGTCGGGGTTCAGTTTGCGGGTGAAGGTCTTGTCGCCCTTCGTCACGTCCTCGGACAGGTCGCCCTTCATCAGACCCAGCCAGTTGCGATAGCTGAGCGCCTTGTCCTCGGCATCCACGGCGGCTACCGAGTCCTCGCAGTCGCAGATCGTGGTGATCGCGCTTTCCAGGATCACATCGGCGAGGCCCAGTGTGTCGTGGCGGCCAATCGGCCCTTCGAGATCCAGCACCAGCTCGATATGCAGGTTGTTGCGCTTTAACAGCACGGCTGAAGGGGCTGCGGGGAACCCGCGATAGCCGACGAACTGCGCCGGGTCCTGCAATCCCGATTTCCGCGCCCGGGTCGAGACCCCGTCGCGCGCGGTCAACTCGGGGATCAGCGTCACCTCCAGCTTGCCATCGACCACGGCCACCGCCTCGACATGGGCCCAGGAGGCGCCCTGTTCCGCCAGCGGCACCACGCCCGACAGATGCGCCTTGGCCCAGGTCACCACCCGGCCCCCGCGGCGGCGAACATAAGGCCCCTTGGGCGCGGGGCTCCCCAGCGCATCGGTGCCGTAGAGCGCGTCATAAAGCGAGCCCCAGCGGGCATTTGCGGCGTTCAGCGCATAGCGGGCATTCATGATCGGCACGACCAGCTGCGGCCCGGCGATCTCGGCAAACTCGCGGTCCACATTTGGGGTGTCGACCGAGAAATCCGGGCCTTCGGGCACCAGATAGCCGATCTCCTCCAGCATCATCCGATAGGCGGTCGGCGAGTGCGGCTTGCCCCGCCGTTCGACATGCCAGGCGTCGATCTGGCGCTGCATCTCCTCGCGCTTGGCCACCAGCGCGCGGTTCTTCGGTGCGAATTCGGCGGCGATCCGCCCGAACCCGGCCCAGAAATCGCTGACCGCGACCCCGGTGCCGGGCAGGGCCTCCTCGACCAGAAAATCATGCAGTTCGCGGGCGATTTTCAGCCCGGCGATCTCGATACGTTCGACCATGCGTGCTCCCCATTTCTAACTGAGCAGGGGAGTGCCCGGCGCTAAAGGAAACTTCAAGCCCCTTTAGGAAAGTTTCCGCAACTCGGCCATCGTAAACAATGCCTAACGCCAAACACCACACCCTCAAAGCGCAAGGGTAAATCACAGCCCAACGGTGCCGCTCGACAAAGGGTCCGTCTCCCCGACGGTCCGGTTCGGGTCCTTTCTGCACAGTGCTGCGCCGCATTCGAATGGCAGCAATCGGTGAAGACCGGCCACTCTGCCAGCGTGCGCTACGCGTATTCGTGACGCTTACTCGGACACTCACTCGATGCTAGTGACATCGGGTTGGGCGGCGGATACGTTCGTTCATCGAAATGAAGGGTCGAGTGTTTCGAGAAGTCTTTTGCAGATAACATCACCACAATCCGAGTTCTTGCTGGCTGTCTGTCAAAGCATGCAAAGAAGAAGCAAGGCCCTAAAACACCGTGCTCGTACCCGCTCGATTGAGCGCCTCGTCGAGGTTCGGAACGATTTGTCATTCGAGAAGCTCGAGATTGATTTCCGAGTGTCGAATTCTGGCAACTCACCGAGACTCAGTTTCCACGTTTGGGATGATCGTTGGGTATGGATCGATGCTCGTCGAGGATCAAAAGATGGTTGGGTGTGGGAATGGTCTTCGCAGGGGCGTGTGTTATTCGAAGAAGACCCCGGACGTTCTTTCGTTTCAGCAATTGAAAACACAATCTCTGTTTCTCATTGCGATGCCGGTCAAGTGAGCGCACGCCTTGATGCGATCTGGCACCCGTGGTTGGCGTCTGGGCCGAAAGAAACCCTTTGAATGCCAGCGCGGTCCAATGTCCTGAAGTGGCACGAAGCCGACATAGCCTCTCCGGCAGGAATCGGGATCGCACCAGACATCAGAAACTTTGCATCAATGGCTGCTTTGTCCCGCATTGCCGACCTCAACGGCGGTTTTTGAAGCTCGGCAAGTACGCAAAAAACGGGCGAGGCTTGGAGCCTCGCCCGTGCCTGCGGGGGTGGGGGGGAGCCCCGCTCAGGCAGCTTTGTCCTTATCCTTGTCATCAGGGATATCGGAGGCTTTCAGCGCCCTGGTCACCTTCTTGCCGTTTGCTTTTTTGGTGATCGCATCGACGATCGCAGCAACCACATGGCGGAAGTTCTTGAACTTGCCTTTCTTGGCCTTTTTCGCCTTGGCCAGCAGGGTCTTGGCGGAATTCTCGACCCCGGCATTGTCCGCGCCTTTCTTGACGATTTCGGAGGCGATGGCCTTCATCTCGTCGGCTTCGTCCTCACCGTCGAAATAGAGGGTCGAGACCGAGGGCCAGTTGGTCTGGTTCACGTCGGTCAGGCTCGGTTGGGTGATGCCGCCTGAGGGTGGGTTGCCGCCACCGGTGCCATCATTCGCTCCGCCATTCGGGTCGTCGCCGCCCTTTCCGTCCTTGTCGTCGCCGCCTTTGCTGTCCCCGCCTTTGCTATCGTTGTCGTCGTTGTCATCGCTGTCCGAGACCTTGGCGGCTTGCTTTTTGGCGAGGGCCAGGATCGCTTTGGCCAGCTCCTTGGGATCGATGTCCAGGCCATAGATTTTGATCATCTGCCTCGCCAGGGCCATGGCCAATTCGGCGGCTTTCTGTCGGTTGCTCGACATCATCCGGACGATCTCGGCGAAGGGTTTGCGCAGGTCCTCGTTCTTCTGCAGCGCCCCGCGGATCGAGAAGGCAGCATCGCGCGGATCGGCCGGTTCCTCGTCCGGGCCGTAGGGGTTGTTGCGCTCAGCCTCGGCGGCCTCGGCGGCATCGCTGCGCTTTTTCTGCATGCGCATCACCAGCTTGAGGATATCCGCAGCCGTCATCCCGGCCAGTTTGCCCCGCACATTCGCCAGCTGCCGCGCGAGGGCTTCGGCGAGGTCGCGCGCCTGTTGGCCATCCCGACTGATCAAAGCGAACTCGATATCGGCGATCTCGTTTTGGAAATCCGAGAGCCGGGCCTCGCGGGCCTCCTCGGCCTGATTTTCAGCGTCGACCCGGTCCATGGTGTTGGGGCGCGGCTGCTCGGGCTCGGGGGCCGGCCGTGGCGGAAGCGGGGGCGCGGGCCGTTCCACCCCTGCGATATTCATCAGCGCCCGGCCGAAGGTTTCGTACGTGACGGAGCCATCGAGCCGACCCGACTGCACCAGCTGCTGATGAACCCGTGTGATCAGTTGGGGTGCCATGCCTGGGTTATTCTGGATCTGGGTGCTGATTTGGGTGATCAAGCGTTGCAAACTGCGCTGCCCGCGCAGCCAGGCCTCGACCGACCGCATCGTGTTCTCCGGCCCGGTGCCGCCGTTCTGCTGTGGGGGAACAATCCTATCGTCGTTCCCCTCGCGGGCGGCCCGCAGACGCTCCGCGTCTCGTGTGGCCGCTTCCATCAGCATCTCGACGATCTCTTCGACGGTGCCTCGGACATCGCCCTGGATCTGCTGCGCGGTCCTCTGGGCCACCTGCCGTGCGCGGTCCTCACCGGCCATGTCGAGCGCTATGGCAACCGCACGGACCGCCTGGCCGGGGAGCTCGACGGCGCCCGCCTGCGAGACGCTGTCTTCTGGCAGGATCTCGGACTTGGCGCTGTCGCGCACCACCTGGCCGGTCTCCTCCTCACGCCCTTCCACGGCACCGGGGTTGGCAGTCGGGCGCTCTGGGCGCGGGGGCAGGGGCGGCGGGGTTTCGTTGTCGTCTTCCTGACGCTCTGGGAGCGGGGGCAGGGGCCGCGTGGTGTCATTGGCGTCCCCTTGGCGCACTCCCTGGCCGGCCGCGACGTGCTGGAGGATCTGGTCGGCGGTCATGCCCGCGATGGCGCCGCGCACGTTTTGCAGCCGCTGGGCGAGGGCCTGAGCCTGCCGCCTTGCATCGGCGTCCTCGCTCTCGGCCAGGGCAAAGCCGATACCGTCGAGCTCGGTCTGGAAGTCCGAGAGGCGGGCGTCGCGATCTTCTGGGCGGTCTTCTGGGCGCCCTCCCTGGCCTGCCGCCACATGCTGGAGGATCTGATCGGCGGTCATCCCGGCGACCTCGCCCTCTAGGTCTTCCAGCCGCCGGGCGAGGGCCTCGGCCTGCCGCCTTGCAAAGGCGTCTTCGCTCTCGGCCAGGGCAAAGCCGATATTGTCGAGCTCGGTCTGGAAGTCCGAGAGACGCACGTCGCGGTCTGGTTCCTCGGCATCGATCCGGTCCATGGTGGCCGGGCGGGTGATCTCGGGCTCGGCCGTGGGCTGTTCGGCGCGGGCCATCCGCTCTTCAAACGCGCGGATCCGGTCTGGCGGGAACACCGCGGTCAGGATATCGCGGGCCGTGATGCGTTGGGTGACACCCAGATGGATCGCGAGCGCTTGGGCGATCTCCACCGCTTTGGCCAAGAGCCGTTTCGCGTCTTCCTCGCGTCCATCACCATCGGCTTTCAGGATGTCGGCGCGGATGCTCTGGAAAGACTCGTCGGCCCAGATCTGATCCACCGTGGCGGCCTCGGCCTGCCTCTGGTCGCGCCGCGCCTGCATCTCGGCCTCAAGCTTGCGGAGGTCTTCCCGCTCCTGCGCGTCCTGTTCGGGGATCAGGGCCTGGGCGCGGCGGATCAGTTCGTTGGCGAGATCGTCGATGGGGAAGCCGTTGCCCTCGTCGATCAGCATCTGAGCGATGCGATAGGCGGTCTCGCGCCCGGCCTTTTCGCCATTGTCGCGGATCGCCTGAGCGACCTTCTCGACATCCAGCTTGGTGATGTCGCCCGGGGCGGTTTTTTGCTGCTCCTCTTCGTCGGTGTCCTTTTTCTTGCCGCTGTTCGAGGAGTCGTCATCTTTGCCCGGATCCTGATTGTCTCCGGGGCCCTGATTGTCTCCGGGGCCATCCCCGCCATTGCCGCCACCGCCACCGGCAGGCGGAGTGGTGTCGTCGTCTTCTTCCAGCCCGCTCCAGTCCAATTCGACCGGGCCGTCAACTTCATCTTTCTCCTTGCCGTCCATCTCATCGGCGATGTCCTGCAGCGTGCGGGTGCCAACCGAGCTTTCGTGATCGTCCCAAGTCTCTGGATCGCCCTTTTCTTTGTACACTTTCATGCCCATCTCGACGCTCTGCATGATCTTGTCGACCATCTTGCTGTCGCTGTCCGCCGTCGAGATCTTGTATTGGTCCTCCGCCGTCTCTGGGATCAGGGACTCGGATTTCAGCAACGTCACGATTGATTTGGCCCAGCGTTTGGCAAGGCCGTTGTCGTTGTTCTCAACCGCGCGTTGGATTTCGGCCACCATGGCCAGCATGCGGCGGGTCGTGGGCAGACCCGCGAACGTCATCATGATCGCCCAGTGACGGTCGCTGTACTCTTTGGAATAGTCGTCGATGCTCATGGCTATCTCCCCAAGGATGAAGGTGTCGAACTGCCCGTAAGTGCCGGGCGTCCGCGCTGAGGTTCATCGCGGGGCGAACATTTTTTCGATCAGCCTGTATCAAAACGCACAAACCCGCCGGCGAGCACCGGCGGGTTTGTCAATTCGGAGAGGCGAAGGCCTCAGGCGTCGCGGTGGACTTTCTCCTTGCGCTCGTGGCGCTCCTGCGCCTCGAGGCTGAGGGTCGCGATCGGCCGCGCGTCGAGGCGTTTCAGCGAGATCGGGTCGCCCGTCTCCTCGCAATAGCCATACTCGCCTTCATCGATCCGGCGCAGGGCCGCATCGATCTTCGAGATCAGTTTGCGCTGGCGGTCGCGGGTGCGCAGCTCCAGCGCCCGGTCGGTTTCTTCGCTGGCCCGGTCGGCCAGGTCGGGGATGTTGCGCGTGTCCTCTTGCATCGACGAGACGGTGTCGCGGCTTTCGCCAAGGATCGAGTCCTTCCAGTCCTCCAATTTCTTCCGGAAGTACTGCTTGTGCCGGTCGCACATAAACTCTTCGTCGTCGGAGGGTTTGTAGTCTGCGTCGATGGGCGTCTCGATATTCATTGTCACCCTTTCTCACACCACCTCCGCCGCACCGGCGGACGCCGGGTCAGGCGAATTGCCGCTTCCTATAGTCTCCAGGCGGATGCATGTCACGTCTTAAACATAGGTAAAATCTGCGTTATAGACCGGGTTTACCGCTCAGATCTCTCTCCTTCCACAGGACGGAACAAGAAAGGCCGCACCGAATGCAATTTAAAGGCACCGCTGATTATGTTGCGACCGATGACCTCAAGGTCGCTGTGAACGCGGCGATCCGGCTGGAGCGGCCTCTGCTGGTCAAGGGAGAGCCGGGAACCGGCAAGACCGAGCTTGCGCGCCAGATCGCAGGGTCGCTGGATTTGGCGCTGATCGAGTGGAACGTGAAATCCACCACGCGGGCGCAGCAGGGGCTCTACGAATACGATGCGGTCAGCCGGTTGCGCGACAGCCAGTTGGGTGAGGAACGGGTGCGTGAGGTCAAGAACTACATCAAACCCGGCAAGCTGTGGGAGGCGTTCACCGCCGACCGCCGCCTCGTCCTCTTGATCGACGAGATCGACAAGGCGGATATCGAGTTTCCCAACGACCTGTTGCAGGAGCTCGACCGCATGGAGTTCCATGTCTACGAGACTGGCGAGACCATCCGCGCCGCGCACCGGCCCATCGTCATCATCACCTCGAACAACGAGAAGGAGCTGCCGGACGCGTTCCTCCGCCGCTGCTTCTTCCATTTTATCAGCTTCCCCGACACCGAGACGATGACCCGGATCATCGATGTCCACTTCCCCGACATCAAGAAAGAGCTGGTCCGCGCCGCCCTGACCCAGTTCTACGAGATCCGCGAGACCCCGGGGCTGAAGAAGAAGCCCTCGACGTCGGAGGTGCTGGACTGGCTAAAGCTCCTCATGGCCGACGATGTCGACCCCGCCACCCTGCGCGCGGACCCCAAAACCGCCATCCCGCCGCTGCACGGCGCCCTCCTGAAAAACGAACAAGACGTCCACCTCTTCGAACGCCTCGCCTTCCTCGCCCGCCGCCAGGGCGGGTGATCCGGCAAGAGGTCGGCTATCGGGACTTTCCTGCCGTTCGTCAGGATCGCGCTAATGGCTCCTTTCGCAAATCGACCAAAAACGGTTATTTTGGTGCAACCCCGCGTGACAGTCTCTGGCCGCAATTCTTTGTGGGCGGCGGCGCTTAGCTCTGGCTTTTTAGCTCACCAGGCGGAGGTGTTGCGACCGTTTGACGGATGCTGCCTGCTCGTCAGCTAGATCCTGATCCCATTCGTGGTGTGCAGCCTCGCGGTTCCACGTGGCGGTCTCGTCGTCCGCTCGTTCCAAGCCGCGCGCGCATAGGTCGTTTGCCAGCGCCTCCGTCTCCTTTCGCGTCAAACACATCCGGACCTTCGGGCCATAGCCGGTCTTGGGATCGGTGCGCAGCGCAGGGAACAAATCTTCAATCTCGCGGCGCAGATGCGGCCGGATCATGGTCAAGGCGGTCGGCCCGGGGTAGAAGCTCTCGGACCACGCGCCATCGGCCATGATAACCTCATGACGGGCGCAGAGCAGACTGTAGTAGGTCACCGCGCGCCTGCCATTCATCGTACGGATGTGCTTCAGTCCGACCAGCGCCTTGGCCAGCGCCAGCACCTCGCGCTCACCAAACATCTCCTGCACAACGGGACCGCCGAACAGCTTATGGTGCTGGGGCGAGACCATCAGAGTTCGGCGCGGCAGGCCCCCGCCGAGGCT
>JBCBIS010000145.1:0-10712 GCA_038524325.1 Pseudomonadota bacterium
GGACCATCGAATGGGAGTGATCCTGCGCCTGGCGCTGGTCTTCCTCGGGGCCGGGATCCTCGCGCTGAGCGCCACGCTTGCCTATGTCATCTGGGCCGGGCAGGCGATGGAGGCGCGGCATGCCGAGGGGCGGTCTCTGACCAAGCCGGTCGAGGTCACCATCGTGCTGGGCGCCGGCATGGACCCGGACGGGGTCTTGGCCTTCTCCTCGCGGCGGCGGGTCTGGGCCGGGGTGGAATTGCTGAAGGCGGGGAAGACGCAGCGGCTGCTCTTCTCCGGCGGTCTGGCCCTGCCCGGGGTGCCGTCTGCGGGCGAGATGATGCGCGATCAGGCCATCGCCAATGGCGCCGATCCGGCGGTTCTGACGGTTGAGGGGCGTTCGATCTCGACCTTTCAGAACCTGCTGTTCTCCTATCCGATGCTGACGGAGGAAACCTCGGTCGCCCTCTTGACCGACAGCTTCCATCTCTCCCGCGCCAGTACGCTGAGCTGGTTCTTTGGCCGCTCGGACGTGCCCCTGGTCGCCGCGCGCGGCCTAGAGGCGGAGCATTGGGCGCCGCGATACTGGCTCTATGTCCGCGAGGCGCTGGCCTGGTGGCTGAACCTGGTAAAAATGGCCGCGTGGTGGGGGGGTGAAACCATTGGCCTCAGCCTCGAGCAACGCACGGCCCTGATCCGATGAGTGCCGCGACCCAAGCCGCCCTTTGGATGATCGGCTCGATCCTCTCCTTCTCCGCCATGGCGGTGGCGGGGCGGGAGCTGGCGGCAGAGCTGGATACGTTCGAGATCATGGCCTATCGCTCGGCCATCGGTTTTCCAGTGATCGCGGCGCTGGTGCTGCTGGGACCCGGGCTGGCGACGGTCCGCACCGCGGAAATCCGCGGCCATTCGGTCCGCAATGTGATCCACTTCACCGCCCAGAACCTCTGGTTCTTCGGGGTGGCCACCATCCCGCTGGCGCAACTGGTCGCCATCGAGTTCTCCAACCCGATCTGGGTCGCCCTGCTGGCCCCGCTGATGCTGTCCGAGCGTTTGACCCGCGGCGGCATCGTCGCGGCCGGGCTGGGGTTTCTGGGCGTTCTGGTCGTCGCCCGGCCCGGGGTGGCCCCGCTGGAGGCCGGCCATCTGGCCGCCCTGGGCGCCGCGATCGGGTTCGCGCTGACCAATATCTTCACCAAGCGTCTGTCGCGGACCGATACGACCCTGTGCATCCTGTTCTGGATGACGCTCAGCCAGATGGTCATGGGGTTCCTCTGCGCCCTGCCCGGCGGGATCACGCTGTTCTCCTGGGCCATGACGCCCTGGGTTCTGTTCGTCGGGCTGTGCGGGCTGACCGCGCATTTCTCGCTGACCCGGGCGCTGACCCTGGCCCCGGCCACGCTGGTGGCGCCGATGGAGTTCCTGCGCCTGCCGGTCATCGCCTTCGCCGCCGCGATCCTTTATGGCGAGCCGCTGGAGGTCGCCGTCTTCCTCGGCGCCGCGCTGATCCTGGCGGGCAATCTCTATAACCTGACGCGGAGGGCGCCGGCATGACCCATCACGATCGGGGCGACCGAGCGGCGTCGGACCGGCTGGTCTTTGACCGCGACGCGGCAATGGACCGGCTGCTGGAGATCATGGCCCGCCTGCGTGCGCCGGATGGCTGTCCATGGGACCAGAAACAGACCTTCGCCTCCATCGCGCCCTATACGATCGAAGAAGCCTGCGAGGTTGCGGAGGCCATCGAGACCGGCGACCGCCCGGCGATCTGCGACGAGCTGGGCGATCTGCTGTTGCAGGTCGTCTATCACGCCCGCATCGCCGAGGAGGAGGGCAGTTTCACCTTCGAGGATGTGGCACGTGCGATCTCGGACAAGATGCTCCGCCGCCACCCGCATGTCTTCGGCGCGGCGCCGGGCGGCGCGAAAGCCGACCCTGACAGCGTGGATTGGGAGGCGATCAAGGCCGCCGAACGCGCCGAGCGGGGCGAGACCCGCGACAGCGCGCTGGACGGCGTGCCGACCACGCTCTCCGGCCTGACCCGCGCCCTGGCCCTGACCAAGCGCGCGGCCAAGGTGGGCTTTGACTGGTCCAACCCGCAGGATGTGCTGGCCAAGGTCGCCGAGGAAGCTGCCGAACTGACCGATGAAATCGGCGGTGACCCGGCGCGGATCGAGGAGGAATATGGCGACCTCCTGTTCGTCATGACCAATCTCGCCCGCCATCTGAAGGTGGACCCGGAGACCGCACTCCGCCGCGCCAATGCCAAATTCGAGCGCCGGTTCCGCGGCGTCGAGGGGCATCTCAAAGCCCAAGGCCGCAGCCCGTCCGAGGCGACGCTTGCCGAGATGGACGCGCTGTGGGACCGGGTGAAGACCGAGGAAAAATCATCCGGCGGCTGACCGGCGCTGCCGCCTCTGTGTCCTGGATACATCAGCGTGGCGCATCGCGGCTTTCAACCGGGGCTTGCGGCCGATCCGGCTCGACCCCAACCTCGATTTGTTGTATCAACGTCCCATCCAAATCGGAGCTTTCAATGCCGAGGTATCTCACGACCGATCCCTCGAGCTGACGCGACCCCAGCGTCCCCTCGACCAGTCCCGCAGCGCTGCGGGCCGCACGGTTGTACCCGGCCTTCTCCCTGACACTCCGAACCCAGGATACCCCCATGTTCCGCTTCTTCGAAACGCTCGTAGACCCGTTTGAGCCGCATTCCAAACAGACGCCTCCCAGCGATCTTTGGGCGTTCTACCGCTATCACCTGAGCGCACTGCGCCGCTGGATCCCGTGGATCATGCTGACCGGCCTGGTCGCCGCGTTGATCGAAAGCGGGCTGATCTTCTATTCTGGCCGGCTCATCGATCTCATGTCCGAAGCGGGTGTCGAGGCGTTCTGGGCGACCCATGGCACCGAGGTGCTGGTCGTCGCCGCGCTGATCCTGTTCATCCGCCCGCTGGCCTTTGGCCTCAGCCACCTGTTCCTCGAACAGACCCTGGCGAGCAATATGCAGGAGCAGGTCCGCTGGCGGGCGCATCGCCATATGCTCGGCCAGTCGGTCGGCTTTTTTCAATCGGATTTCGCCGGGCGCCTCTCGAACCGGGTGATGCAGACAGGACCCTCGGTCGAGGACAGTGTCTATATGGCGTTCGAGGGCATCTGGTTCGCCGGCACCTACGCCTTGGGGGCGGCGCTTTTGCTGGCGCAGATCGACTGGCGACTGGCGGTGCCTCTGTTGGCCTGGCTGGCGATTTATATCGCCTATGTCCGGTCCATCGCCGTGCGGGTCGCCGTCGCCTCCGAGAAGCATTCCGACGCGCGCTCGATGGTGGCGGGCCGGGTCGTGGACGCCTATTCCAATATCGAGACGGTGAAACTGTTCGCTCAGGACGGGCGCGAGGAAGCCTATGTGTTGAACGCCATGCGCCGCCTTCGTCTGCGCTGGCAGCGTTTCCTGCGGCTCATGACCGAGCTGCAACTGGGGCTGACCGCGATCAACGGGCTCTTGATCATCGGCGTGCTGACCCCGGCGATCCTGCTCTGGCAGGCCGGCACGGTCAGCGTGGGCGAGGTTGCAGCGGCCTCGGCCCTCTGCATCAGGCTGAACGGGATGAGCGGCTGGATCATGTGGGTCACGATCCGCCTATTCGAGCATTTCGGCGTGATCCGCGAGGGGCTGCGCTCGATCGCGGTCGATCATGCGGTGACGGACCGGCCCGAGGCCGGGCGGCTTGCGGTCTCGCAGGCCGAGATCCGGTTCGAGGGCCTGTCGCACCATTACGGCAAGGAGACTGGCGGTCTGGACGGTGTCAGCCTGACGATCCGGGGCGGCGAGCGGGTCGGTCTGGTCGGCCGCTCGGGCGCGGGGAAATCCTCGTTGGTCAATCTGCTGTTGCGGTTCCGCGATGTCGAACAGGGGCGCATCCTGATCGACGGACAAGACATCTCGGGCGTGAGCCAGGACAGTCTGCGGGCCCAGATCGGGATGGTGACGCAGGACAGCTCGCTGCTCCACCGCTCGATCCGGGCGAACATCCTCTATGGCCGCCCCGACGCGACCGAGGCCCAGATGATCGCGGCAGCCGAACGGGCGGAGGCGCATGCGTTTATCCTCGGCCTGCAGGACCCCGAGGGGCGCACCGGCTATGACGCCCAGGTGGGCGAGCGGGGCGTCAAGCTCTCCGGCGGCCAGCGTCAGCGGATCGCGCTGGCCCGGGTGATCCTGAAGGACGCGCCGATCCTGGTGCTGGACGAGGCAACCTCGGCGCTGGACAGCGAGGTGGAGGCGGCAATCCAAGACACGCTCTATGGCGTGATGGAGGGCAAGACGGTGATCGCCATTGCCCACAGGCTCAGCACCATCCGACGGATGGACCGGATCGTGGTGATGGATCAGGGCCGGATCGCCGAGGAGGGCACGCATGAGACGCTGCTTGCCAAGGGCGGCCTCTATGCCGGGTTCTGGGAGCGGCAATCCGGCGGCCTCCTCGGCACCCGCGCGGCGGAGTGAGGCGCTGTCCCGGGCTTGACCCGGGACCTCGCGGAGTTGCTCGAGAGGTTTCGAGCGGCTCCAGGAGGTCCCGGGTCAAGCCCGGGACGGCGCATGATGCAAGCTTCCCGCATGTTGAGGAAACGGTCGATTAGTTGCGACCTTCTTGACCCGGAACCAAGCCATTAACGAAGGCCCGCCTGCTGGGAACGCCGCTCAGCCGACAAAGCGGTCAGCGTAGCCTACAGGCACGGCGCGCCAGTAGAGAGCGGTGAGCCGCGCGGCAAGGGCGCCCCGGCATGCCGGCGCTGACACGGCCCTCGCCCGGTTGCTCGGCCTGCCGCTTGACCTCTCCGTGCCGACCGGTTCTGTTATCGAAATGGACCATGAGGTTTTCGATCTCGGCGATTTCCCGCTCCACTCCGGCGCAGTGATGAAGGGCGCGTTTCTGGCTTTTCGCACCTATGGCACGCTGAACGCGGCGGGTGACAATGCGGTGGTGATGCCGACCTTTTACACCGGCACCCATACCCGCAACGAGATCTTCTTTGGCGCGGGCCGCCCGGTCGACCCCGCCCGACATTTCATCATCGGGATCAACATGTTCGGCAATGGGCTGAGCGCCTCGCCCTCGAACCTTGGCGGCGCCGACTTCCCGCAGCCGAGCCTTGCGGACAACGTCGCCGCCCAGCACCGGCTAGTCACAGCCCTGGGGGTCAAGCGGATCGCCCTGGTCTATGGCTGGTCGATGGCGGGATGTCAGACCTATCAATGGGCGCATGACCATCCGGAGATGGTGGCGGCAATCCTGCCCTTTTGCGCCTCGGCCCGCTGTGCACCGCATAACTGGGTGTTTCTGGATGGCGTCGCCGCCGCCCTGCGGGCAGATCAGAGCTTCGCCAATGGCCGCTATGCCACGCCGCCCCGCGCCGGGTTGGAGGCGTTTGGCCGGGTCTATGCCGGCTGGGCGTTTAGCCAAACCTATTTCCGCGAGGCGCTGCACCGTCCGCGTTTCGAAACCAAAGAGGATCTGCTAGCGGAATGGGCGCGGGAGCATGCCGAGGATTGGGACGCCAACGATCTCCTCTGCATGCTCCACGCCTGGCAGGCCCATGACATCGCGGCGGGCGGGGAGCTGAGCGCTGCGCTGAGGCGGATCACGGCGCGAGCTATCATCGCCCCTTGCAGCAGCGATCTCTACTTCCGGCCCGAGGACAATGCCGCCGAACTTCCCCATCTGCCCAATGCCGAACTCCGCGTCTTCGAGACCGACTATGGCCATTGCGCCGTCACCGGCAACGACCCGGCCTTCCCCGCCTTCCTCGACGCTTGCCTTCGCGATCTGCTGGCGTAAGTAGGGATGAGGAGAGGGAGGGCACCATGTGCGGTATTGTTGGCCTGTTCGCCAAATCGCCTGGGATCGAGGCGGAGATGGGCGCGCATCTGAGCGCCATGCTGATCACCATGTCCGATCGCGGGCCGGACAGCGCGGGATTTGCGATCTATCGCGATGGCGGCGCGGGCGTAAAGGCGACCCTCCAATCGCCGGATCCTGAGGCGGACTTTGCCGGGCTGGTGGCGGATCTGGCAGCCAAGGGCGTCAAAACCGACAGCCTCGAGCAGGTCGAGACCCATGCCATTCTCCGCCTGTCCTCGGACACCGGGCTGCGCGCAGCATTGGCTGAAATCCGCCCGCAGGTCCGGGTGATGAGCCGGGGCAAGGCGATCGAGATCTACAAGGAAGTTGGCCTGCCCGAGGATGTCTCCCAGCGCTTCGACCTCTCGGGCATGTCAGGTACGCACGCTGTCGGCCATACCCGGATGGCGACCGAGAGCGCCGTGACCACCTTGGGCGCACACCCGTTTTCGACCGCGCCGGATCAGTGCCTGGTGCATAACGGCTCGATGTCCAACCACAACAATATGCGCCGCGAGCTGGCCCATGCGGGTGTCGAGGTCGAGACCGAGAACGACACCGAAGTCGCCGCCGCCTATCTGAGCTGGCGCATGGCCGGCGGCGAGAATCTGGGGCAGGCGCTGGAGCATGGGCTGAAGGATTATGACGGGTTCTACACCTTCCTCGTGGGCACCGAGACCGGCTTTGGCGTCCTGCGCGACCCCATCGCCTGCAAACCCGCGGTGATGGCCGAGACCGCGGACTACGTCGCCTTCGGCAGCGAATACCGCGCCCTGGTCAACCTTCCCGGCATCGCCACCGCAAAAGTCTGGGAACCCGAACCCGCTACCGTCTATTTCTGGGAGCGCGCGGCGTGAGCAGCGAGAGACCCCATGGTCGGTCTCTGGAGCTGTATTTCATCGATGGCAGGCCCGACGGCATGCTGACCGCCGAGGTTTTCAACTGG
Source organism: Pseudomonadota bacterium (assembly GCA_038524325.1). Taxonomy (GTDB): domain Bacteria; phylum Pseudomonadota; class Alphaproteobacteria; order Rhodobacterales; family Rhodobacteraceae; genus Thermohalobaculum. Next base: position 6,829 of record JBCBIS010000145.1, read on the forward strand.
CGCGGCCACGTTTTGATGTCTCCTCGCAGCGCATTGACACGTGCCCTGAGCAGGCCAGAGGCACGTCAGACAGGGATCTATCTGCTGCTCGGCGAGGCGGAAGGCCGCGCGCTTGTCTATATCGGCGAAGGCGAGGAGATGCGAGCCCGGATCATCGCCCATGCCGCGACCAAAGACTGGTGGAACAGCATGGTGCTGGTAACCTCAGCAGCAGATACGCTCAACAAAGCCCATGTGCGATATCTTGAGGCGCGACTGATCGAGCGGGCCCGGGCAATCGGCCTCACCGATCTCGAAAATGGCACCGCGCCACCTCTGCCCAGGCTGAAGGAGGCCGAGGCGGCGAATATGGAGGAGTTCCTCGACTATCTCCTGATGGTGCTGCCAGCGCTGAGGGTCGATATCTTCCTGGACCGCACCCGGCCAGGGGCGGCAAGTCCCGCCGAGGACACGCCGCGCTTCGCGATGCAGGTGAAAAAGCACGGCCTTGAGGCAACAGCGCATCTCAACAACGGGGAGTTCGTTGTGCTGGCAGGATCACTTGCCCGAGCGGCTTGGAATGGCCCTCCCGGCGGCTACGCAAAATTGCACGCTGAACTCTGCGAGGCAGGCGTCTTGGCCGCTGACGGTGAGGCGCGCCGGTTCACCCAGAACTATGTCTTCCGGAGCCCGAGCGCGGCAGCAGCCGTCGTCACTGGGCGCTCGGCGAATGGCCAGCTGGCTTGGAAACATGCAGACACTGGACTGACATATTTCGATTGGGAAGCGCAGCAATTGGAACAAGGCACACACCCATGAGCTTCGACCTCGCCAACGGCACCCTTCGCGATCTGAACCGCGCCATCCACGCCCTGCCGCCCACCAATGCGGGGCGGTTCGAGGTGGCGAATGTGCTGGGCCAGCATGCGGTGGCCTGCGGGGCGCATACGGATGCCGAGATCCATCTGATGGGCTCGGTCGGCTATTACTGCGCGGGCATGAACAAGAACGCGAGCGTCACCGTCCATGGCTCGGCCGGGCCTGGTGTGGCTGAGAACATGATGTCCGGCCGGGTGGTGATCGAGGGCGACGCCTCGCAATATGCAGGCGCCACGGCCCATGGCGGGCTGTTGGTGATCAAGGGCAATGCCTCGTCGCGCTGTGGGATCTCGATGAAAGGCATCGACATCGTGGTGCGCGGCAATATCGGCCATATGAGCGCCTTCATGGCCCAATCCGGCACCCTGGTGGTGTGCGGAGATGCGGGCGAGGCGCTGGGCGACTCGATCTATGAAGCCGAGATCTTCGTGCGCGGCCAGGTCGCCTCGCTGGGCGCGGATTGCGAGGAAAAGGAGATGCGGGCCGAGGACCTCGACCGTCTCACCGCCCTGCTCACCGCCGCCGAGATCGATCTCGAGCCTACCGCCTTCCGCCGCTATGGCTCGGCGCGCCGACTTTACCATTTCAACATCGACAATGCGGGGGCCTATTGATGGACGACGCGAAACCTCAACCACCCCGCACCGCCCCGCGCAAATCGGCGACATTCGACGATTATACCCTCTCCGAGATCCGGCGCGCCGCGGCCACCGGCATTTATGACATCCGGGGCGGCGGGGCGAAGCGCAAGCTGCCGCATTTCGACGACCTGTTGTTTCTCGGCGCCAGCATGTCGCGCTATCCGCTGGAGGGGTATCGCGAGACCTGCACGACCAGCGTGACCCTGGGCGACCGCCACGCCTCGAAGCCCTTGCATCTGGACATCCCGATCACCATCGCCGGGATGAGTTTCGGCTCGCTGAGCGCCCAGGCCAAGGAGGCGCTGGGCCGCGGTGCCTCGGCCGCCGGCACCTCGACCACCACCGGCGATGGCGGCATGACGCCGGAGGAACGGGGGCAGTCGAAGCATCTGGTTTACCAATATCTCCCAAGCCGTTACGGCATGAACCCTGATGATCTGCGCAAAGCGGACGCCATCGAGGTGGTCGTCGGTCAGGGCGCCAAGCCAGGCGGCGGCGGTATGCTGCTGGGGCAGAAGATCGGCCCGCGCGTCGCCGAGATGCGCAACCTGCCCGAAGGGATCGACCAACGCTCCGCCTGCCGCCACCCGGATTGGACCGGGCCGGATGATCTGGAGATCAAGATCCAGGAGCTGCGCGAGATCACCAATTGGGAAAAGCCGATCTACATCAAGGTCGGCGGCGCCCGGCCCTATTACGACGTCACCCTCTCGGTGAAAGCGGGCGCCGATGTGGTCGTGGTCGACGGGATGCAGGGCGGCACGGCGGCCACGCAGGAGGTGTTTATCGAGCATGTCGGCCAGCCGACCCTCGCCTGCATCCGCCCGGCGGTCAGGGCGCTGCAAGATCTCGGGATGCATCGGAAGGTCCAACTGATCGTCTCCGGCGGGATCCGCAATGGCGCGGATGTGGCCAAGGCGCTGGCGCTGGGGGCTGATGCGGTCTCGATCGGCACGGCGGCGCTGGTGGCCCTGGGCGACAACGATCCGCGTTGGGAGGCGGAGTACCAAGCGCTCGGCACCACGGCGGGCGCCTATGATGACTGGCACGAGGGGCAGGACCCGGCGGGGATCTCGACCCAGGACCCGGACCTCGCCGCCGGTCTGGACCCGGTGGCGGCAGGCCGCCGCCTGTCAAACTATCTCAAAGTGATGACCCTCGAGGCCCAAACCATCGCCCGCGCCTGCGGCAAATCCAGTGTCCACAACCTGGAACCGGAGGACCTCTGCGCCCTGACAGTCGAGGCCGCCGCCATGGCCCAGGTTCCGCTGGCAGGGACGGAGTGGGTGCCGGGGCGGTTCTGACCCGTTCCAAATCCGGGAACCGTGGCCAGATCAGCGCACCACCGTCCGAGGGCGGTCCGTGCTCTGCCGCTCAACACTCTATGGCCAACGGAGACTTCTTCTGTCCCCGCCTCGTTCGATGGTTGCTGTGCGCTTGCCAGCGGGGACGATCCAGCGCCTTAGACTTGGGTCCGGGCCGGGAACTCGGTGACTAGCGGCCCCGGATCCTCGGATCCAGGGCGTCGCGCAGGCCGTCTCCCATGAAGTTCACGCTGAGCACGGTCAGTGAGATGGCGAGGCCGGGCCAGATGACCCGCTCGGGCGTGAGCTGCATGAAATCCTTGCCGTCGAACAGCAACCGTCCCCAGGTTGGGAAATCGGGCGGGAAGCCGAGGCCGAGGAAGCTCAGCGCGCTCTCGGTGATGATCGCGTTGGCGATGCCCAGCGTCGCCGAGACCATGATCGGGCTGAGCACATTGGGCAGGATATGCCGGCTCATGATCTTGCCCGGGCGGGTGCCGATGGAGCGCGCCGCGAGGACGAATTCCCGCTCCTTCAGTGCCAGCACATCGCCGCGGACAATCCTGGCGGTCTGCATCCACGAGGTGATGCCGATCACAAAGACGATCAGGATGAAAATTCCCGTTTCAGGCCCAAAGGTCGCCCGCAGACTGTCTCGGAACAGCATGATGATGACCAGCAGCAGCGGCAAGAGCGGCATCGCCAGGAACAGATCGGTCAGCCGCATCAGCGGCCCGTCGAGGCTGCGGAAAAACCCCGCCAGCATCCCAACCAGCGTGCCAAGAAGCAACGAGATCAGCATCGCCGCAAAGCCGACGGCCAGAGAGACCTGCCCCCCCGCCAGCACCTGCGCGAACAGGTCCCGGCCCAGATTGTCGGTGCCCATCGGGTGCGTCAGGCTCGGCCCCTGGTTCTTCGCCTTGTAATCGAGATAACCAGGATCAATGTCGTGGAAAAACGGCCCGACGAAGACCAAAAGCGTGATGCCGAAGAAGACCGCCGCCCCGGCCAGCGCCCCGCGATGCTGGCGGAACTGCACCCAGACATCCATCCAAAGCGAGCGGTGCTGGCCGATTGTCTC
>JBCBIS010000146.1:0-10637 GCA_038524325.1 Pseudomonadota bacterium
GAAAGCATCGTGCCAATGGACCAGAAACCAATGATGCACTAACAACCAAACCGGACCACCCAATGGGGGCTCTCCAGGTGAGGTCCGCCACCTGCGTGGTGTGGAAGCTGAGCTCCTGCAACCCGGTCAGGGGGCTGAGCGGGGTGAGGTCCGCCACCTGTGTGTTGTTGAGGTAGAGCTCCTGCAACCCGGTCAGGGGACTGAGCGGGGTGAGGTCCGCCACCTGCGTGTTGTCAAGGTCGAGGCCGCGGAGGGTGGAAAGCTCGGCGATTTGCGGAGGCAGGGTGGTAAGGGCGCGGAGGGCTTCGTCGCCGGCGCGGCGCTCGCCTTCGAACTCACGCACAAATATCAAGCCGCTCAGGTTCAGGCAGGCGTGGTTGCCGGCCTTCGCTTCGGCGATGAGCTGTTCGGCGAGGGCGTAGGCGGTGTCTTCCGGGGTCATGCTCGGGCTCGCGTCATGGAAATGCGCGGGGCAGAGTGGACCGGGGGTGTCAGAAGGGCAAGGGCTGTCCCGGGCTGGGGGCCGTATGGCGCAGCGCCGGGCGCCGAGGACCTCTCGGAGCCCGGGCGGCAGGCGCCTCGCGCGGCTCCGAGAGATCCCGGGTCAAGCCCGGGACTGCGCTGAAGGGCGCCCTCAGCGGGTGGCGGTCAGACCTTCCGGCCGGCCGACGATGGTGATCGACAGGGCGTCGGGGTCGAGCACCCGGGAGGCGGCGGCATTTGCCGCCTCCAGCGTCACGGCCTCGATCAGGGCGTTGCGTTCGTCGAGATAGTCGATGCCCAGATCCTCCTCCTGCATGAAGACCAGGTAGCTGGCGATCTTTGCGTTCGAGTCGAAGCGCAGGGGGAAGGCGCCGGTCAGGTATTTCTTCGCCTTGTCGAGATCGTCCTGGGTCAGGCCCGTCTCGGCCATCTTGGCCCATTCGGCGCGGATCACCTCGATGCTTTCGGCCATGCCCTCGTTGGAGGTCTGGACCGAGCCGAGATAGAGCCCCGCCTCGTCACGCACCGACATATAGGCATAGACGGAATAGGCCAGCCCGCGCTTCTCGCGCACCTCGTCGGTCAGGCGCGAGTTAAAGCTGCCGCCGCCCAGGATGTAGTTCATCACGAAGGCCGGGATGAAATCCGGATCGGTGCGCTTCAGGCCGGCATGGCCGAAAATGGCGGTGGACTGGGGCACGTCGAAATCGATGATCTCGACGCCCGGCGGCGGCGCGACCTTGCGCCAGGGGCGGTCGAAACCTGTGCCCTCGGCAACGCCCTCGAGGACCGTGTCGATCAGCGCGCTGGCTTGCGCGGGCGAGACGGCGCCGACAATCGCCACCGTGGCGTTGGCGCGGTTGATCAGGCTGGGCAGGGCGGTGCGAAGATCCTCGGCGGTGAGGCTGCTGACGCTGTCGGTCGTGCCGCTTTCGGGCCGGCCATAGGGATGGCCCGGAAAGGCGGCGGCGGACCAGGCCTTGCCCGCGATGGCCTGCGGGTCGGTCTCGTCCTCGGCGAGGCCGGAGAGGATCTGCGCCCGCACCCGCTCCACAGCCGGGGCGTCGAAGCGCGGCGCGGTCAGGGCGGAGGCGAGGAGGGCCGCAGCGGGCTCCATCGTCTCGACCAGCATCTGGGCCGAGACCGTCACCGCATCGCGCCCGGAGCCGAAACCGAACCGGGCTGAGAGATCATCGCGGGTATTGGCAAAAGCCACCGAGTCGAGATCGCCCGCGCCCTCGTCCAGCAGGGCTGTGAGCATATTGGCGAGCCCCTCTTTGCCCTCCGGGTTCAGCCGGGCGCCGCCCATGAAGCTGATTTCCAGCGAGACGATGGGGATCGACGGCTCCTCGACCAGCCAATAGGTGATGCCACCGGGGGTGGTCACCTCCTGAATATCCACCGCCTTGGCGGGCAGGGCCGCCAGCAGCAGCGCGGCGAAAGGGATCAGACGGGTGAAGATCATTGCGTCACCTCCTCGCGCATCAGCCAACCGGTGACCGAGCGATCCAGGTTCAAGTGTTTGTTGGCCGCGGCGGCCACGTCCTCGGCGGTCACCGCCTCGACATAGGCCGGCCACCGGTCGACATCCTCGACGGTCAGACCGACCGACAAGGTCCGGCCGTAGAGGTTGGCCTGGCTCGAGACGCTGTCCTTGGCGAAGATCCGGGCCGCACGGAGCTTGCGCTTGACCCGGTCGAGTTCTTCCTCGGTCGGGCCAGATGCGGCAAGCTCGGCGATCACCTCGTCCAGATCGGCCTCGACCTGGGACAGGTCGGTGCCGGGCGTGGGGACACCCCAGATTCCAAAACCGCTCGCATCGCGGGCCGACGCCGAATACCACGATCCGGTCGAGATCGCCGTCTTATCCTTCAGCTGCAGCTTGGCTGCAAAACGTGACGAGATGCCGATGCCCAACACTTCGCTCAACACATGCAGCGCCGCGGCCTCTTCGGGCGTTCCCGAAGCATAGGATGGCACCTTGTAGAGCCGCATCACATAGGGTTGACGCACTTTCGGGTCGTCCATGACCATGCGGCGAGGCGCAAGCTGCGGCGGTTCGGCCGGCCGTGCCTGCGGCGGGTTGCCCGACGGTTTCAGAGGACCGTAATGCTTCTCGGCCAACGCCTTCACCTCGGCGGGATCCACATCGCCTGCAACGACCAGGATGGCGTTGTCCGGCGTATAGAACCGGTCATAAAAGGCTTTGAGATCCGCGGTGGACAGCTGCTCAATCTCGTGTCGCCAGCCAATCACGGGAACCGCGTAGGGGTGGTTGAGAAACAGCGCGGCACGCATCTGCTCGGCGAACAATTGCTGGGGTGAGGTGTCGGTGCGCTGATTGCGCTCCTCCAGGATCACTTTGCGCTCGGTCGCTGTGACATCGTCATTGATGATCAGATTGGCGATCCGGTCAGCCTCCAACCCCATGACCAGATCCAGCCGGTCGGCGGCGATGCGCTGGAAATAGGCTGTGTAGTCATAGGAGGTGAAGGCGTTCTCACTGCCGCCATTCTCGGCGATGATCCGGCCTGCGACACCTTCCGGATAGTTCTCAGACCCGCGGAACATCATATGCTCGAAGAAATGCGCGATGCCTGAATCGCCCCATGGCTCGTCGGCCGAGCCCACGCGATACCAGACCATGTGGGTCACGACCGGGGCGCGGGTGTCCTCGATCACGACAGCGTCCATGCCGTTGTCGAGCGTGAAGGTGGTCACGGCGGGGTTGGCCGCAACCTCCGGCGCTTTCGCCATCACCGGCAGGGCCAGCGCCCAGAATGTGGCGATGGCACAGAGGATGGGGACCGGGGCGGCGCGCAGGGCTCTCGGCATCGGCAGAGTCTCCGTCTAATTTACGTCTGCGCCATAGATAGAGCCGCAGCCCTGCCCCTGCCACCCATCCGGTTCACGAATTGCCGATAAGAAAGGTCAACCCGGCGGCGGCAACCGGTTGTTCGGACGGCGGTCGGCATCGTTCTCGCCGGGGAACTCCGTTGGCGCGTCAGGGTCGACGCTGGGTCGGGGCGCTGCCTCGGGCTCCTCAAACGGATTAACCGGCGCCGTCACCCCCGCCTGTTGCAGCCGCCGCGACTCGGCATTCGGGTCGATCACATCCTCTTCGTCGAACGTCTTCTCGGGCCCGCCCAGCACTTCGAAGATTGTCGGCGGTTCGTATTCCGCGTTCTCCTCGGCCTCGATCCGCTCCTGCTCGATCAAGATCCGGATATCGGGCGAGGCTGCCGCCGCATTGGCGGATTCCAGCAGGACCTGCTCGCCCGCGCTGACCCCCGCGGTCGAGGCCGCGAAACTATCCCCCCGACCGGTCAGTGCGGCAATCGCTGCGCGCTGCGGGTTGGGATCCAGCGGCGAGACGGTGCCGGGCGATGGCTCGGGCAACTGCCGGCTCGGCGGCATGACCAAAGGCGCGCGCGAGATGACCGAAAACTCATCCGGCCCCTTCTGCTTCTGGCTCAGCGCGTCGAAGGGATTGCCGATCCGGTCGCAGCCGGCGGCGGTCAGCGCGGCGCCCAGGATCAAGCAACGGATGGCACTGCTGGTTTCGATCGGCATCGCAAAACTCCCTGTCGCGATGGCCCGCGCCGGGCGCAAGCGTTGCTCCTTTCTAGCGGCCTCGCCCCCCGCGAGACAAGGGGCAAGCCAGCCCTGTCAGGAACGGCCAGGGTGGGCGGGCAAGCGAGCGCAGCGATGCTTGGAGCCCAGCCGGGCCGAGACGGTCGTTCCGGAAAGCGGCTAGGCCTTCCAGGCGATCACGACCGCGCCCATAAAGATCGCGATATCCGCCACGTTGAACGAAAACGGATTGTCGATCCCGCAGCAGCTCATGTTCAGAAAATCCGCCACCGCCGCTTGGCTGTAATAGAGCCGGTCGAACGCGTTGCCAAGCGCACCGCCCACGACCACCCCGGCCGAGATCACCAGCACCCGCCGCCCCCGGCGCAGGACCCACCAGACCAGCACCACCGAGATCGTCACCGCCAGCCCAGCCAAAAGAAGCGGCCCCCCCAACGGGATCCCGAAATTGATCCCCTGGTTCCAGGCCATTTGCAGCACCAGGAAGGGCGGAAACACCTCGATGCGCAGAAGCCGTTCGAGATCCATGACCTCGACGATCCAGATTTTCGAGATCCGGTCCAAGGCGAATATGGCCAGCGCGGTGATGGCAAGCAGGCGGGCGGGGTTCGTCATGCGCGCCTTATTGGCTTACTTTTTCTCAAACGCAACGCCGGGATCGGTGTCGCGCGATTGCGACAAGGTGCACTCGAAATACTCACGCGCCGTCACTTGGTTTTCATACTCGAAAATCGGCCAGTCTGGATGCTCCGGGGTCAGGTCCGGCGCATCCGGGTCGCGATAGTTCGAGGCATCGATCCGGGCGATCACCCCCGCCATCCCGGGACAGTCGAGCGCTTCGATCGGGGGCATCGGCACGATCGCACCGTTGCGCGCCACCCGCTCGCCACCGCTGGCCGGTGCGGCGACGACCAGGGCCGCCACGACCGCCATATATGCGAGTTGTTCTCTCACCCTATCCATACGCTTTCGACCGCTCACAAACCCTACTGTCACCCGAAGCTAGCCGGAATGCGAGGCCGAATTGCGGCTGATCGCCGCCATTCCATGTGTCAGAGCGGGATGGGCGCTCCATTCAGCGCAGGCGCGCGCCCGGGTCTTCTGCGATGAGTTGCAAGCGGCAGGGAACATTCCCCCGCCGTCCATCGAGGCTGCCTCAGCCCAACGCCGCGTTGCACCGCCCGCAGACACCCGGATGCGCATACAGCCCCACATCAGGGAGCACCTTCCAGCAGCGGGCGCATTTGGTGCCGGTGGCGAGAACGGGCTGCACGGAGACCCCTGGCGAATCTTCCGTCCGAAACGCTTCCGAAGGGCCGGACCCGGACGACAGGGTCAGGCCCGAGGTGATGCAGATATCGGCAAACTCCACGGCCTCCATTCCGCCCAGCAGCGCAGGGTCTTCGAGATGCACCACCGGGGCGGCCTCCAGGCTGGCGCCGATCCGTTTCTCGCGCCGCTCGACCTCCAGCGCGCCGGTGACGGCCCGGCGGACCTTGCGGATCCCCGCCCATTTCGCCGCCAGCGCATCGTCGCGCCAATCGGCCGGGGTTTCCGCGAAATCCTCCAGATGCACGGAGCTTTCCGCACCGGGGAAGCGGCTCAGCCAGACCTCCTCCATCGTGAAGACCAGCATCGGCGCCAACCAGCGCACCAGCCGGTGGAACAGCGCATCCATGACCGTCAGGCAGGCCCGGCGGCGCGGGCTGTCCACTGCGTCGCAATAGAGCGCGTCTTTCCGGATGTCGAAATAGAACGCGCTGAGATCCCCGGTGGCAAAGGTGAACAATCGCTGGAACACGTCCTGGAAGTCGAAGCGCTCATATCCGCTGCGCACCTCCCCATCCAACTCGGCCAGCCGGTGGAGGATCAGCCGCTCCAGTTCCGGCATCTCCTCGCGCGCGACCTTCTCGCCATCCCAACCGCTCAGCGCGCCCAGCATGAAGCGCAACGTGTTGCGCAAGCGGCGATAGCTGTCGGCCGTGCCCTTCAGGATCTCGGGCCCGATGCGCTGATCGGCCGAGTAATCGGCCTGCGCCACCCACAGCCGCAGGATATCAGCACCATATTGCTTGATCACCGCTTCCGGCGCGATGATGTTGCCGAGCGATTTGGACATCTTCATGCCCTTCTCATCCAGCGTGAAGCCATGGGTGACCACGGCTTTGTAGGGCGCCTGCCCCCGCGTGCCGCAGGCTTGCAGCATCGAGGAATGGAACCAGCCCCGGTGCTGATCCGTGCCTTCCAGATAGACATCCGCAGGCCAGACCCCATCCTCGCGATCGCGCAGCGTGAAGGCATGGGTCGAGCCGCTGTCGAACCAGACATCCAGGATGTCGGTGACGATGTCCCATTCCTCGGGGTTGTGGAGGTTGCCCAGGAACCGCTCCTTCGCGCCATCGGCGAACCAGGCATCGGCGCCTTCCTCGCGGAACGCCTCGGCAATACGTTGGTTCACCGCCTCGTCGCGGAGGATATAGTCGGCATCCGTCGGCTTCGCGCCCTTGCGCGTGAAGCAGGTCAGCGGAACGCCCCAGGCGCGCTGGCGGCTCAGCACCCAGTCGGGCCGGTTCTCGATCATCGAATAAAGCCGGTTGCGCCCGGTCTGTGGGTACCATTTCACCAGCTTGTCGATCGAGCTCAGCGCCCGCTCGCGGATCGTCTCGCCCTGTTCGCCCATGCCATCGTCGAGCTTTTTGTCGATCTCGACAAACCATTGCGGCGTGTTGCGGAAGATCAAAGGCGCCTTCGAGCGCCAGGAATGCGGATAGGAATGGGTCAGCCGCCCGCGGGCGAGCAGCGCGCCAACCTCGACCAGCTTGTCGATCACCGCCTTGTTGGCCTTGCCCTCTTTCCCCTTGCGGTCGAGGATGTGGAGCCCGCCAAAGAACGGGAGGTCTTCACGAAACTCCCCCGCCTCCCCAACGTTATAGGTCATCGGCAGGCCATACTTGACCCCCACCTCGAAATCGTCCGCCCCGTGCGAGGGCGCGGTGTGCACGAACCCGGTGCCGGCATCGTCGGTGACATGGTCGCCGGGGAGCAGGGGGACATCGTAATCCCACTCGCCATCGGCCTGATCCGCCCCGCGAAACGGATGCGCGCAGGTCATTGCAGCCAGCTCATCCGCGGAGACATCGCCAACCCGCGTGAACTCCGTCACGCGTCCTTTGGTAAGTGCTTCCTCGGCAAGCTTATCTGCGAGAATGCAAGCATCGGAGGCTTGGGCCCAGCTCTCTTCTTCGGTCGCGTGGACCTCATAGATCCCGTAAGAGATCGTTGGATTGAAAGAGACCGCGCGGTTCTGTGGGATCGTCCACGGCGTCGTTGTCCAGATTACGATCGACGCGGCTCTCAGCGCATCGTGACGTGTGGCGGCAGCCAGATCCGCATCCGATCCCGAGCCGTCCGATTGAAAGGTTGGCGCACCTGCAACAATTGGAAACTTCACCCAGATCGTGTGGCTTTGGTGGTCGTGGTATTCGACCTCGGCCTCGGCCAGGGCGGTTTTCTCGATGGGGGACCACATCACGGGTTTCGAGCCTTGGTAGAGGCTGCCGTTCATCACGAATTTCATGAACTCCTCGGCGATCACCGCTTCGGCCTCGAAATCCATGGTCAGATAGGGTTGATCCCAATTGCCGGTGACGCCGAGGCGCTTGAATTCCTCGCGCTGGATGTCGATCCAGCCTTCGGCGAATTTGCGGCATTCGGCGCGCAGTTCGTTGATCGCCACGTCGTCCTTGTTCTTGCCCTTCTTGCGGTATTGTTCCTCGATCTTCCACTCGATGGGCAGGCCGTGGCAGTCCCAGCCGGGGACATAGCGGCTGTCGAACCCGCGCATCTGAGCGCTTCGCACCACCATATCCTTCAGGATCTTGTTCAGCGCATGCCCGATATGGAGATGCCCATTGGCATAAGGCGGGCCGTCATGCAGCGCAAAGGGCGTGCGCCCCTCTTTCGCGCGCAAGCGGCCATAGATGTCCATTTCCTCCCAGCGTTTCAGCCATTCCGGCTCGCGCTTTGGCAGGCCGGCGCGCATTGGGAAATCGGTGGTGGGCAGGAACAGGGTGTCTTTGTAATCGGGCGCGCCCGCGTCGGATTTGGGGGCGTCGACGCTCGTGTCGGTCATCGGATCGGTCCTCGATGGAATGGCATGGGGAGGGGGGCGCAGAACGCAGCCCAATGTCCCGGCACGGCGCTCAGCCGGCCGGGCCGGTAATTCGAGATATCCCGAGCGGCCTCCACATGCCGCCTGCTATACCCCGGCACCGGCGGCGCGTCCAGTGAACGGCAGCGACCTGCGACAGTGGAGATGGGCTGTGATACGATCACGGCAGTGCGAAGTGCCAGACACGGGGGAGGGCATGGAGGCTGACGGGGCAATGCAGGCCCAGACGCTGATCGAGGGAGATGGCCCGGACGCCTGCCCCTGTCATTTCGAAACGGCGGCCCATCTGGCGACCGAGGCGCCGCCGACCCGGGTGGTCACCCTTGTCCACGGCACCTTCGATACCCATGCCGAGTGGGTTCGCCGCGGGCCGCTGATCCGCGCCCTGGCGGCCGATCAAAGCGGTGCCGATTGTCTGGACGGATCCACCCTGTTCAGCCGCTTCTGCTGGAGCGGGCGCAACTCTCACACCGCGCGGCTGACGGCGGGCGAGGCGCTGGCCCAGCGGCTTTCTGGCTTGATGGAGCTGTTCCCCGACGCGCATCACCATCTGATCGGCCACAGCCATGGCGGCAACATCCTGATGTACGCGGTGAAACGGCCCGAGATCGCCCGCCGCGTGACCAGTCTGATTACGCTGGCGACGCCCTTTCTCTCGTTGAAACGGCGCAGGTTGCCGGACGGGGTTCTGGACACGGTGCTGATGCTTCTGGTGCTGGTGCTCTGCGAGATTGGCCTCAACCTGGCCGATCTCACCATCTCCGGATGGCCGGACGAGGCGCCGATCCAACCGACGCAAGAGCAGCGCTTGGCGGCCTGGTGGGGGCTCGGCCCGCTGGCGCTGCTGTTCGGGCTGTGGATTTTTGGCGGGTTCGTTTCGGCCTTCTCTTACCGGCGCGGACAGATCGGCCCGCGCGCGCTGTTCGCGCTCGCGCGGCGGCAGGCGACGGGGGAGGCGATCGTGAAACGCGAGCTCGACCGGTTGGATCTGGCCCCGAATGACAGCGCGCGCGACCCTGACTGGCAACTCGCGCGGCTTCTGGTCATCCGTCCGATCGGCGACGAGGCCTCGATGGCGCTGATCTTCTCGCAGTTTCTCTCGTGGCTGCAGACGCGGATCCTGGCGGTGGCGGTGGATGCCCTGGCGTTTTTCTTCCGCTTTTCCGGGATCCCGGCGCTTTGGAGTGATGAGAAGAGAATGGAGAGCGGAAACCCATTTCTCGACCAGCTGCGGCTCCTCTGGGGCTTTGTCAAATTTCTGATCTGTTTCCTGATCGCGGCGGCCTTCGTCTTTTTGACCGCGCCCTATTTCCAATATGTCTATCTGCTTCTCTACCAGAGCCTCGGTTTCGTGGTGCAGATCTTCGATTTTGTCTTTGAGGAAGACGGCATGTTCACCGGGTACGTCCTTTTGGATCTCGTGATCGCCTTGGCCAGCCTGCTGATCCTCTACACTGGGATCTTTTGGTTGCCGACCATCGTGTTTCTGGTGACCTATCCGGTGCTTGGGGCGATCTCGCTGACCGGATTGCTGTTGTCGATGCTGGCCGCGCTTGCCTTCGGGCGGGATGCGATGATGTGGAGCCAGTTCGCCGCGACCTCCGCCGAGGCGACGCCGCCCGGCCCGGCCCGAGTGTATCTTCAGGAACCGCTGGCCGAGGCGGATATGGGCATGGCGCATAACATGATCTATACCGACCCGCAGGTGATCCGCGAGATCATCGCCTGGATCGAGCAACGGGAGGCCGCGGCGGTGTCCCGCCCCTGACGCGAGGCGCCCCATGACCAGAATCACCACAGTGGCAGAGCTGGAGGCGATCTATGGCGAAGCCGTTTCCCGCTCGATCACCAAAGAGATCGACCGGCTGAACGCGCCCTATCGGCGCTTTATCGAGCTGTCGCCGTTCTGCGTGCTGGGCTCAGTTGGGCCCGAGGGGGTCGATACGACCCCAAGGGGCGATCCAGCGCCATTGGTGCGGATTGTCGATGACAAGACGCTGATGATGCCCGACCGGCGCGGCAATAACCGCATCGATACGCTGCGAAACATCGTGCGCGACGGGCGGGTGGCGCTGATCTTCTTCATCCCCGGCTCCGGCAGCACGCTGCGGGTGAATGGGCGGGCCGAGATCTCGGTCGACCCCGCCCTGTTGGCGCGTTTCGAGATCCAGGGGAAACTCCCTCGCTCGGTTATCACCATCCATATCGAGACGGTCTATTTCCACTGCGTCAAGGCCTTCCACCGCGCGAAACTCTGGGAGGCAGAGGCTTGGCCGGACAAGGCCGAGGTGCCGAGTGCTGGCGAAATGGTCCGAGCCGTCGAGCCGGATTTCGACGCCGAGACCTATGACAGCGGCTATCCCGCCCATATGGCGAAGACGATCTACTG
>JBCBIS010000147.1:0-10631 GCA_038524325.1 Pseudomonadota bacterium
ATGACCCCGGCCAGAACCGCGCGATCATCCTTCAGATCCAGATAGACATGGCCCGAGCGGGGGCGCGAGACCCGGCCCACCTCGCCGCGCACCCGGACATGGCCGAACTCTCCCTCGACCATCCGCTTGACCGCGCCGGAGATCTCCGAGACCGAGAACTCCGGCGTATTGCCCGGTTGGTTGACCGCATCGGGGCCATCATCGATAAGGCTCATCTGCTCTCCTCTCGCCACCGCCCAGAGTGCTGAATGACCCCGACCGCCGCAAGCGCAATCATCGCCCTCCTGTCGCTGGCCTGTGGCGTGCTGATCTGGCGCAACCTCCGCCTGCGCCGGCGGTTGCGCAGTGCCCACGATGAGTTGCGCCGCGGCCGCGCGACACCGGCGCCGACCGCCCCGCGCAAATCGCAGAAAACCGACGATCATGCGCGGCTGATGAAGCTGTTGGACCTGCCACTCGACGCCCTGCCCCGCGGCGGAGACTGGCGCGTGGGCGATGATCTGCTGCTGCTGCTTGTCGAGAGAATGCGCGCTGAACCGCCGGAGCATGTGGTCGAGCTCGGCTCGGGCCTGTCGACCGCAGTCATCGCACGGCAAATGGAGCTGACGGGCCGCGGGCGGTTGTGGAGCATCGAACATGACGCCGCGTTTCTGGAGCAGACGCAGGAGACGCTCGACCAGCTTGGCCTCTCGAACCGGGTCACCCTGATCGAGGCGGAGCTGACGCCCTGGGACAAGCACACCCAGTGGTACGACCGCGCGGCCCTCGGGGCGCTGCCCGAGAGGATCGATCTGTTGCTGATCGACGGCCCCCCTCACCATGCCGGGCGCACCCCCCGCCATCCCGCGGGGCCCGAGCTGTTCGGGCGGCTGGCCGAGAACGGGCTCGCGATCCTCGATGACGGGCGCCGGCAAAAGGAACAAAAGGCCCTGACCCGCTGGGCCGAGGAGCTGCCAGAGTTCTCCCAGACCCCGACCGACACGGCCAAACAGGCCGTCCTTCTGCGCCGCCGGGCTGCGGCCACCCAAATGTAAGGGAACCGATATGCGCGTCTTGATCCTGGGCGGCGGGGGCCGCGAACATGCCTTGGCCTGGGCTGTGGCGAAGAGCCCGGACTGTGCCCAACTCTACTGCGCCCCCGGCAATGCGGGGATCGCGGCGCTGGCCGAGTGTGTGGACCTGGCCATCGAGGATGGCGCGGCAGTGGCCGCCTGGGCCCGCGCCAACGCCATCGATCTGGTCATCATCGGGCCCGAGGCGCCGCTGGCCGCCGGGGTGGCCGATGCGCTGGAGGAAGCGGGCATCGCGGTGTTCGGCCCCTCGGCGGCGGCGGCCCGGCTCGAGGCGTCGAAGGCCTTCACCCACGAGATCTGCGATGCCTGCGGTGCCCCGGCAGCGGGCTATGCCAGGTTGAGCGATCGCGCGGCGGCCTTGGCGCATCTTGCCGGCCACGGCGCTCCGGTGGTGGTGAAGGCCGACGGGCTGGCCGCAGGCAAAGGCGTCGTCGTCGCCGAAACGCTAGCCGAGGCTGAAGCAGCGGTCGAGGCCATGTTCAGCGGGGCCTTCGGGGGCGCGGGCGCCGAAGTCGTGATCGAGGAGTTTATGGCGGGCGAGGAGGCGAGCTTTTTCGTCCTCACCGATGGCGAGACCGTCCTGCCCCTGGCCTCGGCCCAGGATCACAAGCGGGCGGGGGATGGCGATACCGGGCCGAATACCGGCGGGATGGGCGCCTATTCGCCGGCCCCGGTGATGACTGCGGAGGTGGAGGCCAAGGCGCTGGACCAGATCGTGCGTCCCGCAATCGCCGAGATGGCCCGGCGCGGCACACCCTATCGCGGATTGCTCTATGCCGGGCTGATGATCGCCGATGGCCAGCCCCGATTGATCGAGTTCAACGCCCGCTTCGGCGACCCGGAATGCCAGGTGTTGATGGTGCGGCTGGCCTCGGATCTCTTGCCCGTGCTGCGCGCCTGTGCGGCGGGGCGCTTGTGCGAGGCCAGGCTCGCCTGGCATGCCGAGCCGGCGATCACCGTGGTGATGGCGGCCGATGGCTATCCCGGCAGCTATGCCAAAGGCCAGCCGATCCGGGGGCTGGAGGAAGCCGCGGCGCTGCCGGGGGTGACCGTTTTCCATGCTGGTACAAGGCGCGAGGGCGCGGAAATCGTCTCACATGGCGGGCGCGTCTTGAACCTGACAGCGACGGGTGCCACGCTGGGGCAGGCACGAACACGGGCCTATGCCGCCATCGACGCGATCGACTGGCCCGGCGGCTTCTGCCGCAGGGACATCGCGTGGCGCGCCCTGGACCGAAGCGACATGTAGCCCTGATTGATCGGAGGAAGGCGATGAACACCTGCTGTACTGAGACCGCGGCCAATCGGGACCTGACGCTTGAGTTCCTGTTCCTCGACCAGACGATCTGCAAACCCTGCAGTGGCACGGGCCGCGCGTTGGACGAGGCCGCCGAGATCGTGGCCGCTCCGCTCGCGGCGCTGGGCACCAGCCTCGAGATCGTCCGCACCCATGTCGCGACCAGATCGGATGCGATCGCGCATCGCCTCGAGATCTCGCCCACGCTGCGGATCGACGGGGAGGATATCGACCCGGCGCGCAGCGAGGGGGTCTGCGGGACCTGCGGCGATCTGGCGGGAGGGGCCACCACCGTGACCTGCCGCACCTGGCATTGGCGCGGCACCGAGTATCCTGCGGCTCCCACCGGGCTGATCGTCGAGGCCATCCTGAAAGCCGCAGTGGCAGGCACATCGCCCTCCGCACCCGAGGCCGAGGGCACCTATACCCTTCCCGGCAATCTGGATGCGTTTTTCGATGCCAGACGGGAAGGGCGCCCCGCCTGTTGCTGAGCGCGATCGGCACAGACAGGCTGTCGCGGTCCGTGTCCCGGCGTGACGACGCCGGGCCACTACTCCGCCAGAACGGTCAGGGCTGTGACAAGACCCTGGCGCCTGAGGCAGCGACCCCTAGCTGTGAGCATATGATCCGCGGCGTCGAGCATGGGCGCGGTCTCTGCCAGATTTGCGGCGGCGGGTTGTCCCCATGCCTGATCCGAGGCAGGCGCGCGTTGCACTGGGGAAAAGCCGGGCAGATCAGCCCGTCGCGATGGGCCCGGGGGCATCCGAATGAAGAACCTGCGGAGCGGATCGCCTTCTCGACCCGGCTCGTCAAAATCGCATCGGAGGAAAGATGACCCTGCTGACACCGACAGAATTCTATGCCGAGATCACGTGGCTCGGCACCGTTGCCGATAGCGAGGCGGATATCTCGGCCGTGGCCTGCAAGACGGTCGACGTCGGCTGGGAGGGGTTCCAGGGCGATTGCCATTCAGGCCTGACCCGGCCCGCCTGTGTTCGGGTGAAAAAGCAATACAAGCGAAATCTGGAGATTCGGAACACCCGGCAGATCTCGATCGTCTCGGCGGAAGAATTGGCCGAGGTGGCCGAGCGGCTGGGGCTGGAGCGGTTGGACCCGGCCTGGCTGGGGGCCTCGATGGTGGTGAAAGGGATCCCGGATTTCACCCTGATCCCGCCGGCGAGCCGGCTGATCTTCGAGGGCAGCGCGGCGCTGACCATTGATACCGAGAACGCGCCTTGCCGCTATCCCGCGGATGTGATCGAGGCCGCCCATCCGGGCCACGGCAAAGGCTTTGTGACGGCGGCCAAGCACAGACGGGGCGTGACCGCCTGGGTCGAGCGGACCGGGCGGCTGGCGCTGGGCGACCGGGCGCGGCTGCATGTGCCGCCGCGGCGGTTGCATCCATTGGTCTAGGCTTCGGGCTTGTCTGGCGGGGGCGGGGTGTGTTGGATGGAAGCCTCGCTGACAGGAGCCCATGCATGCGCCATATCTTCTTTGCCGCGCTGATTCTGCTGTTGCCCGGCCTGGCCGCCGCGGACAGCCGGGAGAGCTACTACTACCCTCCGATCAATTCGGACGAAGTGTTCTCGCGCCGGATCACCGACCGGCCGCCGCCGTCGAACCGTCAGGTGCGGGTGGCCTTCATGACCGAGATCACCAAGGCGCAATTGGCCGCCCCCGAGACGCCACGCTTTGCCGTGTTCGCGAAGGGCGGGGAGGCGCAGCATATGATCATCGTGGCGCTGGATGACGAGGTGTTTCGCACGATCTATCGCGCCCGGGCGGTGCTGGCGCAGCTGACCTCGAATGCGCGGGGGACGGATTTCTTCATCAAGAACGGGATCGCGGCGCATGCGACCTGGTTCGATCTGGCGAAGCTGTTGGGGTTCGAGGATATCGTGATCTCGGACGGCAATCTCTGGACCCATAAGATCGTCTTGGAGTGACAGCGCCGGCACTAGAGCAAAAACGGATCTGACTGAACCGGTCAGATCCTAGGATTTTGCTTAAAGCTTTGAGTTTGGACCAAAATTCCTTTTCAACCGGCTTCAGTTTGAAACGATTTTGGTCTAGCAGAATCGGCCTGATGGCCGATACGACAGGCCCTTGCCCGCCGCCTCCGGCTTTGGGCAAGGCGTGACGCCTGTGGCGGACGCCGGGTCAGGGACGGGCGCCGGCGATGGTGGTGATGTAGCGGGCGGCCTGGACCGCCTCGCTTTCCTCCGCGCTCAGCGGGGCTTCGACCGGGGGGCCGATCGGGGCGAGATCCTCGCCATTCGCCTCCGCCAGCGGCGGGTCGGCGGGCAGCCCGGCCTGGCGGCGGCGCAGGCCGTAGAGGATGTTGACGAAGCTCTCATATTCGCCCGGTGCATCTGAGAACAGCCGGTCACCGAGTTCGGAGATCTTCATCTGGTCGAGGTCGATGCCCGGGAAATCCGCCTGCATCAGGGCGAGCAGTTCTCGGGCGAAGATGGCATAGCCGAGGCCAGACGGGTGGTGATTGTCCAGCGAGGTGAACCCGCCCGAGCGGAACCCCGCCAGATCTCCAATAATGAAGTTGTTGAAGGTGATCGCCTGGTTCGTGTAGGTGCGCCGCCGGTGCTCGAGAGCGGTATCGGCCCGGTCCTGGGTGATGGCCAGACTGCGGTCATGTTTCGAATCATAGCGTTTCAGGGCCTGGTCGAGGCGGAGGATACGCAGCCGGCTGTCTCCCGCCGTCTCAAACACACTGGTGACGTTGGAGATCATCCGCTCGATGATCCGGGTCACTTCGGCATCGATCTCGGTCAGTTCCGCACCGGTATACCGGATATAGCGGCCGCCGAGGCGCGGGTCATAAACCTTGAAGAACCCGTTGGCTTCGCGGTCCAGATCCGGCCAGTCGAAATCGCGCCCCAGGCTGTGCAGGAACATCAGATTGGGCACGGTCGAGGGCAGCGGGATGGTGTTGACATAGATATGCGTCGTCTCGGGCCCGAGGGCGGTGAGCATTTCGGCCAGCCCCGCCATCTCCTCGGCCCATTGGGCGAGGCCGCGCAAGCCATTCTCCGGCCTTTGATTGCCGGCTGCCTCGGAGCCGAGCGCGGTGATGTCGATCAGCCCGTGATTGGCACCGATATTCACCAGCAGGACCTTGGGCTTGCGCAGGGCGACGAGATCGATGGGGCGCATATGGCGCAGCTCCGCCCGGTTGTTGGGGTTCAAGAGGAACCGGCCATTGAGGCTCATATGCAGATCCAGCGCGCGGGAGAAGATCGCCGGGATATCGCCGGAGTCGACCAACGGCTTCAGACTCTCGGCGATGCCGTCCCAATGGGCCATGTCGCGGGTGATCAGATCGGGCAGTTCGGCGCCCGAGATCGCCAGATTGTCCCAGGTGAGATGCTCGGCCTGGATCACATTCTCGCCATTCAGCCAGCGGGTGGCGTTGGCAAGCACCTCGGCCTTCAGCTTGCCGATACCGGTGAGCAGCGTGAACAGGCCCATGTCGCGGACCCGGTCCTCGATCTCGGCCAGCAGAACCTCCGGATAGCGCGGGGCGCGAAACGGCGCGTCGGGGAACGCCACCCGCGCGGCCAAGGCGGGGACGGCGAGGGCGGCGAACCCGGCATTGATCGTGGCGGAACGCATGCCGTTATAGAGGCTGTCTCCGATGGCCATCATGGCAGGGCTCTGGAAAGCGTCGGGGAAGGCGTAGCCGTCTTCGGGCTGGCGGAACATCGGGCATCTCCTCGCAATTTTGGAGGGAGTGTGGCATAGGGGGCGCGGGTCGGCCAGCGAGGACAGGCCATAGAGGCCTGCTGGGACGGAATTCCCGGCCAGACGGCCCGGGTGAGCGCCCGTCCACGGGTTGTCGCTTGTCATCTATCCGTGGAGCACGTGTTGGCCGCCCGGCATCGCGCGCGCTGTTGCTGCGCGCACGGGGGGCCGAAGCGCCAGCCTGCTTGGCCGAGCCTGGGATTTGCGTTGGGACTCCTTTGATGGAGAGCGGATGGTTTGAACATATCACCGCTGCGTGACGGGAGCAGGGGGAGCGCCGGCCGCGGGATGGCGCTCAGAAGCCGCTGGCCCGACACGTTATGGCCGCCTCACATCTCCTCTAGACTAGCGCCCTTCGCGGGGTGCCAAGACGCCAGGCGGCGGGACAGGTCGGCGCTCGCCCGGCATGGTCGGCTTGAGTCCGGTCGAAGGGATCTCGGTTTAGGCGCTTATCGGGAGGCGTTGGCCCGGCTCTGCACGCCTTTGACGGATCTAGCGCGCGTTCCGTCGTGCCCCGTGGTCATCCGTATGGAAAGCTGCGATAGGAGCGTCAGAGAAACGACCGAAGGGGAGGTGCCCATGACCGCTGACATCATCGACGGCAAGGCTTTTGCCGCCAAGATCCGCACCCAAGTGGCCGAGCATGTGGCCCGTCTGAAAGAGACCCAGGGGATCACTCCGGGCCTGGCCGTGGTTCTGGTGGGCGAGGATCCGGCCAGCCAGGTCTATGTCCGCTCGAAGGGCAAGCAGACGGTCGAGGCGGGGATGAACTCGTTCGAGACCAAGTTCGACGCCACAATCTCCGAGGCGGAACTGGTGGCAGAGGTCGAGCGGTTGAACGCCGACCCGGCGGTGCATGGCATCCTGGTGCAGTTGCCCCTGCCCGCGCATATGAACTCGGATGCGGTGATCAACACGATCGACCCGGCCAAGGATGTCGACGGGTTCCATATCTCGAATGTCGGGCTTTTGGGGACGGGGCAGAAGGCGATGGTGCCCTGCACGCCGCTGGGGAGCCTGATGATGCTGCGCGACCGGCACGGCTCGCTGTCGGGGATGAACGCCGTGGTGCTCGGCCGGTCGAACATCGTCGGCAAACCGATGGCGAACCTGTTGCTGCGCGACAGCTGCACCGTGACCATCGCGCATTCCCGGACCAAGGAGATCGAGGAGGTCTGCCGCCGCGCCGATATCGTGGTCGCCGCCGTGGGCCGGTCGGAGATGGTCAAGGGCGATTGGATCAAGCCCGGCGCCACGGTGATCGATGTCGGCATCAACCGGATCGACGCGCCGGAGAAGGGCGCTGGCAAGACCCGGCTTGTCGGCGATTGCGATTATGACAGTTGCGCCGCCGTGGCCGGGGCCATCACCCCCGTGCCGGGCGGGGTCGGGCCGATGACCATCGCCTGCCTGCTGGCGAATACGCTGACCGCCTGTTGCCGGGTCAATAACCTGCCCGAGCCGGAGGGATTGACGGCCTGACGCCGCCTCTGCGGCAGATCGAGCCTTTTCGAGCAGTTCATCGAGATCCCGGGTCACGCCCGGGATAGCGCTTGACTTTGCTGGACATTATCGTAATTTCTGTCATGTCAGAAATTACAGGTGTGCAATGAAACTCACCCCGGCCATGCAAGACTTTATCCTCCACTGGGGCGAGATGGGCGCGCGCTGGGGCACCAACCGTTCGGTTGCGCAGATCCACGCGCTGCTGCATCTGACTCCAGCCCCCCTGCCCGCCGAGGAGATCGCCGAGACGCTGAACATGGCGCGCTCGAACGTCTCGACCGGACTGAAGGAGTTGCAGGGCTGGAAGCTGATCAAGACCAGCCGTGCCCTGGGCGACCGGCGGGACCATTTCATCGGCATCCCCGACATGATCGACCTCGTCCGCTTGGTGGTCGAGGGCCGGCGCGAGCGGGAATACGCCCCGACCATCGCCACCGTGGCCGAAACCCTGGCCGCTGCCGAGGCCGATGGCACGCCAGACCCCATCAAGACCCGCATCAAGGAAACCCTGGAGGTCATGCAGATGTTCGACACCTGGTATGCCGAAATGGCCCGCCTTCCCCACGGCACACAGATGACGCTGCTGCGTATGGGCGCCCGGATCGCGCGCTTCCTGCCCAAGGCCGGCTAAGTTTTTTTGCTCAAAAATTTCGGAGTGTACAGAAATGACAACAATACCCGATACAGGCCACGCAGAGACCACCCTGCCACGCCGCAATCTCGACTGGGATCGCGCGGCCTTTTGGACGGCAGCGCTGGCCGCGCCCTTTGCCAGTGTTCTGGCCGCGGGGATCGCCGGCGTCGGGGTCGGGTTGCTCTTTGCGGTGGGGATCGGCGGCGTCTGGGTCGGGTTGGCCTTTGCGGTCCCGGCCTTTGTCATCGCCATGCCGGCCTATCTGTTGCTGGGACTGCCGGCGTTCTGGATGTTTCTCCGCCGGGGGGTCTTTAGCTCGGCCCATATCGCGACGCGCATCGCGCTGGCCGGGGCCTTCGCCAATCTCGGCACCTATCCGCTCTATTTCATCGGGTTGGTCTTGAACGGGGACAGCCCCGTCAGCGCCAGCAGCAATGCCGCTGGCGCCATGTTGGGCGGCTTCACCTATGGGACGCTGACGTCCCTCCTCTTCGCCTGGATCTATTGGGGCAGCATGTCCCGGCGAGCACGCAATGGCTGCCCGTGAAGGAGCGACGACATGACGGATCTCATCTATTTCTCTGGCGCCATTCTGGGGCTGGCGGCCCTGGCCGCAGTTCTGGTGGTGATCGGCAAAGCAGCTGCGGAGTGTCCGCAGACCGCGGGGGCGGCCCGGCTGGGCACCTGGGTCGTGACCACCGGGTTCGTGACCCTGGGCTTTGGCGTGGTGGCCATCATCGGGGCCTTTCTGCCGATGCTGCTCGAGGGGCAGGCGAATGGCCTCTACATCGCGGCAGGTGCCGCCTCAATCGCGCTGGGCATCGGGTTCTGGCAGGCGGCAACGACCCTGCGAGACATCCTGCAACAGTCCAAGCTGATCCGCGAGGCGCAGCCCGGCGCCTGACCCCGCCCTCAGCCCAGCCGGGCCAGGGGCAGCGCGACCACCTCACGGTCCAGGACCAGGGTGGTCGCATCCGGGCCGATCAGATCCCGCAAGGCCCGGTCCCGCACATCCAGCCCACCGGTGTAAGCCCCGAAGGCGGGCAGGATCAGCCGGGTCCCGGACATCGCAAAGCACTTGCGCGAGATCGTCCGGCCCCGCAGCATCAGCCGAACCTTTGGGTGGAAATGGGCCGAAACCTCGGGGCGGCGGGTTTCGACCTCGGCGATATGGCGGAAGGTGATCCCGCCGATCTCCGCCTCCTCCAAATAAGTGCCCGGCAGGTCCAGGGGGCCGGGATCGTGGTTCCCGGCGATCCAGATCAAGCGCCGCCCCGCCGCCATCCGGGCGAGGCGGGTGACAACCTCCTCGCCCAATCCTCCGGCAGCTGGCAAATCGTCGAAACTGTCGCCCAGCGAGATGACGACCCTGGGCGCGAGGGCCGCGACCTCCGCCTCCAGCCGCGCCAAGGTGTCGAGGGTCTCATAAGGCGGCAGCAGCGTGTGACCCTGACGCGCCAATCGCTCGGACCGGCCGAGATGCATGTCCGCCACCGCCAGCACCTGCCGTTCGGGCCACCAAAGCGTGCCCGCCACCCGTGCGGCTAGCTCGGCCCCGCCAAAGGTGACCATCGCCTCGGGCCCGGTCATGATCGTCATGCGCCTGCTGTTCCCCTATCGTTCCGACCTTCGATAGCGCAGCAGACGCGTCGCCGCAAGGCTCGCTGGACCTCGGCCCAGGGCGGGCGCATATATCCCCTCAGGACGGGCGGGAGAGCCAGAGATGACCGATCTGGACGTCAAGGAAAAGCCGAAGACGCGTGAGAAAACTGCGCGGCCGAAGATGTACAAGGTCCTGCTGCTGAACGACGACTACACGCCACGCGAGTTCGTTGTCAGCGTCTTGGCCAGCGTGTTCGGTATGGGTCCAGAGAAGGCCTATCATGTGATGGTCACCGCCCATATGCGCGGGGTCTGCGTGGTGGGCGTCTTCACCAAGGATATCGCCGAGACCAAGGCGGCCCAAGGCACCGATGCGGGCGCGGCGGCGGGTTTCCCCCTGACCTTCACGACCGAGCGGGAGGACTGAGCCTGCGATAGGACCGCGGCTGTCCCCCTACCAAGTCAGATCGAAGATGTCGGGATTGCCGAGGTTTTCCCGATCGGCAAAGCAACACCTAGGGTCCATCGCGTGGAAGAGGCTGGCCGAAAGGGTGCCATGGGTGACCGCCGCTGGTCTGCTCTGCCCGTCTCGGACGATCCGCTAAAGCGCTATGGTGGCCCGGCCGGTCACCTGATCAAAGCTCTCGCCCCCGGGGAGCGCGTGGCTGCGGTGACCGAGCGAGCACTCGATATGCGTCAGCCAATTCAGCACAGGATGGGGTGACAGCAGACGTTTGCGGAGATCGTGGAGTTCAACGAC
>JBCBIS010000148.1:0-10598 GCA_038524325.1 Pseudomonadota bacterium
GGCCTCGTCGACATCGGCCTCGATGCAGAGCCGCGCCTCCTCGACCCCCAGCATGACCGGCACGTCATGGGTGAGACGGCGCAGAAACTCGGCCAGCTTGTCCGGCTCGATCAGCGCCAGGACGGCGCGGTGCACCTGATTGGTCGTGGCGACGTTCTCATAGGCTGCAGCGATGACCGAACGGTTGGCCTGGAGCAGCTTTTTCAGCCGCTCCTCCATCCGCTCGACCAGACGGTCGCGCAGATCGACCACATTGCGGGCCCCCTGCGCGCCCGCGCCGATCAGTGCCCGCATCACCTGATCGTCGTCCAGCACCAGCCTGGGATCGCCCAGGATTAGCGACCGGATCAGATCGCGCTCGTCACTCTCCAACTCGACGACGGTTTTTGTCGATGCCCGCATGTTGCTCTGCCCCTCATACGATTTTTTGTCCTGTTTTCTCCCAGTCCGCCAGGAAGGCGGCCAGGCCTTTGTCGGTCAGCACGTGGTCGGCCAGTTTTTTCAGAACGCCCGGCGGGATGGTGGCGACATCGGCGCCGATCAGCGCGCTGTCCTTCACATGCCCCACAGTGCGGATCGAGGCTGCGAGGATCTGCGTCTCGAACCCGTAATTGTCATAGATGGTGCGGATCTCCTGGATCAGCTCCATCCCGTCCTGCCCATTATCGTCCAGCCGGCCAATGAAGGGCGATATAAAGGTCGCCCCCGCCTTGGCCGCCAGCAGCGCCTGGGTGGCCGAGAAACAGAGGGTCACGTTCACCATGGTCCCGGCATCGCTCAGCACCTTGCAGGTTTTCAAACCGGCCCAGGTCAGCGGTACTTTCACCGCGATATTGCCAGCGATCTGGGCGAGCTTCTTGCCCTCCTCCAGCATCGCCTCATACTCGGTGGCGGCCACTTCGGCCGAGACTGGGCCGTCGACAATGCCGCAGATCTCCTTGGTGACTTCAATGATATCGCGCCCCGATTTCAGGATCAGCGAGGGGTTCGTGGTGACGCCGTCGACCATGCCGGTGGCGTGGAGTTCGCGGATCTCGTCGATCTCGGCCGTGTCGATGAAGAATTTCATTGGGCTCGCCCTTGCGCTGGTGGGTTGGAGGCTGCGGTGTTATGCCAACAACCCTAACCCAACACAAGGATTTGGGCCAGCCCCGCAAGCCCCCACCAGATGACGCGTGAGCAACAAAATCTGTTCGAGGAGCCCGAGACGGTCAGGGTGATGCTGCCAGCCCCCTTTGACGGCCCACTGGATTATGCGGTGCCGGACGGGATGTCGGTTGGCCCGGGCGATTTCGTCCAGGTCGAACTGGGGGCGCGGCTCGTCACCGGGGTTGTCTGGGGCGCGGGTGCGGGAGGGGTCGATCCGGCCCGGCTGAAACTGGTGACGCGCCGCTATGCCGTGCCCCCGATGCGGGCCGAGATGCGCCGCTTCCTCGAACGCGCGGCGAAGTACACCATGACCCCGCCGGGCCAGATGGTGCGGATGGCCACGCGGGTGCCCGATCTGGGCCAGGATGCGCCGACCCGCCGGGTGTGGTCGCTGACGGGTCAGGTGCCCGAGCGGATGACCCCGGCCCGCGCGCGGGTGATCGCGGTGCTGAAGGCCCATGGCGGCATGGGTCTCGGCTCGGCGGAACTGATCGAGATGGCCGCGACTTCGGCGGCCGTGGTAAAGGGCTTAGCGGAGGCTGGCGCGTTGGAGGCAAGCGACCTGCCCCGCGACCCCCCGTTCACACCGCTTTTTGGACAGCGCAAGGGCGATCATCTGAGCCCCGGCCAGGACGCAGCCGCCGATGTGTTGCGCAGTGATGTTGCGGCAGAGACGTTTCAGGCGATCCTGTTGCGCGGGGTGACCGGCTCGGGCAAGACCGAGGTCTATCTCGAAGCTGTGGCCGAATGCATCGCACAGGGGCGCCAGGCCTTGGTGCTGGTGCCGGAAGTTGCGCTGACCCCGGGCTTCCTCGCCCGTGTCGAGACCCGGTTCGGGGCCCGCCCGGGCGAGTGGCATCACGGCGTCGCGGGGCCGGAACGCCGACGGGTCTGGCATGGCGTCGCCGAAGGGCGGGCGCAACTGGTCGTCGGCGCGCGCTCGGCCCTGTTCCTACCCTTCCAGGATCTCGGCCTGATCGTGGTCGATGAGGAACACGAGACGAGCTTCAAACAGGAAGACAACATCCTCTACCACGCCCGGGACATGGCCGTGCTGCGGGCGGCGGAGGAGCGGGCGGTGATCGTCCTCGCCTCCGCCACGCCGTCGCTGGAGAGCTGGGCCAATGCCGAGGCGGGCAAGTACAAACGCCTGGATCTGCCAGAGCGTTTCGGCGCCGCAGTGATGCCAGACATCAGGCTGATCGATCTGCGGACCGACGACCCGGGCCGCAACCGCTGGATCTCCGAGCCGCTGGTGCAGGCCGCCCGCGCCCGGTTGAGCCGGGGCGAACAGGTGCTGTTTTTCCTCAACCGCCGTGGATATGCACCCCTGACCCGCTGTCTCGCCTGCGGGCACAATTACGGATGCCCGCATTGCGACGCCTGTCTGGTGACACATCGCTTTCGCGGCCATCTGCTGTGCCATCAATGCGGGCATACCGAGGCCATGCCCTCTTCCTGTCCGGCCTGCGGCCGCGACGATCGGATCTCGGTGATCGGCCCGGGCGTGGAGCGGCTGGCGGAGGAGGCGGGCGACCTGTTCAAAGGCGCCCGGATCGAGGTGCTCAGCTCCGATCTGGCCGAGAGCCCGGCGGAGCTGAAGACCCGGCTGGCGGCCATCGCCGCGGGCGAGGCGGATATCATCATCGGCACGCAGATGGTGGCCAAGGGGCATAACTTCCCGCTGCTCACCCTGGTCGGCGTGATAGATGCCGATATGGGGCTGACCGGAGGCGATCTGCGCGCCGCCGAGCGGACCTTTCAGATCCTCCACCAAGTGGCAGGCCGCGCCGGGCGGGCCGACAAGCCGGGGGTCGCGATGATCCAGACGGCGAGCCCCGATCACGACGTGATGCGCGCGATCCTGTCGAGCGAGGCGGAGTCCTTCTGGCAGGCCGAAGCCGAGATCCGGCAGAGCGCCGCGATGCCCCCCTATGGTCGGCTTGCTGGGATCATCCTCTCGGGCACCGATGAGCCGCTGGTCTGGGAGACGGCCAACGCGCTCGCCGGGCAGGCGGGCCTTCTGGCGGTGGCCGGGATCGACCTCTTCGGCCCGGCCCCGGCGCCTTTCGCCCGGGTGCGCGGGCGGCATCGGGTGCGGCTGTTGGCCAAGGCCCCGAAAGGCGCACCGCTGCAAAAGGCGCTCAAGCGCTGGCGGGGTTCGGTCAAGATCAGCGCGAAGGTCCGCGTCGTCCTGGATATCGACCCGCAGAGCTTTCTCTGACCGCAAGATCCGGGTCGCTTGGCGGCTCGGGCGGCCTTATTCCTCAGGCACGGCCCGTCCAGAACCGAGGAGATCCGCATGACCTTCCGCATCGTCGGACTCGAAACCGATATCGTCCGCAAGCTGCAAGCAGGCGGGGTAGATTGCCATGGCCAGACGCCCGAGAAAGCGGTCTCTGACGGGCAGGGCAAACCCTGCCGCCATTGCCTCTGCGAGATCCCAGCGGGCGAGGAGATGCTGATTCTTGCGCATCGGCCGTTCCCCTCGATGCAACCCTATGCCGAGAGCGGGCCGATCTTCCTCTGCGCCAAGGCCTGCACGCGATGGGAAGGCGACGGCCTGCCGCCGATCTTCGCGCCGGCCAGTGCCGAGCGTTTGGTCAAGGGCTACAGCCCCGATGATCGGATCGTCTATGGCCTCGGCAAGGTGGTCCCGATCACGGAAATTTCCGACCGCATCCAAGACGTTCTGGACGATCCCCGCGTTGCCTATGTCCATATCCGCTCGTCCACGAACAATTGCTTTTCGTGCCGCGCCGAGCGGGTCTGAGCACCGAACGGCCCCGGGGCGCTGCGACGATGTGACCGCTGAGGCTGGCGCGGCGACCTCTTCCTTTCGACGCGACTTCGGGTGAAAACCCGCCCGGGCGCAAGCAGGGGGTTACGCAGTTGCGAAAGCTGCGTCCTCATGCTAGCGAACGCCCGGCGGGGGTCGCTTGGATCCGGCCATACCACCACACTGGTCCGTCTGGACCGGAGCGCAAGCGAGAAGGGTCATCGTGTCCGAAACGTCCACTCTGACATCAAGCGCGGCGGGAAGATACGCGACGGCGTTGTTTCAGCTGGCCAAGGAAGACAGCGCGCTCGATGCGGTCGAGGCTGATCTGACCGCCCTCGGCACGGCGCTCGACGCCAGCGAAGACCTGCACCATCTGATTGCGAGCCCGGTGCATACCCGGGCCGAGCAGGGTCGGGCCATCGCCGCGGTGGCGGAAAAGATGGGACTGAGCACCCTGACCCGAAACGTTCTGGGGCTGATGGCCGCCAATCGCCGCCTGTTTGCCCTGCCCCGGCTGATCGAGAACTACGCCGCCCTCATGGCCGAACATCGGGGTGAGGTGACCGCCGAGGTGACGGCAGCGAAAGCGCTCAACAAAAGCCATATTGCCGATCTGACCAAGAAGATCAGCAGTGCCGTTGGGCGCGACGTGAAACTGAACGTGACCGTGGATGAAACCATCATCGGCGGTCTGATTGTGAAGGTGGGCTCGAAGATGATCGATACCTCGATCGCCTCGAAACTCGCCGGTCTGCAAAATGCAATGAAAGAGGTCGGGTGATGACGATCCAAGCCGCTGAGATTTCTGCGATCCTGAAGGACCAGATCAAGAATTTCGGTCAGGAGGCCCAGGTCGCCGAGATCGGCCGCGTGCTGAGCGTCGGCGACGGGATCGCCCGTGTCTATGGGCTCGACCAGGTCCAGGCCGGCGAGATGGTGGAATTCCCCGGCGGGATCCGCGGCATGGCGCTGAACCTCGAAGCCGATAATGTCGGCGTCGTGATCTTCGGCGATGACCGCACGATTAAAGAGGGTGACACGGTCAAGCGCACGGGCTCGATCGTGGACGTCCCTGCGGGCAAGGGGCTGCTCGGCCGGGTGGTCGACGCGCTCGGCAACCCGATCGACGGCAAAGGCCCGGTGATGTTCGAGGAGCGCCGCGTCGCGGACGTCAAGGCGCCCGGAATCATCCCGCGCAAATCGGTGCACGAGCCGATGGCGACCGGCCTGAAATCGGTCGACAGTCTGATCCCGATCGGCCGCGGCCAGCGGGAACTGATCATCGGCGACCGCCAGACCGGCAAAACCGCCGTCGCGCTGGACGCCATCCTGAACCAGAAATCCTATAACGAGGCGGCTGGCGACGACGAGGCCAAAAAGCTCTACTGTGTCTATGTCGCCGTCGGCCAGAAACGCTCGACCGTCGCCCAGCTGGTGAAGAAGCTCGAGGAGACGGGCGCGATCGACTACTCGATCGTCGTCGCCGCCACGGCCTCCGAACCGGCACCGATGCAGTATCTGGCCCCCTATGCCGCCTGTGCGATGGCCGAGTATTTCCGCGACAACGGGATGCATGCTCTGATCATCTATGATGATCTGTCCAAGCAGGCTGTGTCCTATCGTCAGATGTCGCTGCTGCTGCGCCGCCCGCCGGGACGTGAGGCGTTCCCAGGCGACGTTTTCTACCTGCACTCCCGCCTGCTGGAGCGGTCGGCGAAGATGGGCGACGATCACGGTGCCGGGTCCCTGACCGCACTGCCGGTGATCGAGACCCAGGGCGGCGACGTGTCGGCCTTTATCCCGACCAACGTGATCTCGATCACCGACGGGCAGATCTTCCTGGAAACCGAGCTGTTCTATCAGGGCATCCGCCCAGCGGTGAACGTAGGTCTGTCGGTCAGCCGCGTGGGTTCCTCGGCCCAGACGAAGGCGATGAAATCGGTCGCGGGCTCGATCAAGCTGGAGTTGGCGCAGTATCGCGAGATGGCGGCGTTTGCGCAGTTCGGCTCCGACCTCGACGCCGCGACCCAACGCCTGCTGAACCGGGGCGCGCGTCTGACCGAGCTGCTGAAACAGCCGCAATATGCGCCGCTGACCAATGCCGAGCAGGTCTGCGTGATCTTTGCAGGCACCCAGGGCTATCTCGACGACCTGCCGGTCGGCGATGTGGGCCGCTTCGAGCAGGCACTCTTGAACGAGCTACGCTCGAACCAGACCGCGCTGCTCGACGATATCCGCGACAATGACCGCAAGGTGGCCGGCGACCTCGCCGACAAGATCAAAGAGGTCATCGAGGGCGTCAAGAAGGGCTTCGCCTGAGCTTAAGCAGAGGAGCCAGAGGCGATGCCAAGCCTTAAGGACCTGAAAAACCGGATCAATTCGGTTAAGTCGACGCGCAAGATTACCTCGGCCATGAAAATGGTGGCCGCGGCGAAACTGCGCCGTGCGCAGGAAGCGGCCGAGGCTGCCCGTCCCTTTGCCGAGCGAATGGACACTGTTCTGGGCAACCTCGCGCGCGGGGCGAAGGACTCTCCCTCCGCGCCACGCCTGCTGGCTGGGACCGGGTCGGACAAGGTGCATATGCTGGTCGTCGCCACCTCGGAGCGGGGCCTGTGCGGCGGATTCAACAGCCAGATCGTCAAACTGGCGCGGACCCATGCGGACAGGCTGCTCTCCGAGGGCAAGACGGTCAAAATCCTCACCATCGGCAAGAAGGGGCGCGAACAGCTCCGCCGCACCTATGGCGAATTGCTGGTCGGTCATGTCGATCTGAGCGATGTGAAGCGGCTCGGCTATTCGGACGCCCACAAGATCGCTCAGGACGTGCTGACCCGCTTCGACGCCGGCGAATTCGACGTCGCGACGCTGTTCTATAACGAGTTCAAATCGGTGATCAGCCAGATCCCGACCGCGCTGCAACTGATCCCCGCCACCTTTGAAGAGGCCGAGGATGCCGAGCCGGTGAACTATGAATACGAGCCGGAGGAAGGCGAGATCCTGGCCGACCTGCTGCCGCGCAATCTGGGCGTGCAGGTCTTCCGCGGTCTGCTGGAGAACGCCGCCTCGGAGCAAGGCGCCCG
Organism: Pseudomonadota bacterium; assembly: GCA_038524325.1. Classification (GTDB taxonomy): domain Bacteria; phylum Pseudomonadota; class Alphaproteobacteria; order Rhodobacterales; family Rhodobacteraceae; genus Thermohalobaculum. The sequence goes on from JBCBIS010000148.1 coordinate 7,012, forward strand.
GATGAGCGCCATGGACAATGCGACGCGCAATGCGGGCGAGATGATCGACCGGCTGACCATCCAATACAACCGCTCGCGCCAAGCCGCCATCACCAGCGAGCTGATCGAGATCATTTCGGGCGCCGAGGCGCTCTGACGAGAGGAGAAACCCATGGGCATCCAGGGCAAAATCACGCAGGTCATCGGCGCCGTCGTCGACGTTCAGTTCGACGATCACCTGCCGGAGATCCTCAACGCGCTCGAGACCGACAATAACGGCAACCGTCTGGTGCTGGAAGTCGCGCAACACCTGGGCGAGAGCACGGTGCGCACCATTGCGATGGATGCGACCGAGGGTCTGGTCCGTGGCCAGCCGGTGACCGATACCGACCAACCGATCGCCGTGCCCGTGGGCACTGGCACGTTGGGCCGCATCATGAATGTGGTCGGCGAGCCGATCGACGAAAAGGGCCCGGTCGAGACCGCCGACAAGCGCGCCATCCACCAGGCCGCGCCGGATTTCGTCGCTCAGTCGACCGAGAGCGAGATCCTGGTCACCGGCATCAAGGTCGTCGACCTGCTCGCGCCTTACTCGAAGGGTGGGAAGATCGGCCTGTTTGGCGGCGCCGGCGTCGGCAAGACCGTGCTGATCATGGAACTGATCAACAACATCGCAAAGGCGCACTCCGGCTATTCGGTGTTTGCCGGTGTGGGAGAGCGGACCCGCGAAGGCAACGATCTCTATCACGAGATGATCGAGTCCAACGTCATCGTGCCGGACAATCTGCCCGACTCGAAAGTGGCGCTGGTCTATGGCCAGATGAACGAACCGCCGGGGGCCCGCGCTCGCGTCGCCCTGACCGGTCTGACCCTGGCCGAGCAGTTCCGCGACGAAACCGGGACCGACGTTCTGTTCTTCGTCGACAACATCTTCCGCTTTACCCAGGCCGGTTCGGAAGTGTCGGCGCTGTTGGGCCGGATCCCCTCGGCCGTGGGCTATCAGCCGACGCTGGCGACCGATATGGGCGCGATGCAGGAGCGGATCACCTCGACCAAGAACGGCTCGATCACCTCGGTGCAGGCGATCTATGTGCCTGCGGATGACCTGACCGACCCGGCACCGGCGACCTCGTTCGCCCACCTGGATGCGACCACCGTTCTCAACCGCTCGATCGCCGAGCTGGGCATCTACCCGGCGGTGGACCCGCTCGACTCGACCAGCCGGATCCTGGATCCGCAGGTGATCGGCGAGGAGCATTACGACACGGCGCGCTCCGTGCAGGGGATCCTGCAACGCTATAAATCGCTGCAAGACATCATCGCGATCCTGGGGATGGACGAACTCAGCGAAGAAGACAAGCTGACCGTGGCCCGCGCCCGCAAGGTGCAGCGCTTCCTCAGCCAGCCGTTCTTTGTGGCCGAGGTGTTCACCGGCTCGCCCGGCAAGCTGGTGCCGCTCGAAAAAACCATCGCCGGCTTCAAGGCACTGGTGGCGGGCGAGTACGATCACCTGCCCGAGGCCGCCTTCTACATGGTCGGCGATATGGACGAAGCGGTCGCCAAGGCGCAGAAAATGGCCGAAGAGGCCGCCTGAGCCCGCTAACGCATCCAGGGGCGCCTAAACCGCGCCTCTTCCGGAGGACGACAGATGGCCGATATACTGACCTTCGAACTGGTGAGCCCAGAGCGAAAACTCGATTCGACGGAAGCCGAGGCGGTGACGATCCCCGGGATGCTGGGCGATCTGACGGCGATGGCGAACCACGCGCCGTTCCTGACGACCCTGCGTCCGGGCTTCGTCACCGTGTCGGGCGGCCCGTCCGAGGGCCGCTACCTCGTGACCGGCGGGTTCGCCGAGATTTCCTCGAACACGGTCTCGGTTCTGGCCGAGGAAGCGTTCAAGGCCGAGGAAATCGACGCGGCCTGGCTCGAGGGGCGCATCGCGACGGCCGAAAAGTCGCTCGAAGATGTCGCTGCGGACCGCATGCAGGCCGAAACGCAGCGCCTGAACGATCTGCGCGCATTGAGCGATCAACTCGGCTGATCAGGCCCGGGCGGCATCTCTAAGGCCCGTTCTTTCATTTTTGTCACATCTCTGCCATAGTCACACCCGGTCGCGTATCAATGGGTGGGACCATGTCGATTCAGTACAGCACGGGCAGTTTGACCACGGCTTCCGGAACGGAACTCGTTTTTGATCATATCGAGGACTCCGGTCCGATGTGGACCGAAAAGGGCGAGCGCTGGGCGGAGAAGACGATCCGCTTCGAAGCGCCGTTCGACAAGGCGCCGCAAGTGCTTCTATCGGTCGAGATGATCGATGCGGATCACTCAACAAATCTCCGCCTGCAGCTTCGGCCCGAGGACGTGCGCCGGGGCAGTTTCAAAGCAGTGGCTTATACTTGGAGCGACACGCGGATCGGCCGTCTTTCCATCTCGTGGATGGCAATCGGGCGCACCGGCAGCGAATGGGACGTTTGACGCGGCCGAGGCGCGGTCAGAGCAGGTCCTGAAACTCGGCGAACACCCGTGCATAGGTGTCGCGCTTAAAGGGCACGATCTTCCTGAGCAGCTCGCTTTCCTCCATCCAGGCCCAACTGCGGAACTCCGGCTCGGCCGTATCGATCCGAATTTCGCTGTCATCGCCGAGGAAGCGCAGGATGAACCAGCGCTGGGTCTGACCACGATACCGCCCCTTCCACAGTTTCGGGACGAGATGGCGCGGCAGGTCATAGGCATGCCACTCGCTGCTCTCACGCAGCACTTCGACATGGGAATCGACGATCCCGGTTTCCTCGGTCAACTCGCGCAGCGCAGCCTGCACCGGGGTCTCGCCATGATCGATCCCGCCTTGCGGCATTTGCCAGGCATCCATCGCGTTGTCGATGCGCTGCCCGGCAAAGATATGCCCGTCACCATTCAAAACGACCAACCCGACGCAGGGCCGGTAGGGCAGTTTCGCGATCGCTTCGTCCGAAAGATATCCCATTGGTCGTCAGGCCCGAGGGGTTACCCCCCCGGGATTGTCACTCATCGTGCTGCGTCATAGATGGCCAGACCGGCCAGGAGATCCAGCGCATAGGCCAGCTGAAAGTCCTCCGATCGAAGCTTCGCGGTCGCTTCATGGCGGGTCCGTTCGTCTTCGAGCTGCTCGCGTTCGTCATCGGACAGCTCGTTCGACAGTGAGCCGCGCAGATCTGCCTCGGACCGGTTGCGACGCTCGGCCTCGACCTCGTCGGCATCGGTGACCCGGCGTTCTTCGACCAGGATATCCGGCTCGATGCCCAGCGCCTGGATCGAGCGGCCCGATGGGGTGAAGTACCGCGCCGTCGTCAGCTTCATGGCGCCTTTGTCGCCGAGCCGCATCACGGTCTGGACCGAGCCTTTGCCGAAGCTCTTCGCGCCAAGGATGATCGCCCGGCGCTGATCCTGCAACGCGCCGGCGACGATCTCGGAGGCCGAAGCAGAACCTTCGTTGATCAGCACCACCAGCGGCTTGCCATCGGTCAGATCGCCCGAGCGTGCATTCACCCGGTCGGCCTCCTCAAGGTCGCGGCCGCGGGTCGAGACGATCTCGCCTGTCTCCAGAAACGCATCCGAGACGGCGA
>JBCBIS010000149.1:0-10564 GCA_038524325.1 Pseudomonadota bacterium
TGCATTTTCGCCGATCCGCGCCACCCCTATACCCGCGCCCTGATCGCGGCCAGTCCGGAGCCCGATATGGACCAGAAACTCGATCTGCGCGCCGTCGCCGCCGGGGCGGGCGAGCCCGAAACCTGGGATGATCCCTTCCGGTTCGAGGGCGATGCCGCCCCGGGCCTGATCGAAGTGGCGCCGGGCCATTTCGTGCGGGCGGCGACATGAGGACGCTCTTCGCCACCCTCGCGTTGCTGCTCAGCGCCGCCCTCGCCTCGGCCAACGGGATCGTGCTGCGGGAGACTCCGTCCCTGAGCGAAGCCCTCGCCGAAGGGCTGCCCCCGATTGCGGAACGCGTGCCCGAGGATCCGATGGTGGTCGACCTCGCGGCCAGGGGGCGCATCGCGGGCCGCCATGGCGGCACGCTGCGCATGTTCGTCGGCCGGGCCAAGGATGTCCGCTATATGGCCGCCTATGGCTATGCCCGGCTGGTCGGCTATGCCGAGGATTACACGCTGCAGCCCGACCTGTTGCGCGATGTCGAGATCAGTGAGCATGGGCGCAAGATCACCTTTCACCTGCGCCGGGGCCATAAATGGTCCGACGGGCACCCCTTCACCACGGAGGATCTGCGCTATTGGTGGGAGGATGTGGCGCTGAACGCGGAACTCTCGCCCGCCGGCCCGCCGGTGGAAATGCTGGTCGAGGGGACACCCCCGATGGTCGAAGTGATCGACGAGGTGACCATCTCCTACACCTGGCCGGCGCCCAATCCGAAGTTCCTGCCTTCTCTGGCGCAAGCCCGTCCGGTCTATATCTATCGTCCGGCGCATTACCTGAAGGCCTATCACGAGGCCTATGCCGACCCGGTCAAACTGGCCGAAACGGTCGAGAAAAAGAAGAAGCGCAGTTGGGCGGAGCTGCATAACCGACTGGACAACCAGTATAAATTCGATAACCCGAAGCTGCCGATGCTGCAGCCCTGGCAGAACACCTCGAAGAAGAATGGCCAGCGTTACGTGCTGAAACGCAATCCGTTCTTCCACCGCGTCGACAGTGAGGGGCGGCAGCTCCCCTATATCGACATGGTGGAGCTGGAAGTCGCCGCTTCTGGCCTGATCCCGCTGAAGGCATCGATGGGCGAGGCGAGCCTGCAAACCCGCAGCCTGGGTTTCGCCGATGCCCCGGTTTTGAAGCAAAACGAGAACGGGCTCTACCGGACCAATCTCTGGCGGTCCGGTTCGGCCAATGAGGTCGCGATCTATCCCAATCTCACCTATGCCGATCCGGTCTGGCGCGGACTGATGCGCGATGTGCGGTTCCGCCGGGCACTGTCGCTGGGGATCAGCCGCAAGGCGATCAACAAGGTGCTCTATTTCGGTCTTGCCGCCGAACGGGGCGTCGCGCCGCTGGAGGAAAGCCCGTTCTTCGATGCGGAGCAGGCCACCCGCTGGGCGCGGTTCGACCTCGCCGAGGCCAACGCGCTGCTCGACGAAATCGGGCTGACGACACGCAATCCCGCGGGCATCCGCCTGCTGCCCGATGGCCGCCCGATGGAGATCTATCTGGAGACCGCGGGCGAGCGGCGCGAGGTGGAGGATACGCTGGAACTGGTCGCCGCCACCTGGAAGAAGCTGGGCATCCGCCTTCTGGTCCGTCCGCTCGACCGCGATATCCTGCGCAACCGGGCCTATGCCGGACGCTCGATGATGGTGGCCTGGTTCGGCTGGAACAATGGCGTGCCGACCCCCGATGCGGCACCGTTCGAGCTGGCCCCGGTCGACCAAGCGAATTTCACCTGGCCGAAATGGGGGCAGCACCACCAGACCAAGGGTGAGATGGGCTATGCGCCCGATCTGCCCGAGGCCGCAAGGCTGCTCGATCTCTATCGCGATTGGACCCGCGCCTATAGCGAGGCCGAGAAGGATGCCGCCTGGCGCGAGATGCTGGCGATCCATGCCGATCAGGTCTTCGTCATCGGCACGGTCAGCCGCGCCCCCCTGCCGGTCGTGCATGACGAGGCGATGCGCAACGTCCCGAAAGACGCGCTCTATGCCTGGGACCCCGGCGCGCATCTGGGCATCCATCGGATGGACGAATTCTGGTTCGACACCGGCTCTGACACCGGCGCCGAGGGCACCGTTTCGCAATGAAGGCCGGGGTCTTGTCAGCGCGTCTCCGCAGCCAGACGGTCCTCGACCGCCGCGCTGTAGAGCCGATGGAAAAAGCGCACCCCCTCCTCGGTGAAGTTTTCCTGTTCAGGATCAAAGATGTAGTGTCCCTGGTTAAAGCCACGCTGGCGCATGCCATGCTGCACCCCTTCGCAGAGCGCCACATCCTCTCGCCCCACACCGCGTATCAGATACTCGGTGCGCGCCTTGTCCCGGGCGACATTGCCGCCGGGGATCATGGTCATCGTGAACCGCCGCTCGGAGGTCTCTGCCGTCAACGGCACGATCCGCGAAATGGTCAGCGAGCGCACCCCGGGCAGATGCCCGATGGTGGTGCAGGGGAAGAGATACCAGAAATTGCTGTCGAGTTGATCCTCAGCCAGATCCAACGGATAGGCGGCATTCTGCGCCTTGCCCATGGGGGGCAGGTACTGGTGCATATGCCGGTCATTGAAATTGTGGCGAACGTCCGGGATCGTGACCAGATCGCAGAAATCGGGATGGGCCGTCTCGCAGTGATAGCATTCGAGGTAATTGTCGAGGATCACCTTCCAATTGCACTGCATCGGCACGTCTTCGCGGGGTTGCTCGGGCACGGGCACGAAGCTGCGCACACCGGGGATGGCGGCCTCGATCTCGGCCTCCAGACCGGGATAGAGTTCGGCCATCGGCGTGGCCTCCGGGTCGAGATTGACGAAGATGAAATCCAGCAGCCGATCAATGCGGACCTGGCTGAGGCAGATCTCGGAGCGGCTGATGGCGGTCGACTCAGCCCCCCGGCGGATGCCGACCAACCGCCCGTCCAGCGCATAGGTCCAGGCGTGGTAAGGGCAGACGAGGCGGTTGGTCTGTCCGGCGCCTTCGACCAACCGATGGCCGCGATGGGCGCAGACATTGTAGAAGCCGCGGAGTTCACCATCGCTGCCGCAAGTCAGCACGATCTCCTGATCGAAGATCTGCATGGTGACGTACCGCCCCGGCTGAGAAAGCCGGCTGGCGTGGCAGGCAAATTGCCATGTTTTGAAGAAGAGCTCCTCCCGCTCGATCTCCAGCACCGCGGGGTCGGTATAGTAATAGGCCGGCAAGGTGCGGTCGCGGGCAATCTCGAGGATCGGGGCCTCGTCGGCCACGCGGCGGGTGTCGAGGTCGGAGGCCATGGCTTTCTCCCTATGGGTCGCGCTGGGACCAGGGTGTCGCAGAGGCACCGCCGGATCGCGCCCGTTTCCGCCCAGTTCAGTCGCTCTCAGGGTCAGGAGCGGGTGGCATGCTGAAATTCCTCGCCCGCCGCATCATGACCATGGCGCTGACGCTGCTGGCGGTCTCGGCGCTGGTTTTCGTCATCATCAATCTGCCGCCGGGCAATTACCTCTCGAACCAGATCGCCGAAATGCGCTCGACCGGCGAGGCGGCGGGGGTGGCCAAGGCCGAGGAACTGATGCGCCAATACGCGCTGGATAAGCCGGTCTGGCAGCAATACCTGATCTGGATGGGCATCGCCCCCGGGATCGACGGGTTTGACGGGCTGCTGCAAGGCAATCTCGGCTGGTCCTTCGAGTTGGAGCGCCCGGTGGCCGAGGTTCTGGGTGAGACGGTGATGCTGACCATCCTGGTCAATCTGTTCGCGCTCCTGTTCGTCTATCTGGTCGCCCTGCCGCTGGGCACGATCGCTGCGGTGAAGGCGAACGGGCCGATCGACTATATCGCCAGCTTTATCGGCTATATCGGCCTCGCGACGCCCAATTTCCTGCTGGCGCTGATCCTGCTGACCTATGGCGCACGCTATTTCGACATCCCAATCGGCGGGTTGATGGCACGGGAGTTCGAGGGCGAGCCGATGAGTTGGGCGAAATTCCAGTCCATCCTGCTGCATCTGATCGTTCCCACCATCGTGATCGGCACCTCGGCGGCGGCGGCGGTGATGCGCCGGCTGCGCGCCAATCTGATGGATGAGTTGAACAAACCCTATGTCGAGACCGCCAAGGCCAAGGGGGTCGACGGGGTGACCAGGGTCATCCGCTATCCCCTTCGCATGGCGCTGAACCCGTTCGTCGCCGATATCGGCAATCTGGCGCCGCAGCTGGTCAGCGGCTCGGTGATGATCTCGGTGGTGATGAGCCTGCCCACCATCGGCCCGATCCTGCTCCAGGCGCTGCGCAGCCAGGACATCTTCATGTCCGGCTTCATCCTGCTATTCGTCAGCGCGCTGACCCTGATTGGCATGCTGATCTCCGACATCCTGCTGGCAGTGCTGGATCCGCGGATCCGCCTCGCCTCCGGCCGAAAGGGCGCGTGATGGAGCATTACGTCGCCAAGGACACCTATCAGCCGGAGGCCGAGCGTCAGGTGCTCGACCGCACAGATCTGGATGCGCCGACCTGGGTGCTGGTCTGGCGCCGGTTCCGGCGACACAAGCTGGGGGTCGCCTGTTTCCTGTTCCTCGCCATCGGCTACGCGGTGCTGCCTTTTGTCGAGATCCTGGCGCCGTATAATCCCAACACCTTCAACGAGGACGCAATCTACGCCCCGCCGCAGAGCCTCTATCTGTTCCATGAGGGGCGCTATATCGGCCTGCATACCAGTCCGACGGGGACGGAGTACGACCTCGCCACCGGGTTGATCAAAAAGACCGAGGACCGTTCGGTCGTCCTGCCCGTCCCAATCCTCACCACCTGCGGCGAGACCTATCGTCTGCTGGGCCTGATCGAGGGCCGGTTCCGGCTGATCTGCCCACCGGAGGAGGGTGAGTTGTTCCTCCTCGGCTCGGACCGGCTGGGGCGGGATATGCTCAGCCGCATGATCTATGGCGCGCGGCTCTCGATGACAATCGGGCTGATCGGGGTGGCGGTCAGCTTCGCCATCGGGCTGCTGCTGGGCGGGGTCGCGGGTTATTTCGGCGGCTGGGTGGATGCGACCGTGCAGCGGCTGATCGAGATCTTCCGCTCGCTGCCCGAGCTGCCCATCTGGCTGGCGCTCTCGGCGGCGGTGCCGGTGAACTGGGGGCCGGTGACGGTGTTTTTCATGATCTCGATCATCCTGGGGCTGCTTGACTGGCCCGGGCTGGCGCGGGCGGTCCGGTCGAAATTCCTGGCACTGCGCGAGGAAGACTATGTCCGCGCGGCCGAGCTGATGGGCGCCAAGCCGCGGCGGATCATCATGGCGCATATGATGCCGAACTTCATGAGCCATCTGATCGCCTCGGCCACCCTCTCGATTCCGGCGATGATCCTGGGGGAGACGGCGCTCAGCTTCCTCGGCCTCGGCCTGCGCCCGCCGGCGGTCAGTTGGGGGATGATGCTGAACGATGCGCTGAACCTGAACGCGGTGGCCATCTATCCCTGGATCCTGATGCCAATGATCCCGGTGATCCTGGCCGTACTCGCCTTCAGCTTCCTCGGCGATGCCCTGCGCGACGCGCTCGATCCCTATTCCTGACCGCGCCCCCGGGGACCTACGACGCTAGACCAAAATCGTTTCAACCTGAGACAGGTTGAAAAAGAATTTTGGTCCAGACTCGGAGCTTTGAGCAAAATCCTGGGATCTGACTGCTTCAGTCAGACCCGTTTTTGCTCTAGCCAACGCACCCGCCCCCATGCGCGGCGGAGGTGCCGCGCGCCAAGGGGGGCGGGTGGGGGCGGGCGGTGGCTTCGTCGCGCATGGGGGCGGCTCAGCGGCCGAACTGCGCGAGAAAATCGACCGGATTGCGCGCTGTGTGATCGATATGAGCCGCCGGTGCAGCCTCCTCGCGGGTGACCCAGACCGTGGCCATCCCTGCCTGTTTGGCGGTGGCCAGATTGGCCGGGCTGTCCTCCAGCATCACCGCGCGCGCGGGATCAATCCGCAGCCCCGCCAGGATCCGCCGCGTCGCCTCCGGCCGGGGTTTCGGGACCAGGTCCGCCTCCTCGATCGCCCAGAGCGCATCGATATGCGGCGCGAGCCCGGTGCGCGCCAAGACCCGCTCCGCATGGGCCCGGGCGCCATTGGTATGGACGATCTTGCGGCCCGGCAACCGCGCCACCGCCTCCGCCAGCCGCGGCGCTGGCGCGAGGGCGGCATAGTCGATGTCATGGGTCTCGTGCAGAAAAGCCGCGGCATCGGCCCCGTGCTCCTCGATCAGCCCGCGCAGGGTGATCCCATAGTCGCGCCAGGTCCGCGCGCGATAGGCGTCCGCCCCGGCGCGGTCGAGGCCCAGTTCCCGCATCACCCAGGCCGTCATGCGCGCATTGATCTGCTCGACCAGCCCCAACCGCGCCGGGTAGAGCGTATTGTCGAGATCGAAAATCCAGGTATCGAACGCCATGCCATCTTGTCCATTGTGCCGGGCCGCGGCTCGATTAGCATGGCAGCGGCGACTTGAGGAGAGTGCGATGGCGGATGCAAAGGACTGGACCGGACAGCTGGGCGCTAAATGGGCCGAGGTGATCGAGGCGATGGATCACCAGCTTGCGCCGGCCGCCCAGCCCGGGCTGGCAGCACTCGCCGCCCAGCCGGGCGAACGGGTGATCGATCTCGGTTGCGGCGGCGGGCCGACCAGCCTCGAGATCGCCAGATCGGTCGGATCGGAGGGGGCCGTGCTTGGCCTCGACATCTCGCCCGATCTGCTCGGCATCGCCCGGACCCGGGCGGCAGGTGTCGCGCAGCTCGACTTTGTCCAGGGCGACGCCGCCAGCCATGCTTTCGGGGCCGATCGCTGGGACGCGCTCTACAGCCGCTTCGGCTGCATGTTCTTCGACGACCCGGTGGCCGCCATGACGCATCTGCGCGCAGCCTTGCGACCCGGTGGCCGCACGGCCCTCACCGTCTGGGCCGAACCGCAGCACAATCCCTGGGCGATGATCCCCGCCAACGCGGCAACCGAGGTCCTGGGCGAAGCCGAGAAACCCGCACCGGGCGCACCTGGACCCTTCGGCTGGGCGACCCACGAGATCTTCATGCCCATCCTAGACGGCGCCGGCTGGCGCGAGATCGCGATCGAGGAGCACGATATCGAGATGGAGATCGGCCTCGGCACCGGCGACCCGGTGACCCGCGCCATCGAACTCGCCTGCCAGATCGGCCCGATGGCGCGGCGGCTGGAAGAGCACCCGGCGGCCGAAGCAGACCTGCGCCGGGTTCTCGCCCCGAAATTCGCCTCCCATGTCCGCGATGGCTCCGTGCGCCTGCCCGGACGGATCCGGGTGATCATCGCCCGGGCTTAGGAGGCCTTTTCGCCCGACGGTTGGAATCGAAGGGCCACGCCGTTGATGCAATAGCGCAGGCCCGTCGGCGCAGGCCCGTCCGGAAAGACATGGCCGAGATGCGCGTCGCAGCGGGCACAGCACACTTCGGTCCGACGCATGAACCAACTGCGGTCCTCATGCTCGTCGATCTCACCTGCGGTGCTGTGAAAACTCGGCCATCCGGTGCCGCTGTCGAATTTGTGGGCCTGATCGAACAGCGGGGCGTCGCAGCAGACGCAATGGAACCGGCCCGGCTGCTTCGGAAAGTCGTCATGCGTGAAGGGACGCTCGGTTCCCGCCTTGCGCGTGACCCGATAGGCCTCCGGACTCAGCCGCTTTCGCCATTCGGCGTCGTTAAGTTGCAGCTTTGCATCGGTTTTGGTGTCCGTCATCCGCTTGGCCCCTATATGTTCAGCGCAAGGGTCGTAAATCTGTCGCGCTTCGTAGGATATAGGCAGCAGATTACAGCATCCCAAGCACGGGTCGGAGACCGAACAAGTGGGGTTTTCCATGGCGGTGTTCAAAGCAGGAAAATACCGGGCACGGATCGCCGATGGAGCGGAGGACATCCGCGCCTGTCAGCATCTGCGCTACCTCACCTTCATCGAACAGCGAGGGCTGAGCGAGCAGAGCAATTCCGAGCGGGTTGATATCGACGAGTTCGACCCGCATTGCGCCCATCTGATGGTCGAGGATGTGAAGTCCGGCCAACTGGTCTGCACGTTCCGCATGATGCCCCTGACCGATGGCAGCGAGATCTGGCGCTCCTATTCCGCCAAATACTACGAGCTCTCGGCGCTTGAGGCCTTCCCGGGTAAAATGGTCGAGATGGGCCGCTTCTGCATCCATCCCGCCTGGAAGGATCCAGACATTCTCCGCGCCGCCTGGGCCGCGATGACCCGCTTTGTCGACGACGAGGGGGTAGAACTCCTGTTCGGCTGTTCCTCGTTCCACGGAGTGGATGAGGAGGAGTATGCCGACGCTTTCGCACTGCTGAAGGAGCGCCATATCGCGCCGAAACGCTGGCTGCCCCGGGTGAAGGCGCCAAGCGTTTTCCCCTTCGTCAAGAAGCTGAAGCTGCGCAAGCCGAATCTGAAGCTCGCGATGAAACGGATGCCGCCCCTGCTGCGCACCTATCTTGTGATGGGCGGCTGGGTCTCGGACCATGCGGTGATCGATAACGAGTTGAACACGCTGCATGTGTTCACTGGGATCGAGATCAAGCGTGTGCCGAAATCCCGCGCCCGCCTGCTCCGTTCGACAGCGACCTGACCCTCAGTTCAGCGGCACTTCCAGATCGACCCCGGCACTGACCGCGTTCAGATCGCCGCCGAGATGCAGGTAGTCGGCGTTCACCCCAATCGCGACGGCATTGTCGAAGGTGAAGCGCAGCGTCCCACCCACGGTGCCGCCGAACTCGGTCTCGTCGTCAGCGATGAAGACAGTCGCCGGCGTGTCGCCCAGGAAGGTGACGATGGCGCTGCCACGCAGCTCCCAATCCAGCTGCCGCAGCACTCCGCCGAATTGCGCCGCCTGGCCCAGCGCGCCGCCCAGTCGGATCTCGGCGGTATCGGTGACCTCGCCGGGGATCTGCAGCCCATTGCTCAGCGTGTGATCGTCGCGGTCCGAGAGCTGATAGCTGAACTCGAGGCCCGGATCGGCATAGAACCCATCCCCGAACCCAAACCGCCGGTCCACCTTCAGCCCGAATTCAAGTTCGCGCTGATCGAAATCGCCGGTCACAGCGCCGATCGTTGTCTCGCCCGTGCCAAAGCCAAACCGCAGCGCCGCCTGGGCCCGGACATCCCCCGGTGCGAGATAATCGACCAACAGGCCGCCGCCGAACATGCTGACATCGGTCTCCAGCGCGATCTGGTCGCTGTCGAGATTGTCACGGCGGAAGCTGCCGAACACAGTCGCAGCGAAACGATCGCTGGGGCGGAAGGCCACCCCCGCCGTCACGCCGCCGATATTGCCCTCGCGCCCATCATCGGCATCGATCACGGTGATGTCCCCGCCGGTCCAGATCGTGGGCCCGGACAGGCCCGGCCGGATCTCGTCCGAAAACAGGCCCTGGTCGAGCCGGATCGTCAGTCCGCCGCGCCCAAAGCCAGGGCCGATGCCGCTGCCGCCGATATCCATCACGCCGCGGCTTTGCTGGCCGAGACGGGTGAGGCTGTTCATCTCCGCCCCCAGCGCATCTTCCAACTGGGTCTGGGTCAGCTGCGCCATTCCTGCGCCCGGCAGCAGAAAAATGGCGCCCAGCACCAAGGCAATACCGTGTTTCGCTCGCATCATACGCCCCTCATAATTTCAAGCAAAATAACATGATGCCAGACCTTTGGAAACTCTTTATCAACTAAAACATCAGCTGAAATGAGGGTGCAAATGCACGCGATTAGCGCCAGCGCGGCAAGGCCCCTTCGAACGCCCGCTCCCAGCTTTGCAGACCCGGGATCGGCGCGCTCCACGGCGCGCGTGAACGGGTCCAGATCTCATAGCGCGGCCGGAACAGCGACGGGTCGTCCAACGAGCCGGCCTTGACCGAGACCCGTCCCGCCACCGGCCATTGCGTCACGAACAGATGCGCGCCGCAGGCGGGGCAGTGATGTCGCGCGATGGTGCGCCCGCTCCCGGCCGTGACCTCGCCATGGGCTGTCTCGCCGGTCAGCTCGAATGCCTCCCAAGCCACCACGATGGCCGCGTGATAGGGCCCGCCGCCATGCCGCTGACAATCGGTGCAGTGGCAGAGGTAGTGCAGCTCGCTCGGCGTCTCGACCCGGTATCTGACGGCACCGCAAAGGCACCCTCCGATCAGCAGCATGGCTCACATCTCCCCGGTCTTGCCGCGAAGGGGCGCAAAGCCCCTGATCTTTTTTGTCCCTCAGAGCCTGCTCCGGTGGACGCACTTGGGAGAGCCAATGCGATCGGCCGCTGCAGCCTCAAACTCAGATGAATATCCCCCGCCCAAGTCTTCATGCCGTCACCGCATCCCCGGCCCCTGGGCACAGGCTTGGAGCCAGTTCATATAGATCCGCTCGGCCGCCTTGTTGAAATTGCCCATCTCGGCGGCACAGGCGGCGTTGATCTGCGCCACACCGTCAGGGCCCAGTGCAGAATCCAGCGCGGCGCGGTATTCGGGGATTTCGGACCACATATCGACCGTGTCGGCCTCCACCTCCATGTGGAACTGCA
>JBCBIS010000150.1:0-10515 GCA_038524325.1 Pseudomonadota bacterium
ATCTCAACCGTATCTTTCAATGTCGTCTCCGAAATCGCCATCGTGCCGGACAGCGAGTGGAGGATGCCCACCTTGATCGTCTCTTCCTGTGCGCTGGCGCCGGTGCTCAGCAGACCGGCCACGGCCAGGCCCAGGACTGATTTGTTGATGAGTGTCATGACTATCTCCCGCGCGACCCGTGTTCATCCACCAGTTGACCGGTTGGTCCGGTCTCGGCGGCCCCCCGCGGCTCCGCAACCTCTGTTTCATCAATGTCGGCGTATCGAGGACCCTTTCCCGGATCCCGCTCGCCTTGTCGGGTGCCTGACGATCTTCGGAAGCCGCCTTCGAACCGACGGCGCAAGTGATGCGTCCCCCCTGGGGCTTGGCAAGTGGAAAAAGGCAACTTTCGGGCAGATTTGAGATTTCGCCTAAATACAAAGCATAAATTCTCGGCAATCGCCTAATTTTACCGCACATATTCGGGTGAATGATTGCGAGGCGAAATGCTTTCGGACTTGCGGGCCCGTCAGCGTCGTGCAGAGTCGGTCTCGGTAAGGGGCTTCCCTGGGGGCGATCGTGGCATTGGCCTGTGCAGAGAGCAGCGCTGGCGACTGGGGGGTGGCAACACCCGAACCCGCCCAGTCGGCGCGCCCCCACCAGCCGAGGGCCGAGGGCCATGTCACGGTGACCGCCCGCGCCACCGGTGGCGCGTCCCGCCTCGACCGGTTGCGGCAGAGCGGATCGGCAAAAGCGCTGTTCCCGAAGGGCGCGGGCGACGAGGTCCAGGCCGTGCTGCTCAACACGGCGGGCGGCGTCACCGGCGGCGACCGCTTCTCCTATCGCGGGACCGCGGCCTCGGGCGCGGCCTTGACCCTGACCACCCAGGCGGCGGAGCGCGCCTATCGCGCCAAGCCCGGCGAAACGGGGCAGGTTGAGGCCCGGCTCGACGCCGGGGCCGGAGCCCGCATCGACTGGCTGCCGCAGGAGACCATCCTGTTCGATGGCGCCCGCGTGACCCGCCGGCTCGAGGTTGATCTGGCCGAAGACGCGACCCTGCTGGCGGTCGAACCCCTCATCTTCGGCCGCATCGCCATGGGGGAGGCCCTCCAGCAACTCACCTTTACGGATCATTGGCGGGTGCGCCGGTCGGGTCGCCTGATCTATGCCGATGCACTGCGGCTGGTTGGCGAGGGTGAGGCGCTGATCGCGCGCCCCTTCACCTTCGCCGGGGCCCGCGCCATGGCCTCGATCCTCTACACCGGTCCGGAGGCCGAGGCGCGCCTCGCCCCCCTGCGCGCCACCCTGTCCGCCACGGCGGGGGCCTCGCTAATCCGCCCCGGCGTGCTCGTCGCGCGCGTGCTGGCGGAGGATGGCTTTCAGCTCCGACGCTCCCTGATCCCCGCCCTCCGCTGCCTGCGCGGCGGCGCCCTCCCAAAAGTCTGGACGTTATAGATGCAACTGACCCCGCGTGAGAAAGACAAGCTCCTCGTTTCCGTCGCCGCCATGGTGGCGCGCGGCCGCCTTGCCCGCGGCGTGAAGCTGAACCATCCCGAGGCGATCGCCCTGATCACCGATTTCGTCGTCGAAGGCGCCCGCGACGGGCGCAGTGTCGCCGATCTGATGGAGGCCGGCGCCCATGTCATCAGCGCCGCGCAATGCATGGAGGGGGTGCCCGAGATGATCCACGACGTGCAGGTCGAGGCGACCTTCCCCGATGGCACCAAACTCGTCACCGTGCACCAGCCGATCCGGTGACGCGATGACCGGCAGCCTCTTCGCAGCGCTCCTCGGCTTTGTCGCCCTCGGGGTGGCGGGCTTCATCTGGATCCAACGGCAAGCGCGGCTGGAGGAGGCGGTGCCGGCGCCCCTCCGCGCCATCGGGCTCGAAGAGCGTGAGGGTCAGGACGGCGAAACCTGGTTCTACATCGTCTATGAGGTGGACGAGGGCCCCCATGCCGGGCGCCACATGGTCTCGGAACTGGGCCATGGCGGCCGGCCGCGGGTGCCAAAGGAGGTGCGCACCGAACTGATCCTGCCGCGCAGCGGCAAAGTGATGACCCGTGGCGCGCGCCGCCTGACCGCCGTGATGGCCCTTGTCTTCGGTGCGGCGGGGGTCATCGCCGTCATTTCCGCCATCGTCCTTGCCCTGCCCAAACCGGCATGAGGCCCGTGCCGGAACCACAGCCCCCCCTCGCCAGGAGCATCCATGTTCATCAGCCTGCCCCTCGCCATCGGCGCCTGTCTCTTGAAGAAAACCGCGCTCTGCCACACCATGCTGAAAGTGTCGGCGGTCAGCGGCACGGCCTGGGCGGCCGGCGGGCTGTACCTGGCGGCCAAGAGGAGGGCCGACCAAGAACAAGCCGAGCAGAAGGTGCGCGCCTCTCCCGACCCGGCCGAGCCGCTGCCCGCCCCGGATGCGCAATCGAGATAGGAGCTTCCCCATGATTCTCACCAAAATGGCCCTCGCGCCGCTGATCCTCGCCCCCTTGGTGGTGAAGAAAAAAATGGCCTGTGCGGCGATGACCGGCGTTGCAGTCGTCGGCCTCGGCGCCCTCGCGGTCGCCGCCTGCGCCATGAGCCAACAACGCCGCGGGCCGTCCAACCATCCCTCCGCCGCAGAACCGGATGTGGAGGCTGGCGCATGACCGCGCTCCTTCGCACGGTCCCGGGCTTGACCCGGGACCTCTCCGAGCCGTTTCAGACGTCTCAAGCCGCTCCATCGAGGTCCCGGGTCAAGCCCGGGACAGCGCCCGACACTACGAGGAGGCCCCGATGATCCCCGGTGAAGTGATCTGTGCCGATGGCGACATCACCCTGAACGAGGGCCGCGAGGCCCTGACCCTGATGGTCGCCAATACCGGAGACCGCCCGGTCCAGGTCGGCTCCCACTACCATTTCTTCGAGGCGAACGAGGCGCTCGACTTCGACCGCACCGCCGCCCGAGGCACCCGCCTCGACATCCCCGCCGGCACAGCGGTGAGATTCGAGCCGGGGCAGAGCAGGGAGGTGCACCTGATCCAGCTGAGCGGTGCCCGGAAGGTGTTTGGATTTAATCAGAAGGTGATGGGGTATTTATGAGATCCTAGTCCCGAAAGTAGAGGCTGAGTATAGATGCGAGAAGACAAATGGCTAGCCCAATTGAATTCATCCAAAGTGTCAGTGTGTTCATCTTGGGCCTCTCAAATATTGTTGTCTGGGTCAGAAAATGCACGCAGCTTGTTGAGGATCAAGATAAAAATCTTCGACCTCTCCCTTGCTAGGGGAGTGGTACACCAAGATAAAGCGCTAGAAGCGAATGCTTTTCTTGGTGGGGAATTCACGAAACTCCCATGTTTCGGCAGTAACATCTCTTCTGAAGTTGCATAGGAGCAACAGATGCCCACCACTCTCCCCCGCTCCGCCTATGCTGCCATGTTTGGTCCGACGACCGGAGACAAGGTTCGGCTGGCGGATACGGAGTTGTTTATCGAGGTTGAGAAAGACCTCACCACCTATGGCGAAGAGGTCAAATTCGGCGGTGGTAAGGTCATCCGGGATGGGATGGGGCAGTCTCAGGTCACGCGGGCGGAGGGGGCGGTGGATACCGTCATCACCAATGCGCTGATCGTGGATCACTCCGGCATCCTCAAGGCGGATGTCGGGCTGAAGGACGGGCGTATCGTCAAGATCGGCAAGGCGGGCAATCCGGACACGCAGCCGGGCGTCGACATCGTCATCGGCCCGGGGACCGAAGCCATTGCGGGGGAGGGGAAAATCCTGACCGCGGGTGGTTTCGACGCCCATATCCACTTCATCTGCCCGCAGCAGATCGAGGATGCGCTCCACTCCGGCGTCACCACCATGCTGGGCGGGGGCACGGGGCCGGCGCATGGGACGCTCGCCACCACCTGCACGCCGGGGCCGTGGCATATCGGGCGGATGCTGCAGGCGCTGGATGCGTTTCCGATGAATTTCGGCCTCAGCGGCAAGGGCAATGCCAGCCTGCCCGCGGCCTTGGAGGAGATGGTGAAGGGCGGCGCTTGTGCCCTGAAACTCCACGAAGATTGGGGGACCACGCCCGGCGCCATCGACTGCTGCCTCTCGGTCGCCGATGCGATGGATGTGCAGGTGATGATCCACACCGACACCCTGAACGAGAGCGGGTTTGTCGAGAACACGGTGAAGGCCATCGCGGGGCGGACCATCCATGCCTTCCACACCGAGGGCGCGGGCGGCGGCCATGCGCCGGACATCATCAAGGTCTGCGGCGAAGCCCATGTGCTGCCAAGTTCGACCAACCCGACCCGACCCTTCACCGTCAACACGGTGGACGAGCATCTGGACATGCTGATGGTGTGCCACCATCTCGACAAGTCGATCCCCGAGGACGTGGCCTTTGCCGAGTCGAGGATCCGCCGCGAAACCATTGCGGCAGAAGACATTTTGCACGACATGGGCGCCTTCAGCATCATCGCCAGCGACAGCCAGGCGATGGGCCGGGTGGGCGAGGTTCTGATCCGCACCTGGCAGACGGCGGACAAGATGAAGCGCCAGCGCGGGCGGCTGGCCGAGGAGACGGGCGAGAACGACAACCTCCGCGTCCGCCGCTACATCGCGAAATACACAATCAACCCGGCGATTGCCCATGGGATGAGCCACGAGATTGGGTCGATTGAGGAGGGCAAGCGCGCCGATCTCTGCCTCTGGAACCCTGCGTTCTTCGGCGTAAAGCCCGAAATGGTGCTGATCGGAGGGACCATCGCCTGCGCCCAGATGGGCGACCCGAATGCCTCGATCCCAACACCGCAGCCGGTCTACTCCCGCCCGATGTTCGGCGCTTTTGGCCGTTCGGTGGAACGCTCGGCGGTGACGTTTGTGAGTGCGGCGGCCGAGGCGGAGGGGATCGGCGCGTCGCTGGGGCTGGCGAAGGACACGGTCGCGGTCGAGACCTGCCGCGATATCTCGAAGGCCTCGATGGTGCTGAATGACGCCACGCCCGAGATCGAGGTCCACCCCGAGACCTATGAAGTCCGCGCGAGCGGCGAACTGCTGACCTGCGAACCCGCGGAGGTCCTGCCGATGGCACAGCGGTATTTTATGTTTTGACGAGGAGCCCGCGGTGCATTCAAATGATTGGATCGCCTAGGTCGACTCGTTTCGCGAGCCTGGTTGGTTCGGTTCGGCGAAGCCCGCAATCCCAGACGGGATGCGAGCCATCTACTGCTGGCACGATTGAGAGCATTCCCGGATGGTCTGTCATTCGCACTTGCCCAGTTTACCCGCCCCACAGGCATGGCAGATGAAGGTCCGGGTGACAAATCGCGGTCGGCGGGGCGCAGCGCTCGCGGAGGAGGCAGCATGACAATCTGTGGCAAAACCCACTTCCGGCAGGCGGAAATCACTGTATCATATTGGGATTGGAGCGGGGGTCTCTGTTTCGAGGACCTGACCGATGGCGACCCCAGATATGACGGCGACCGGGATTACGCAGGCGACGGCGCAGACCTCTCTCAAAGGCGTGCCTTTGTGGGGGTGGATCACAAGGATATTCAAAGGGCTCGGATTTGCCCGGGGCCACGCGGCCCGGGAGCGGAAGATCTCGGACCTGATGCGGTTGAGCGATGCGGAACTGGCCGATCTCGGCCTCTCCCGCGACCAGATCGTGGCCTACGTGTATCGCGACAGGCTCGGCTGAGCCGGGGCTGCGCGTGAGGCGCGCGGCCAGGCATCTGCCCGGAGAAGGGGGCGCAGGGGACAGCCTGCTGCTGCCCTATCATGACCGCTATCGAAGACGTGGTGTGCTGACGCTCGGCTCGGGCGAGGCGATCCTGCTGGATCTGGCAGAGGCGGCGGAGCTTTGCGATGGGGACGCCTTGGAGCTGGAAGACGGGGACCGGATCACGGTCCGTGCCGCAGCGGAGCCTTTGACCGAGGTGCGGGGTGATCTGGCGCGGCTCGCCTGGCATATCGGCAACCGGCATACGCCTTGCGAGGTGGGGGCCGACCGTTTGCGGATCCAGCGGGACCACGTGCTGGAGGCCATGCTGGCCGGATTGGGCGCCGAGATCGCCCATATCGAGGCCCCGTTCCAGCCCGAAGGCGGGGCCTATGGTCATGGACGAACCCATGGGCATGCCCATGCGCACGATCCTGATGACGATCCGAACGCCCATATCCCGCATCGCCATGGCTGACGACCTGACGGTTCTGATGACATGGCTCTCGCCGGCATATCCGGTCGGCGCCTTCACGTTTTCCCATGGTTTGGAGACGGCCGTGGCCTCGGGTGCGGTAAGTGGCGCAGCCGGGGCCGAGGCCTGGGTCGCGGATTGTCTGGTCCATGGCGCAGGGCGGAGCGACGCCATCCTCCTCACCCATGCACGCCGCGGAGGGGACATCGCCGATCTGGCCGAGGCGCTCGCCCCCTCGGCCGAGCGGCGGGAGGAGACGCTGGCCCAGGGCCGCGCCTTCGCCGAGACGACGCGCGCGGCCTGGGGGATCGACCTCGCCCCCGCGGCCTACCCGGTGGTGCTCGGCCAAGCCTCCGCAGCGCTGGATCTGCCGGAGGATGTGGTGATCCGCGCCTATCTCACCGCCTTCGCCGCCAACCTGATTTCGGCTGCCATCCGTCTCGTGCCGCTCGGCCAGACCGAGGGCCAAATCATGCAAGCGCGCTTCGCATCTGGAATCGCGGGCCTGGCCGGGGAAGTCCAAGTCGCCTCCCTCGACGATATCGGAGGCTGTGCGCTTGCCGCCGATATCGCATCGCTGCAACATGAAACCCAGACCGTGCGGCTTTTCCGGTCATGAGGCGGCGTGATATCCGGAACAGGGCACCGCGCCGTCGCGGAGAAGGCGCGTATCGCCTGCGGAAGGAGTGCTGCCGGAACCGCAAAGGACATGGGCAATCGGCGAGATGAGCATGTGCAGGAACGACGATACCTTCAGCCTCTCGGGAGGGCCGTCATGACCTCCCCAAACGGCCCCCTTCGCGTCGGCATCGGCGGGCCTGTCGGCGCGGGCAAAACCACGCTGACGGCGGCGCTGTGCAAGGCGATGCGCGAGACCTACTCGGTCGCCGCGATCACGAATGATATCTATACCCGCGAGGACGCCGAAGCCCTGATGCGGGTGCAGGCCTTGCCACTCGACCGGATCAAGGGGGTCGAAACCGGCGGCTGCCCGCATACCGCGATCCGCGAGGATGCCTCGATCAACCTCGCCGCGGTGGCCGAACTGCGCGCTGCGCATCCCGATCTGGACGTCATCTTCATCGAGTCTGGCGGCGACAATCTCTCGGCCACGTTCAGCCCGGAACTGGCGGATCTGACGATCTATGTCATCGATACGGCGGCGGGGGAGGATATCCCGCGCAAGGGGGGGCCGGCGATCACCCGCTCGGACCTTTTGGTCGTGAACAAAACCGATCTCGCCCCCCATGTCGGCGCCTCGCTGGAGGTTATGGCCGCTGATGCCGCCAGGATGCGCGGCGCGCGCCCGGTCGTTTTCGCCGCGCTTCGCCATGAGGATGGGGTCGAGGCGATCGCGCGCTTTGTCGTTGAGGCTGGTGCCGTCAGCCGACCTGTCGCGGCAGCGCCGAGCAGGTCATAAACCTATCGCATCGGCGCCTATGGGGCGCTAGATATCGGGATACCGCAGCCAAAGAGGAGCCCCATGGTGACGGTGACCACCGACAGACCGCCCCGCTTTGATTTTTTGTCCACCGGACCGGTGGCGGAGGAGCAACTGGGCGTCTTCCTGCGTCTCGGGATGGCGGTGGCGATCCTCTCGGTCGTCTTCGAAAAAGTGCTCGACGCACCGGGCAATCTCGAGACCGAGCGCTACCACCTGATCGCGGCCACGGTCGGGATGGCGCTGGCGACGGGGCTGGTGCTGTTCGAGCGGGTCAGCCGGATCGGGATCGCCTTCTTCGCCGTCTCGATCCTTGTCTATGTCGGCGACAAATGGGCGGCCTATCACAATCATGGCTGGCTGACGGTGTGGACCATCCCGGCGGCGCTGGCCTTTGGCGCGGCCTGGTGGCAATCGGGCCTCTATCGCTGGTATCTGCGGGCGACCCTGGGCGTGGTGATGCTGGCCGCCGTGGCGCAGAAGCTGCTGGCCGGGACCTATCTCGACGGGACCTACATCACCTTCCTCAGCCAGAACGGCTCGACAACCGAGCGGATGTTCGGCTTCCTCTGCGATGCGAGCGTGGCTGCGCCGTGTTTTGCCCATAAGGCGATCGGCACCTTCATCGTGGCCTGGCAGGCGGTGGTTGGGGTCTTGCTCCTGGCTGGGGTGCGCAGCCTCGCCTTCCTGTTTATCGAGATCGCCTTTCTGCTGGGTGCGGGGCTTTATGCGGACGAGATGAACTTCCAAGTTCTGAACATCGCGCTGCTCTGCATCGCCTTTGGCTATGGCATGCGGCCCTGGCTGTGCGCGATCTGCCTGACGCTGCTGGTTGTCGACACGTATTCGATCGCGGGGCTTCTCAACCATGTCCTCTGAGGGATCATCGCTGCGCGCGGCGTGGCAGAGTGCCGGTCTCCTGCCCAAGCTGGCCGTCGCGGGGCTGTTGCTGGTCCATACGATCTGGATCTGTGTCCATCTGGGCTTGGTGGCGGGGGAGCGGATCAACCCCTGGAAACTGGGCGGGTATGGGATGTACACGGTGCCGCATCTGCGCGCCTTGACCCATGTCTACCTGTTCGACGAGGCCCAGCAGGGATGGACCGAGCTCAAACGCTCGGAGCGGCTGTTCAACAGCTATCGCTTTGACCGGGCCAACAATCTCCATGTGTTTCGCTGCACGCCGCCCAGCTCAGAAGCGCTGTCGGCCTTCATGGACGACAATCCGCATCTGAGATACCGCGCGATCACCATCGTCCTCAGCGAAATGCGATTCTCGCGTGACCCGGTGGGAGAGAGCCGCGAAGCGGTGGCGAGCGTTCAGATCGCCTGGGGCGGGCAGGAGCGCTTCGCCTATCAGGGGCAGGTCTGTGGCACGGCGTTTCAGGGCGAGACCGACTACCGCGCGCCTACTTGATCTGCGGCCGCCCCAGCAGGCGCAAGAGCGCTTTGCGCAAGCGGACGAGAACCGGATAGACCGGGGTCAGAAGCCGGCGGGAGCGCGTCGATTGCGCCAGAATGCGCTGCCAGAGCCCGTCGCGTGGGATCAGACCGCTGATCTTGGCCATCGCCGCGGCGCCGACCAGATCGCACCCGTCGAGCCGCAGCACGAACGTGTCGTTCACCTCGATCCCGCGCGCACGGAAATGGCCGACCAGATCGGGCCGCTCATGGGCGTTCAGCAGACGAATGCCTGGATGTGCCTCGCGCAGCCGCGTCCACAGCACATAGCGCGAGCAGACCGGGCATTCCCCGTCATAGAGCAGGAAATCCTCGGATCCGCCCTCGTCCTTCTGCTCGGTCATGCCGGGACTCCTTCATGCGTCACGCGCCAGAGGTAAGCGGCGCGGCAGGCTTTGCAAACTCAGGCTTAACATTCCAGCGCGATAGTCTCGACCGTCCTTGATCTGGGGTGCGCCATGCCAATGCTGTCTCTGCCGAGCGTTCTGTCAGCCGCGATCCTCGCGCTTTTCCTGGCCAGCGGAACGGCCCGTGGGCAGACCGCCGACCCCATCGTGATCGGGCTGGATGCCGATTTCACCGGGGCGACGGCCAGCGGAGGCGAGGCGATCCGCATCGGGGCCTCTGCCGCGATCGAAGAGATCAACGCGGCGGGCGGGATCCGCGGGCGCCCCTTGCGCCTGGTGGTGACCAATCACCGGGCAAATCCACGCCGGGGCGTGCATAACTTTCGCGAGCTCGTCTCGCGGCATGGCGCGGTCGCGGTGCTGACGGGCGTGCAATCCCCCGTGGCGATCGCGCAGCTCGAGCCGGCGCATACTCTCGGGATTCCGATCATTTCCCCCTGGGCCGCCGCCACGACCTTCATCGATAACGGGCACGCGCCCAATTATGCGTTCCGCGTCTCGATCCGCGATGCCCATGCCGGGGGCTATCTGGTTGGCGAGGCGATGCGTCGCGGATACCGGCGGTTTGGCTTCCTGATGCAAAACACGCCTTGGGGCATCTCCAACCAGCGCGCCCTGAGCGATGCGGTCGAGGCCACGGGATTGGCTGAAATCGGCGCTCAGGTCTGGTTTGCCTGGGGCCAGGATCATTTGCGGGACGAAGTGGATGAACTGCTTCGGGCCGAGGTTGAAGCCATCTTCCTGATCGCCAGCCCCAAGGGCGGTCAAGGATTGGTCGCGGCCCTCTCGGCGCTTCCGATCAGCGAGCGCCCGGTCGTCTTTTCCCATTGGGGCGTGGTCGGCAGCGATTTTTTCGATGTGACCCAGGGGCAGGCCGCCGAAATCCAGATGAAGATTCTGCAGACCTACTCCTTCTTCGCGCCAACCGATCCGGATCGCCTGAAAAGGCTGTTCGAAGTGATCTGCAAGCCTTATCGGATCTGCGGCGCAAGCGATGTCAAAGCCCCCACCGGTCTGGCCCGTGCCAAGAGATGCGTCGCATCATAGGCATGGG
>JBCBIS010000151.1:0-10503 GCA_038524325.1 Pseudomonadota bacterium
GCTGGACAGTCTGAAAGGGCTGCGCGACCAGGGCAACACGGTTGTGGTGGTCGAGCATGACGAGGAGGCGATCCGTGAGGCGGATTATGTGATCGATATCGGCCCCGGCGCCGGCGTCCATGGCGGGCGGATCATCGCCTCGGGCACGCCGCATGACGTGGCGACCAGCGAGGGTTCGATCACTGGCGCCTATCTCACCGGCAAACGCGAAATCCCGATCCCGACCGAGCGGCGCCAGGGCAATGGCAAGACGATCAAGGTCGAGGGCGCCAGCGCCAACAACCTGCAAGACGTGACGGCGGAGATCCCGCTGGGCACGCTGACCTGTGTGACCGGGGTCTCGGGCGGGGGGAAATCGACCTTCACCATCGAGACGCTCTACAAAACCGCCGCCAACCGGCTGAATGGCGCACGGCAGCAGGCGGCGCCGTGCAAGGCGATCCGGGGTCTGGATCAGCTCGACAAGGTGATCGATATCGATCAGTCGCCCATCGGCCGCACGCCCCGCTCCAACCCCGCCACCTATACCGGTGCCTTCACCCCGATCCGCGACTGGTTCGCCGGCCTGCCCGAGGCAAAGGCGCGGGGCTACGCCCCCGGGCGCTTCAGCTTCAACGTCAAGGGTGGGCGGTGCGAGGCCTGCCAGGGCGACGGGGTGATCAAGATCGAGATGCACTTCCTGCCCGATGTCTACGTCACCTGCGAGACCTGCCAGGGCCAGCGCTATAACCGCGAGACGCTGGAGGTGAAGTACAAGGGCAAATCCATCGCCGATGTCTTGGACATGACGGTGGAGGACGGGGTGGAATTCTTCGCCGCCATCCCCTCGATCCGGGACAAGATGGAGACGCTGCATCGCGTCGGCCTTGGCTATATCAAGATCGGCCAGCAGGCGACGACCCTGTCAGGCGGCGAGGCGCAGCGGGTCAAACTGTCGAAAGAACTGTCCAAACGGGCGACCGGCCGCACGCTCTATATCCTCGACGAACCCACCACGGGGCTGCATTTCGAGGATGTGAAAAAGCTGCTCGAAGTGCTGCAGGAACTGGTCGATGCCGGCAACACCGTGGTGGTGATCGAGCATAATCTCGACGTCATCAAAACCGCCGACTGGATCATCGATCTCGGCCCCGAAGGCGGCGATGGCGGCGGCCAGATCGTCGCCACCGGCACGCCCGAGGAAGTGGCCGAAATCGACGCCTCCCACACTGGCCGCTATCTCCGCCCAATGCTGGTCAAGGCCGGGCGTATGGCGGCGGAGTAGGCGCCAGGCGCGCTGCAAGCGCCGCACCCGTGTCGCGGGGCGGATGCAACGCGCATTTCCCACATAACCCGGCGCAAGCCGGCCAAGTGTCAGCCACGGAAGCCAACAGGTGGGCGGCGCAGGGAAGCGGGAGCCGAGGGCGCACCAGCCCGCAGGGTGGCGCCCTGGGCCCTGGCCACACACCAATCTATGGCAGGGGCCGTCCTACGAGATCACCGCCATGCCTGAGACGGACGATGCGCCAACCACGGGAACGGGCTGGCAAGCACGCGGCGCCTTAGACCAGCGATCATAGATCGCGACTCGTCAATGAACCTTGGTATTCAGCTTGAGTCCGAGTGCAGTTGGCGGCAAGCGGTTCGCGAGAGTGTCACCCTGCCACCGGATGCACCGCACCCTTGTCCACCCAACTCCCTTGCTCTAGGCACCCGTCATGACCAAGACCCGCATCCTCACCGAATTCGGCATCGGCTCCTCGCTGCGTCGGCAGGACTATACCGAGGCCGCCGCGAGGGCCGTGCGCGACGCGCTCTGGCGCAACTCGATCAACGCGGCGGAGCTGTTCGGCTTTGCCAAGGAGGACATGATCCTGGATGTCGAGATCGGCGTGCACCGGCCCGAGGCGGTAGATATCGCCGAGATCGCCAAGATTTTCCCCTATGGCCAGCCGACGATCACCGTCACCCATGGTGGCCTCGACATCGCCCGGCCCGAGGCCAATCCCGGCTCGGGCAAGCCCACGGTGATCGCCAACGCCGCCATCTCGGTCTCGTTTGCCATGGAGCCCGCCGATGGTTGAGAAGCGACTGATCATCGAGATGGGCATGGGCAACGACATGTATGGCCAGGACTATACCAAGGCCGCGATCCGCGCGGTGGAGAGCGCGATCCGCCGCTCCTCGCTGCCGCTGTTCGAGGGGCTGGGCCTCTCGCATGACGTGATGCGAGTCGCCGTGACCATCGGTGTGCAGGACCCGGCCGGGGTCGATACCGCCGCCGTGGCCGCCACACTCCCCCGGGGCCGCGCCCAGGTGACCGCCACACCCGGCGGCCAGAACGTGACAAACCCGGGCACCGGGCAGACCATCGTGATCGCCACGGCGGCGGTCGAGGCGTTTTTCCCTGATCAATCAGAGCTTTGGCGGCTGCTGCCCGCGCCCGCCAAGACAGACGGCGCCCCGGGCTGAGAGAAATCCGCCCGCACCACCGGATTGCCCCTTGCGGGTGCCATGAAACTTTCATAAATACCGCCCACCAACGCGGGGTGGAGCAGCCCGGTAGCTCGTCAGGCTCATAACCTGAAGGTCGCAGGTTCAAATCCTGCCCCCGCAACCAACAACTCGCGCAAGCAACGCCTTCCGCAAGCAACGCCCCGCGAAACCAGCACCGTGCAGTTATTGGCTGGATCCTCTGGGTGACGCCATGTTCCCCCATCAGCAACCGACTTCACCTGATGTCCTTAACCCCTTTGTGGGTCATGCGGGTTTCGGGCCCCCGAAGCCGAGGTCTTCGACAAGGGCTTAGGGACGTCGCTTCTGCGTCGTTCTCCCTTCTCCGGAATGGTGACCGCCCGCGCCGACAGGTGGCGCGTTTCGCGGACCGCGTCGCAGCCGCCCTTCTGCTGATCGATTGCGGCGGCCCCCTTGCTCGCTTTATGGTCGTTGCGATGGACGAGACGCCACAATTGCGCCGGGGCTGGACCACGGGCGCTTGCGCGACGGCGGCGGCCGTGGGCGCGGCGCGGGCGCTGGCCGGGGCCGGTTTTTCCCAGACCGTGACGATCACCCTGCCGCGCGGCGAGGAGCCCTGTTTCCCGCTGATCGACACCTCCGCCGGGCCGGGATGGGCCGAGGCCGGGGTGGTCAAGGATGCCGGCGACGACCCCGATGTCACCCATGGCGTGACCGTGCGGACCCTCGTGGCCCGTGGCGCGCCCGGCCTGCGCTTTCACGCGGGCGAAGGTGTCGGCACGGTGACCAAACCCGGCCTGCCGCTGGAGGTCGGTGACGCGGCCATCAACCCGGTTCCGCGCCAGATGATCGCCGCGGTGCTGGAGGAGATCCTCGGCCCCCTCTCCCATGATGTGACCATCTCGATCCCGGGCGGGGCGGCGATTGCCGAGAAGACATGGAATGGCCGGCTGGGGATTGTTGGCGGGCTGTCGATCCTGGGCACCACGGGGGTGGTGCGGCCATTCTCCTGCGCGGCCTGGATCGCCTCGATCCATCGCGGCATCGATGTGGCGCGGGCGAATGGGCTGGCGCATGTGGTCGGCGCCACCGGCGCGACATCCGAGCGGGTCGCGGCGGGGCTCTACGACCTGCCAGAGATCGCGTTTCTCGATATGGGGGATTTCGCCGGCGGCACGCTGAAATACCTCCGCCAGCACCCTGTGCCGCGGCTGACCCTGGCGGGCGGAATCGGCAAGATGGCGAAGCTGGCCCAGGGCGAGATGGACCTGCACTCGGCCCGCAGCCAGGTGGATTTCGCGCGGCTCGCCCGGATCGCGGCCGAGATCGGCGCCGATGCCGGGGCTGTCGCCCGGGCCAATACGGCGCTGGAGGCTTTGGGCATCGCCGGGCCGGGCCTCGCCGCCCGGATCGCCGGGGATGCGTTGAACTGCGCCCGCGCCACCCTGCGCGGCGCACCGGTCGCGGTCGAGACCCTGGTCATCGACCGCGCCGGAACGCTGCTGGCCCGGGCGGGCGGATGGTGAGGGTTCTGCTGCTGGCGGGCACGGCGGAGGCGCGGGTCCTGGCCGGGCGGCTCGGCGCGCTGGGCCATGACGTCACCGCGTCGCTGGCGGGGGTGACCGCGCGTCCGGCCGATCTGAGCGTCCCGGTCCGGCGCGGCGGGTTTGGCGGCGCGGCGGGCCTGGCGGCCTGGATCCGCGCCCGGGGTGTCGAGGCGCTGATCGATGCCACCCATCCCTTCGCGCGTCAGATGCCTTGGAACGCGGCAGAGGCCGCCGCGGCAACCGGGGTTGCCCATCTGCGACTGCTGCGCCCGGCCTGGCCGCGCCGTCCGGGCTGGCAGGTCTTTCCCGGCCTCGGCCCGGCTGTTGCCGCCGTGCCGCCCGCTGCCCGCCTGCTGGCGGCGACGGGTTCGGGCGAGACCGGAATCTTCGCGACCCGGCCCGATCTCTCGATCGTCCTGCGCAGCATCGCGCCGGTTGCCGGGCTGCCCGGCCATGTCCAGTGCCTGACCGCGCGCCCGCCCTTCTCGGAACCCGAGGAACGGGCCTTGATGGCGGCGCAGAGGATCACCCACCTGCTCTGCCGCGAGTCCGGTGGCGAGGGCGCCAAGCTGGAGGCGGCGGAGGCGCTGGGGGTGCAGGTTCTGATGATCGCACGCCCTGCCCAGCCCCCGGTCCCGCTGGTCGACACGGTCGAAGGCGCCGTCGACTGGTTCTCGGCCCGCCTCGACGCCGCTGCCGAGAGGGGCTGAGCGGGCCGGTCCCGCCCATTCCGCGCGGCGCGCAAAAAAAGTCCATGGCACCGGGCATTCCACGATACGGAAGCGCTTGACAGGTCAGGGCAAAGCGCAGAAGCGTGATCAGGCAAGGTTCCGCCATCGCCCGCCAGAGCGGGGGCGGATGAAAAGGGAATGCGGGAGGTGCCGACCCAACTCAGGGGCACCCAGCCGCAGCCGCCCCCGCGACTGTAAGCGGTGAGGTCGTGCCCGATCCACTGGCCGAAAGGCCGGGAAGGGGGGCAGGACCGCGGCCCGAAGGGCCAGAGCCGCAAGCCAGGAGACCTGCCCTGCATCTGTGCAACCCCAGCTCCGTCGGGTGTGACGGGCGAGAGGAGACCTGAAAGATGCATATCGAACCCGGAATCGTCGACGGCGCGAAAATGGCGCTGGCCTATGTCACCGCGGCCGGCGCAGGCGCGGCGGCGATCAAATTCGCCTGGGACGACCTGAAATCCCATTCCGCCGCCTCCTTCGCCATCCGCTCGGTGGCCGCCGTCGCGGCGGTGTTTGTCTTCTTCGAAGTGCTGCCGCATTTCCCGGTCGGCGTCTCCGAGGTGCATTTCATCCTGGGCACGACGCTGTTGCTGCTGCTTGGCCTCGGGCCCGCAGCCGTCGGCCTGGCGGGAGGGCTGGCGATCCAGGGCCTGTTCTTTGCGCCCTCGGATCTGCCGATGTATTTCGTGAACGTCACGACCCTGATGCTGCCGCTGTTCGCCATCGGCTATCTCGCGCGCCAGATCATCGCGCCGGGCACGGCCTATGTCGACATCACCTATGCGCAGGCGCTGAAGCTCTCGCTGGCCTATCAGGGTGGGATCATCGCCTGGGTCGCGTTCTGGGCCTTCTATGGACAGGGTTTCGGGGCCGAGAACCTGGCCGCCGTCACCTCGTTCGGCGCGGCCTATCTGCTGGTGGTTCTGATCGAACCCCTGGCCGATCTGGGCGTGCTCGCGCTGGCCAAGATGGGCCGGGGCGGCGCGGCGACTGGCCTGGCGCATAACCGTCTCTACGCCACCGCCTGAGCACTGAGCCAAAGCGCGCACCGGGCGACCGGGCGCGCTTTTTCCGGAGTTTCGCATGAACGCTGGCCCCAGCAGCCGGGGCGCGGGGGTCCGACCCTCCGCGCCCGAGGACGACACCCAAGGCGTGTTCAGCGCCGAGACCCGCGATGGCCTCAGCCGGCTGTTTCGCTGGCGCCGCGATGTCCGGCGCTTCCGCCGCGATCCGGTGGCCGAGGGCGTGGTGACGCGTCTGTTGGCCGAGGCAGGCACCGCCCCCTCGGTCGGCCTCTCCGAACCCTGGCGCTTTGTCCGGGTGGAAAGCGCCAGCGCCCGCCTGCTCGCCCAGGCGAATTTCGAGGCCGCCAATGCCGAGGCGCTGGCGGGCTATTCCGGCGAGCGGGCCAAGATCTATGCCGGGCTGAAACTCTCCGGCATGCAGGACGCGCCGGTGCAATTCGCTGTCTATTGCGATGCGGCCTCGGAGAAGGGGGCCGATCTGGGGGCAGCCACCATGCCCGAGATGCGGGCCTATTCGGTGGTCTGCGCCATCATGCAGATGTGGCTGGCCGCCCGGGCCGAGGGGCTGGGCCTCGGCTGGGTCTCGATTCTCGACCCCGCAAGGCTGACCGAGGACCTGGACCTGCCGGGCGACTGGCAGCTCATCGCCTATCTCTGCCTCGGCCATCCGGTCGAGGATCATACCGACCCCGAACTCGAACGCGCCGGCTGGGAAAGCCGCGCCGCGCCCGAGATCCTGATCCGCTGAGGAGCCGCCATGGCCAAGATCCCCGCCACCGTCATCACCGGCTTTCTGGGCGCCGGGAAGACCACGCTGATCCGCAATCTGCTGACCCAGGCCAATGGGCGGCGCATCGCGCTGGTCATCAATGAATTCGGCGATATCGGCGTCGATGGCGAAGTGCTCAAGGGCTGCGGCGACGCGGCCTGCGCCGAGGAGGACATCATCGAGCTCTCCAATGGCTGCATCTGCTGCACGGTGGCCGATGACTTCGTGCCGACGATCGAGAAGCTTCTGGGCCGCGCGGACCCGCCAGACCATATCGTGATCGAGACCTCGGGCCTCGCCCTGCCCCAACCCCTGGTGCGCGCCTTCAACTGGCCCGAGATCCGCACCAAGGTGACAGTGGACGGCGTGGTGACGGTGGTCGATGGGCCGGCTGTGGCGGCGGGTCAATTCGCCCACGACCCCGGCGCGGTCGATGCGCAGCGTGCCGCCGACGAGAGCCTCGATCACGAAACGCCCCTGGCGGAGCTGTTCGAAGACCAGCTGGCCTGCGCCGACATGATCGTGGTCTCGAAGACCGACAGGATGGCGGCGGAAACGCGCGACGGCCTCGAGGCCGATCTCTCCAGCCGCACCCGCGACGGCGTGCGCCTGGTGCCCTCCACCTCAGAGGGGCTGGCCCCCGACCTGCTGCTCGGCCTCGATATCGGAGCGGAGAGCGATCTGGCCGCGCGGCACGAAATCCACCACCACCATCACGATCATGACGATCATCACGATCATCACGATCATCACGATCATCACCATGGAGACCCTCACAGTCACCACGATGACCACCACGACCACGATCATGGCCACGATCATGGCCATGAAGCGTTCGAAAGCTTCATCGTGACCCTGGGCGAGATCGCCGACCCGGCGGCGCTGCAAGCCCAGATCGCCGAGACCATCGCCAGCCACGGCATTCTGCGACTCAAAGGCTTCGCGGCGATCCAGGGCAAACCGATGCGCCAGGTGATCCAGGCCGTGGGCCCCCGGATCGACAGCTATTTCGACCGGCCCTTCGGCGCGGAGCCCCGCGAGACACGCCTGGTCGTGATCGGCCTGCACGGCCTCGACCGCCAGGCGATCGAAGCCGCTTTGCACAAGGCCCGATGACCGGCGGCAAGCCCGCCTCTTGCTCCCGCCCTGGCTCGGCCGGGGCAGCGTCCACCGGGGGGTGGGCGGGGGTGGGCGGTTGCCCGGCCGAGCCAGGGCGGGAGGCCCCCCTCACCCTCCGGCGCGACGACGCGCTGGGGCCCGAAGCCCGGGCCTTGATTGCAGAGAGCGAGGCGGAACAGGCGGCGATCTACCCGCCCGAGTTCCGCTTCGCCTTCTCACCGGACGCGTTGATCGCCGCCCGCACCCGGTTCCTTGTCGGCTATCGGAATGGCCGCGCCATCGCCTGCGGCGGGGTCGCTCCCTGCGACGGCTATGGCGAGTTGAAACGGATCTTCGTCACCCGCTCGGCCCGCGGCTCGGGGGCCGCCGATGCGATCCTTGCCGGGCTGGAAACCGAAGCACGGGCGGCGGGCCTGGACCTCCTGCGGCTCGAGACCGGCGAGGACAGCCCCGCGGCCCTGAAGCTCTACGCCCGGCTCGGCTATCACCGCCGCGGTCCCTTTGGCGCTTATGCCGAGAACGGCTCCAGTGTCTTCATGGAGAAGCGGCTGACGGGCTCCGGTCCGGCCACGCCCTCCCAGGAGAGCACGCGCGGGATGGCCAGCGTCACCGCAGCCCACCCACCCGGGCGCGGCCGGACCGGAGCGTCTGACCGATGACCCGGAGCACCTGATGCATCTGTTGCAGGCGGCGGCGGGCCAGGTCTCGGACGGGACCGAACCGGTGGATCTGGCGCAGAGCCCGGCCGATCTGATCGTGATTTCGGCCGCCGATACCGAGCTGGCCAGCCTGTCCGAGGCACGGGCCGCAATGGCCGATCCGCCCGAGCTGCGCCTGGCCTCGCTGATGCATCTGACCCATCCGATGTCGGTGGACGGCTATCTCGACGCCACGGCGACACAGGCGCGGCTGGTGGTGGCGCGGGTTCTGGGGGGCGAGGGCTATTGGTCCTATGGGCTCGAGCAGTTCACGGCCCGGCTGGCGGCGGCGGGGGTCGCCTTCGCGGCCCTGCCCGGCGATGACAAACCCGACCCCGCGCTGGCCCGTGTCTCTACGGTCACCGATGCGGATTATGCCGCGCTCTGGTCCTATCTGGTCGAGGGCGGGCCAGAGAATGCGGTGCATTTTCTCGCCTATGCCCGCTGGATGCTGACGGGGCGCGCGGCGGCGCCACCGCCGCCCTCGCGTCCATTGCTGCGGGCGGGGGTCTATTGGCCCGGCGCCGGGATCGCGGATCTGGCGGCGGCGCGGGCGGGCTGGCCCGATCCCGATGCACCCATCGTGCCGATCGTGTTCTACCGGGCCTTGGTGCAGGGCGCCGGCCTGCACCCGATCAACCGGCTGGTCCGCGCCTGTCTGGCGGAGGGGCTGGCCCCGCTGCCGATCTTCGTGGCCTCGCTGAAGGATCCGGTATCGGCGGCAACGCTGGCACAGCTTTTTGCCGAGGCGCCGCCGGCGGTGGTGATCAATGCGACCTCCTTTGCGGTGTCGTCCCCACAGGCGGGCTGGCAGCCGACACCGCTCGACGCCCCTGGTGTCCCCGTCCTCCAGGCGGTTCTGGCGGGCGGGACCGAGGCGGCCTGGCGCGACGGCAGCGCCGGCCTCTCGGCCCGCGATATTGCGATGAATGTGGCGCTGCCCGAGGTGGATGGGCGCGTCCTCTCCCGCGCGATCAGTTTCAAGGGCGAGGCCTATTTCGACGCAGCCACCGAATGCCCGATCGCCAGCTATCGCGGCGAGGGCGGGCGGATCGGCTTTACGGCTGAGCTCGCCGCCTCCTGGGCGCGGCTGGGGCGGCGGCCGGTGGCCGAGCGGCGGGTGGCGCTGATCCTGGCCAATTATCCCAACCGCGACGGGCGGCTCGCCAACGGCGTCGGGCTGGACACGCCGGCGGCGACGGTCGGCGTGCTTCAGGCGTTGAGCGGCGCGGGCTATCGGGTCGAGGATGCGCCTGCAACCTCGGCGGAGTTGATGGAGCGGATCCAGGCGGGGCCGACCAACTGGCTGCCGGACC
The DNA here is from genome assembly GCA_038524325.1 of Pseudomonadota bacterium. GTDB lineage: Bacteria > Pseudomonadota > Alphaproteobacteria > Rhodobacterales > Rhodobacteraceae > Thermohalobaculum. The sequence goes on from JBCBIS010000151.1 coordinate 9,660, forward strand.
GGAACCTGCGCAAAGGCGGGGTGCGCCTGGATCTCGCGGCCTATCTGCGCTTCTGGAAAACCCTCCCCTGGGCGGTGCGCGACCCGGTCGAGAGCCGCTGGGGCCCGCCCGAGGCCGACCCGTTCTGCGGCCCGGACGGGTTCGCGCTGTCGGTGCTCGAAATGGGCCATGTCGTGGTCGGCGTGCAGCCGGCGCGAGGCTACAATATCGACCCAGACGGGACCTATCACAGCCCCGATCTGGTCCCGCCGCATCACTATTTCGCCTTCTATGCCTGGCTGCGCGAGTGCTTTGGCGCCGAGGCGCTGGTGCATATGGGCAAGCATGGCAACCTGGAATGGCTGCCCGGCAAGGCGCTCGCCCTGTCGGAGGAGTGCTTTCCCGAGGCGGTGCTCGGCCCGATCCCGCATCTCTATCCCTTCATCGTCAACGACCCGGGCGAGGGAACGCAGGCGAAACGGCGGAGCTCGGCGGTGATCGTCGATCACCTCACCCCGCCGCTGACCCGCGCCGAGACCTATGGCCCGCTGAAAGAGCTCGAGGCGCTGGTCGACGAGTTCTACGAGGCGGCGGGCGTCGACCCCCGCCGGCTGGATCATCTGCGCCGGCAGATCCGCTCGGCGGTGGCGGCCGCGCAGTTGGAGGAGGATGCCGGGATCACGCCGCAGATGGCCGAGGAAGATGCGCTGGCCCGGCTCGACACATATCTCTGCGAATTGAAAGAGGCGCAGATCCGCGATGGGCTGCATATCTTTGGTGCGGCGCCAGAGGGACGGCTGGAGACGGATTTGCTGGTCGCCCTGGCGCGGGTGCCGCGCGGGGATGGACGCGGGAGGGGCGCGTC
>JBCBIS010000152.1:0-10439 GCA_038524325.1 Pseudomonadota bacterium
GTGGGCGGGGGCGGGCGGTGGCCGCGTCTCGCGCGCGGGCCAACCGCGACGCCATGGTCCGACCCCAGCCAAACGGAATCCGCCTTCCGGCGGATACACGATGCCGGCGCCCCGTTCCGGGGCGCGTTGGCGCCCGGGGGATAGGGCCGGCACTGGTCGCGGCTCAGCTGCGGGGATCGATCGGTGTCTCGGGCGTGCCACGGGCTTCGATATCGCGGCCTGCGGCAAGCAGCAGGTCCTCGCGATAGCGCCCGGCCAGGAGCTGGACCCCGAGGGGTGTGCGGCCGCGGAGCTCGGTGGCGACAGCGAGGCCCGGCAGGCCCATCAGCGGCAGGCCAATTTGGGTCAGTTGCGCCTCCATGATCTCCGCAAAGCGCTCGGGACTGCTGACGTCGTCATTATTCGCGAACGGCGCCTCGGCGGAGATTGGGCAGAGGAGCAAAGGATAGTTCTCGAAGAACCTCTGCCATTGCCGCAGCAGGGTCAGCCTAGCTTGCAAAGCATCCAGGAGGTCGTCGCGGCTCGGCTCTGGGCTGAGCGCCTCCATCTGCGCATAGACAAAGCTGGAGTCTGGATCGTCCTCCTTGGCAATTGCGTGTGAGCCTGAGCGGCGGGTCTCGGCCAGCCAAAGCTGGGCCTGAAGCCGGGCCGGCTCTCGGAACGGAGGGCTCTCGGTCTCGGTGACCTGCCAGCCGGCCTCGCGCAGGCGCTGCGCGGCGTCGTGCAGCGCGGCGATGATTTCGGGCGCGGTCTCCAGCCCCTCCGGATTGGTGCAGAGCGCGACGCGGCGCGGCGCCTCGGGACCGGCCAGCGGTGCGGGCACCCACCAGGGATCGCGTTGATCGGGAGCCGACAGCGCGGTCAGGGCCAGGTCCAGATCGGCGATGCTGCGCGCCAGGGGGCCGGATACCGCCATCAATTGCCCCCCGACATGCCGGTCCGCCCCGGAGAAATTCGCCGCTGGCACCCGGCCGAGCGTCGGCCTCAGCCCATGGATCCCGCAGGCATAGGCCGGATAGCGGATCGAGCCGCCGATATCCGTCCCATGCCCGATCGCGCCGATCCCCGCAGCGGTCGCCGCCGCCGCCCCGCCCGAGGAGCCGCCCGGGGTCAGCCCCGGGTCCCAGGGGTTCAGCGTCTGCCCATGCAGGCTGTTGCGGCAGAACCAGCGCAGCGAAAAGGCCGGCGTGTTGGTTCGCCCAATGATCACGGCCCCGGCCCGGCGCAGATTGGAGACGACCGGATTGTCCTCCTCGGCCAACAGATCGCGCTGGCGGCGCAGGCCGTTGGTCGTGGCATGGTCCTTCTGGTCGACATTGACCTTCACGGTCACCGGCACCCCGGCCAGAGGCCCCAGGGGCAGACCCGCGGCACGGGCGGCATCGATGGCGCGGGCAGCCGCCATCGCTTCCTCGGGCATCTCTTGGACCACGGCATTCAAATTCGGGTTCACGGCGTCGAGCCGCGACAATGCGGCCTCGGCCACCTCGACCGCCGAGACATCGCCCCCGGCGACGCGGCGGGCCGTTTCGGTGGCGGTCAGGCGCCAGAACTCGGACATCGGCATCTCCCCTTTCGCGCCAGTCTGCCCGGCCGGGGCGGCGCTGCCAAGACTGCACGGAATTTGCACCGAATTGCTGAGAACTTGCGGGCTGCCGCCGCGCGGTATGCTGAGCGCCATGGTTAAAAATGCGCGAAGCGAGGGAGGATGACATGCGGGCGGAACGCGCAACAATCGACAGGGCAGGCGCAGAGCCGAGGGAATGGGCGAAAATGTTGCCGGCAATCGCCGTGCTGGGCGTGGTTCTGGCGGCCGACCTTTTGCTCTGGCGTTCTGGCGAGGGATTGGCCTGGGCGACCTTTCTTGGCGCAGTGCTGACGGCAATCTGGCTGGTGACGGGGGCCAGCGCTTCGGTGAGGCGGCCCTGGCATCCCCACCACACCCAAGCCGCGCTGGTGACTGTGCTGACCCTGATCCCGGTGATCGAGCATCCCTCGGCGCTCTCGCTGGCCATGGCGGGGTTTGGGGCCGGGATGCTTTCGCTGATCCTCTCGGGCGGTCTTCGCCAAACCGTGTGCGAGGCGCTGGCGGATGCCCCGTATCTGTGGCTCGCCGGGCCGTTCTGGCTGATCAGAGATCTGCGGCAGGCGGGCCGCCACCTGCCGCGCCGCGGTATGTTGGCAGAGGTGCAGGTCTGGGCCGTGCCCGCGCTGCTCGGCGCGCTGTTCCTGATGCTGTTCGTCGAGGCAAATCCGATCTTGGGCACCTTGGCAGCCCAAATCGATCTGGCTGTGGTCCTGCGCGAGATCGACGGGTGGAGGATCTTCTTCTGGGCCCTGACCGCCGGGCTGATCTGGGGCGTGCTCCGGCCACCGCACCGGGCCAGAACGCAGCCTGAGCCGATCGCAGACAGCCCGGTGAGCGCCGCCCTCGGAGCGCCTCAGCCCAGCACCCGCTCCCTCTTGCTCGGTGATCTTCTGCCCGCCGGCGCGGTGTTGCGGGGGCTGATCCTGTTCAACGCGCTTTTCGCCCTGCAGACCGGGTTAGATCTCGCGTTCCTCTGGGGCGGGGTCCGCTTGCCCGATGGAATGACCTATGCCGAATACGCGCATCGGGGCGCCTATCCGCTGATCTTCGCGGCGCTGCTGGCGGGCGGCTTTACCCTGATCGCGACCCGTGCCGGCGGGGCAGCCGCAGGGTCGCGGGCGATCCGCTGGCTCAGCTATCTCTGGACTGCGCAGACCGTCTGGCTGGTGATCTCCTCGGCGCTCAGGCTCGATCTCTATGTGGGGGTCTATGGGCTCAGCCTGATGCGGGTTGCGGCGTTTGTCTGGATGGGGCTGGTCGCGCTGGGCCTGGTGCTGATCGTCGCCCGGCTGGCCCTGAACCGCAGCAATGCCTGGCTGATCAACGCGGTGCTGCTGAGCGGTCTGCTGACCCTCTATGCGAGCCATTTCGTGGACATCCGCGCGCTGATCGCACGGCACAATCTGGCCGTCAGCCGCGAGATGGGCGGGCCGGGGCAACCCCTCGACATCGCCCATCTCTGCCGCCTGGGGCCCGCCGCCCTGCCCGCACTGCGGGCCGCCGAGGCCCTGGACCTCGAACGGCCGATGGGCTGCGCGGCGATGGTGGAAGCGCGCTTCCGCTCGGCCATGGCGCATTGGTCCGGGCACACGCTGCAGAACCGCCGGATCCTGGCCGCCCTGGACGGGGCGCCCTCGGAGGCCGCGTCCGAGACCCTTGATTTGAGCTATCGCGACCTGGACAATCGTGCCTATGAGGAGCCCTGGCCATGACCCGTATTCTGATCGCCGATGACGACCCCGGGATCCGCGAGGTGACCGCCTTCGCGCTGGACAAAGCCGGGATGCAGACCATGCTGGCCCGCGACGGGGCCGAGGCGCTGGCCCTGTTCGGTCAGCATCGGCCCGATCTGGTGATCCTCGATATCGGCATGCCCGAGATGGACGGGTTGGGCGTGTGTCAGGAGATCCGCAAGGGCTCGGAGACCCCGGTCCTGTTCCTGACCGCCCGCGATGACGAGATCGACCGCGTGCTGGGGCTGGAGATCGGCGGCGACGACTATGTGACCAAGCCGTTCTCGCCGCGCGAACTGGTCGCCCGGGTCAAGGTGATCCTGCGCCGGACCGCGCAGAAGGGAGCGGCCGAGGCGGCGCCGCAGATGCTCGCTCGCGGCCGGTTGGCGCTGGATTGCGCGCTATATGAGGCGGCCTTTGCCGGCCAGCCCCTGGCGCTGACCGCGTTGGAATTCGCGATCCTCAAGGCGCTGGTCGCCCGGCCCGAGCAGGTCTTCACCCGGGCACAGATCATGGCAGCGGCCTATGGCCCATCGATACATGTCTCGGACCGGACCATCGACAGCCATATCCGCAATATCCGCGCGAAACTGGCCGAGGCCGGCTGCACCGACGCGATCCGGACAGTGCATTCGATCGGCTTCAGGATCGAGGCCTGCGAGCCTGCCTGACCGTCCCGGCCCCGGACAATTCGGGATCGGAACGGCCGGACCGGGTTTGCTCAGAGCTCGGGCAGAGCCGATCCGCAAAGCTGATCAAAAATAGGGAAGTTGACATACTCCATGAAGTCACAGCGCATCCCGAAGGTGAAGGTCCCGTCGTAGCGGGCACCGTCATAGAAATCCATCTGCACCCGGTTCAGTGAGTTGCCCGGGGTCGCGTTGTAATTCGGCCGCTGACAAAAGACCCGTTTCACCGCGAAGCCTTCCTGGAAAGTGTTCGCCGCAGCGAACCGGCTGAGGCAGGCCGCGCTCGGGTTGTTGATGGTCGAGACCGTGGCCAGCGCGAAGGCCTGGAACTGCTCGTCCTTCTCGCTGGGGCGGATCAGCAGGCGGTTCGGCTGCCGGTCGGTGACAAAGCCTTCCCCTCTAAAGAACTCCTCCAACCGGTCGATCACCTCTTCATCGAGCGTCAGGGGGGCCAATTCTTCTGGCTCTTCGGCCGCCATGGCCGGAAAGGCCAGTGCCGCGGCCATGGCAAAAGCTGCGAGGTATTTCATCCGTTCTCTCCTGGGTGGTGGTGGTAAAGCGTGGCCCTCGGGTCAGAACCGAAGCTTGGCGGTCGCCATGATCGACCGGCGCGGCGCAAAGCGCGGTTGCTGGGTGAGGGTGTCCTGGAAGGTGCCGGTGCTCAGCACCGTCGTGCTGTCGATCAGGCTGAGTTGGGTGTCGAAGAGGTTCAGCGCTTCGAGGGTGATCACCCCGCGGCCATTCGGCAGGCGAAAGCCGATCACCGCGTCGAAGATCACGCCCTCGTCCGAGAACGGCACTCCCTGCGCGCTGACCCCGGATTGCGTCGCGAAACTGACCGTGCCCGAGGCAAAGGCCCCGCTGGGGTGGAAATACGAGCCGGTCAGCGGCACGACCCAGGTATCGACCTGTTGCACCTGCTGCGGCACCGCGCTGTCGAAATTCATATAGCTCGGCTCGATCCCCAGCGAGACCCGATCGCCCAGCGTGGCGGCGACATAGCCGCGGATCTCGACCTGATCCGCCTCGCCCGGCCCGGTGCCGCGGTCCGGGAAACGGATGCGCAGCGAGGTGGTGTTGAGCCCGGCGCGGATGTTCTCCATCAGCTTGACATCCACCCCTCCGGCGATCGAGCGAAACTCCAGTCCCGGCTGGTCGTCATAGATCTGGGTAAAGCCCGCCAGGGTCGTGCGGTCCAGCGTCTCAGGGAACAGGGTTGGCCGGGTCAGCGCCTCGGAATAGGCGGCGCGGAAGGTCAGCCCCTCGATCGGCTCAAAGCGCAGCGCGCCACGGGGCTGGATCTGGTTCAGGCTTAGCGGCGTCGCGCCGAGCCCGCGTTCGGTATAGCGCTCCCACGCGGCCCCGGCGGTCAGGGTCAGACCATAGGGCAGCGTCAGGTCGCCCGTGCCATAGATGCGGGTAAAGCCGAACGACCCGTCACGGATGGCGCCCGGAAAGCGGGTGCTGAAGAACAGCAGATTGTCGCCGTCGATCTCGGCATGCTCGGCGCCGAATTGCACCTGCACCGGGCCGAAGCGCGCGAGGGCAGAGGCCTCGGCCTTGTAGCCGTCCTCATCGCCCGAAAACGCCTCGGGCCCCGGCAGGTCGAAGCTGCGCTCGGCCTCGGCGCCCTCGACATAGCCGATGATCGAGAGGTTGGGGCTGGGTCGGAAATGCCCGCCGATCCGGTATTGCTTGTTGGTCGATCTGACCTGCAACCCGGGCAGCGCGGGCTCACCGGGGATCAGGTTAATACGGCGGTCGCCGCCGGTGGTCTCCAACTGGCTGATCTCGCCGAACAGGGTCAGTTCGGTGATCGGTTGAAACTTGACCTGACCGATCCGCAATTCGTGGCGGAGATCGTTGTTCACTGCGAAGCCGTTGGTGTCGAACAGAAAGGTGCCCACACCGATCGAGACATTGTCATACAGCGCCGTGGTCGACGCCTCATAGCCAAAGGTCTCCTCGGCGCCGACAAACCCGGTCAGATCGGCACGCACGCCATTGCCGTCGAACAGCGGCGAGACTTCCGAGAACGTGACCCGGCCGGGGCCGGTGGTCTCCTGCAGACCCAGATCGATCTCGGTGAGGCTGGGTTGCAACGGCGCCTTCGAGGGCGGGGCCAGCAGCGTTGCCTTCAGCCGGCTGCTGACCTGCGTGACCTCGGCGGCGGGGTCGGTCCGTGCGGCATCGGCCAGCAGGAGCTGCGCCTCCGGGTTGGTCGGGTCGGCATCCGCGGCCTCGCCCGCGGTCACCCGGAACAATTCCTCGAAGCCCAGCACGTCAAAGATGCGGCCGATGGCCGAGCCCTGAACCGCCCGGTCCTCGCCCAGCCCCGCTTCCCCGCGCACGACCGAGCGCGCCTGTCCGGTGGCCTCGGCCTGCTCGACCCGGCGCAGCGCCTCGACGGGCCGGTTGGCGTTGAACAGGCGGAGCGCGTCGAACAGATAGGCATTCGGGTCGTCCGGATCCGCCTGTTGGGCAAGGGCGAACTGGTTGCCCGCCTTCTCGCCATCGCCTTCCTCCAGATAAGCCCGGCCGAGCCAGCCCCGCAAAGCGGCGGAGCGCGGATCGAGCGCGACGGCGGTTTCGATCTCGAGCCGCCCCGCCGCCAGATTGCCCTGCCGGATCGCCGCGAGGCCGAGACCGAGGCGGGCCAGCGGCAATTCGCTGTCACGCTGGATCGCCTGCCGAAATGCCTCCTCTGCGGTCTCGAAACGGCTGCGCGCCAGAGCCGCGAACCCATCGATGGCGTGGCCGAGGGCCGTCTCCTCCAGTTGCAGCGATCGCGCCACAGCCCGCCGCGCGCCGCGGGGATGGCCAAGGGTGAGGCGCAACTCGGCCAGCCGGGCCCAGGCATAGGCATCGGACGGACCCGCCTCGACCGCTTCCCCGGCACTGTCGAGCGCGCTTTGAAGATCGCCCAGCCCTTGCCGCGCATAGCTCTCGGCCAGATGCCCCTCGGGGGCCGAAGGATCAGCGGCGACCGCCTGCGCGGCCAGCGCCAGGCCATCGGCGGCCCGGTTGCGGAACACCGCGGCGATGCTGCCCAGCGCCAGCGCCCTTGCATCGCTGCGCCCGGCGAGCAGGCGTTCGGCCGCTTCGGGCTCCCCGGCCGAGAGCAAGTCCGCAGCCTCGGCCAAGCTGGGATCGGCGCCACCGGCCAAGAGGATCGGAGGGTAATAGACCTTCCAATCCGTCGCCGCCTCTGGGTTGAGCAAGAGCGCGCGGAAGGCTGCGGGTACAGTATCGGGCGAAGCAGAGGCGAGCGCCGTGCCTGTTGTGGCGAAGGCAGCAGGGCGCTCCGTCGCCGTGGCGGTCAGCACCAGCGGATCCGCCGCCGGGGCACGCCTGTCGGTCACGCTGACCACGCCCTCGCGCACCATCAGGAACGCGGCGCCAGTGGTTGGATCGGCGGCGACGATGGCCTCGGTCCCGTCGATCCCGCCATCGATCAGCGGGGTGCGCACACAGTGGCGACCGATCACCGAACTGATAAACGCCATCAGGCCCTGGCGCAGTTCGACACAGCCCTCATTCGACTCCGGGATCACGGTGATCGAGTTGCTCGAACTGCCGGTGGTCGTGTCCTTGCCGGTCAGCCGGAACTCGACCCGCGAGCGGGAGCCGGTGGTGATCTCATCGCGGGCACAGAGCGCGAGGCCAATCTGAGCGGGAAGCTCCACCCCGCTCGACCCGCGAATGGTCACGGTGCCATCGACAGCGACGATCTCGCCGCGGCTTTCTCCAGCGCATCGGGCAAGGGTCTGCGCTTGCGCCGGCCCGGTCGAGAGGCCCCAGGCGGCTCCAGCAGCAACAACGAGAAACGCAGTAAATCGAACCATTTTTGACCCCTGGGGCCATTGTAAAATTGATTCAAAGACTCAGCAAGATAATTGGCAAATCGCAGGAATTTCGGCCTGAACACACGTTTTCAAGCAGCGTGGAAAGCTGCTGGATGGCCCGACAGACCGGCGCTAGTCTCCGGGGGCGGCGATCAAGCGAAACAGCTCGGTCTCCTCGCTGCGCCCCCGAAGCCGGGTTGCGCCGATAGGCCGGACCGTCTCGGGTGACAGAGCAGCCTGGCGCCTCGTGTCCCCGCTCAGCAGGATCACGTCGCGGCCATCCTCGGGGATTTTCTTGCCGTATTGCTCGATCCTTGCGGCCACGATCACGCTGTCGCCGAGAGCGTTGAAATTGAACCGCGCCCGGCTGCCGATCACGCCGGTCGCAACCTCGCCGGTATGCAGGCCAAAGCGCAGCTGGATGGTCCCGAAGATCCCTGGCAGCTCGCGGCGGCCCAGCGCGTGAATCTCGGCTGAAGCCGCCCAGGCCGCCGCGCAGGCCTTGCGTGGATGCGCCTCCCCCGCCACGCGCGCGCTGAACAGTGCCAGGATGCCATCGCCCTTGAACTCGGTGATCATACCGTCATGCCGCTCGATCGCTCCCGCAGCCGCGTCGTAATAGATGTTCAGGATCCGCTCGAGCGCGTGGGGGTCATGCGCCTCGGCGATGGCGGTCGACCCGGCGAGGTCGACAAACATGATGGTCGCCGCTTCCAGATCACCCGTGCCGCGGTCGACCCGCGCATCGCTGAGCCATCGGTCAGCGATCTGATGCGGCACCAGCCGGCGCACGATGTCGCGCGCCGTCGCATAGCGCTGAAGCTGGACCGCCGCCAGACCCAGCGGAACGCCCAGCACAACCGGCACCATCACGGGCAACCAGAGCGGCCCCATCTGAAACGCCACAAGCGCTGCGCCGAGATAGAGCCCGCCGAGCAGCGGCACCGCGACAAGCCCTCGCCACCCGCCCAGGCCGAGCCCGGTGCCGAAGATCAGAGCCAGCGCGGCCGTAGTGATCAGAAAGCGCGCGCCGGGGCCAGGCGCCAGCAAAAGGTGGCCATGAACGATGTTCAGAAACCCGGTGGCCGCGACTTCAACGCCGGCAATTCGGTCTGGCGCGCCGATTGGCATTGGCATGCGGAAATGGTCCTCGGCATTGGGTTTGATCCGGTCCGAGACGCCGATGAACACCGCCCTGTCGGACAGATCCTTTGGCAGCGCGCTGGCGCCCGCCTCGAAGACCTGCCGCATCGAGAGCGTCTCGACCGCGCCCGGCGGACCATAGAACCAAACCGGCTGGAAGGGCTGCAGGGCAGGCTCCCCCGCTCCGTCGCCGGCAAAGCTGCGCCAGACCGACAGCGGCATCGAAGGCAGCTCGATGAAGGGCGGCACCTGGGCGGCATAGCCGGTCACGACGCGGCCATCGACGCCATTGGTCTGGAACAAGGCGGTCCCCATCGCCGCCTCGGTAATCTGTTCGGTCGGACGGGCGCGGGTGATCAGGCCGGTGCGGCTGACCCCTTCGAGCAGGACCACATTGCCAGCCTTGGCGATGGCGCTGGCAAAGGCGGCATCATCCGGCCGTTCGGCATTGAACTTTACATCGATCGCGATGACCCGGGGGCGCAGCGGCGCCAGACGCTCCAACAGGCAGGTGTAGAGGGCGCGGGGCACCAGGTTCACATTGCGCGACCGCTCCATCACGTCTCTCGCATGGGGGGTGAGGCAGGTCCCGAACCCATCCGCGACTGCATCCAGCCCGCGCGCGTTGCGCTGCAGCCAGGCGACGGTGTCCGAGTCGAGCGCGATTACCATAGCGCCCGGCGGCGCCTCGACCGGGCCGCGCAGTGTGTAGAGCAGCCCGAGGCCATAGCCGCGCTCCCAGCGCTGCCCCATCGAGGTCATCAGCACCGCGGCCAGAAAGAGGGCCATCCCCCCCGCAATCAGCAGCCGAACCCCCAATGCCCTGCCTCCAATGCCAGCCCGCCAAACCTAGGGGAGCCCGCCCCCGCTTGGCAATCCGAGACGTATCTTCGGGCCATGGGACCCGCCCGCATCCCAGGGTGAGACGACGCGAGGCTGGCGCAAGACGGTCGCGGGCTGGACAGCCCGGCTGGCGATGTTATCCCCGACCGTGGACCCATTGTTGAAAGGCCGCCCTTCTGTCCCGCTCCTCCGCATCGCCGGTCAAATGGCGCCCATCGCTCGGGCAGGTCACACTGGCGGTGCTGGCCGTGGTGGTGATGCTGCCGCTGGTGGGGCTGTTCTTCTTCCGCGTGCTCGAGAACCAGTTGATCCGCGAGACCGAGAGCGAGCTGATCTCGCAGACCGCCGTACTGGCCGGGGTCTTCGCGCGCGAGGCGGATCGCTCGGGCGCTGCCCTGCCCGCCGGGCGTCTTCTGCCCGACGATGCGTGGCCCGACCCGACCCGGGCCTTCGACCCGATCCTGCCAACCCTCGACCTGGCCTCGGCCGGCCTGCTGCCGACCCGGCCCGACGGAGAGCCGGCGCCAACGCCCGATGCCAGCGCCCTGTCCCTGGGGCGGCGCCTGTCGGACCTGGGCCGAGAGGTGCAGCGCGTGAC
>JBCBIS010000153.1:0-10433 GCA_038524325.1 Pseudomonadota bacterium
CCGACCGGCGCCCGCACCCCGTTCGCCACCTTTGGCGGGCCCCACATCCTCAGCCTGGTCTGCGAGGTTGCGACCCGCTGTCTGAAAGCGGTGCGCCGGCAGAAGTTCAACTATCACCGCCGCGCGCGGCCCGAGACCTTGGGCGGGCGGTTCACGCTGACCTGCCTCGGCATCGGCGAGAAACTGGGCTGCTCGGCAGAGGCCTTCGAGAAATCGCTGAACGAGATCCCGAAGGAGATCCAGGAGGCGATCATCCGCCACAATGCCGAACAGAATGGCGAGGCGATGCGGGACATGCGCAACGTCAAATGCGACGACCTCGAATCGTGCCTGCCCGAGGGGATCGAACCCGGCGCCTTCGAACGCTGTAACCTGCTCTTGCCGATGGCCTTCCCGGAAGGCTCGCCGATGCACCCGGCCTATGGCGCGGGGCATGCCACGGTGGCGGGCGGCTGCGTGACCATGCTGAAAGCCTTCTTCGAGATGTTCGAAGACTGCGACAGCAATGTCGAGCGCCCGCTCTGCACCCCTGAGGGAGACCCGATCTGCTTCACCGCGAATGGCGATGGCAGCCGGCTGATCAAGGACCGCAAGTTCAAGGGCAAGCTGACCATCCAGGGCGAGCTCGACAAGCTGGCGGCGAATATCTCGATCGGGCGGAACATGGCCGGGGTCCACTACTACTCCGACTATTACGACAGCATGCGCATGGGCGAGCGGATCGCCGTGGGCATCCTGTTGGAGCAGGCCCCGACCTATGGCGAGACGGTGGAGATGACGTTCAAGTCATTCGATGGCGATCTGGTCTCGATCTCGGGCGAGGGCGGATCCTGCCCGTCGCTGTCGATCACCGATCGGACCGGCGCCCCGGTGAAGCCCGCCGATTGGTGGTTGCGCCATGTCAGCGGGCAGGAATTCTCGGAAGACCTCTGACCGCCAAGGCGTCGCCCCGATCCGGGCGGCGCCATCTTCTCCCGCGTGCGCGCGAAGAGAGCGGCGCCCGTCCATGGTTGGGCGCAGTGCTGCAGTTCCGCCATGACGACAATGAAAGCCCCAATGCCGTGCGCGTTCCGCGGATCTCGCCATGGCGCCCTCCTGGAGGAGAGTCGGGCGCTGCCGCCGGGCACCCAGGCCCAGCGGATCACTCAGTTCGACGCCACCCTTTCAGCGCATCCAGCACCAGAGAGGCGGCGCGCGGGCGTTTCGCCTCGTCGAAGGGCATCGGGCGGCAGACCTCCATCGCCGCGACACCGACGCGGGCGGTCAGCGCCGCATTCACCGCTGCCTCGCCAAAGCGGCGCGAGAGCTTGCCCAGCACGCCGCCGCCGAGCAGCGGCCCCAGCATATCATCCGTCGCCGCCACCGCGCCGGTCGCGACCAGATGCACGGCCACGGCCTTGAGCAGGCGCCAGGAGCCGAGCCAGCCCGCGCGGCCGCCATAGATCTCGGCAATCCGGCGGATCATCCGAAGATTGGTCCAAAGCACCGCCAGCACATCCACCAGCGCCAGCGGGATCAGCGCCGTAGCCGCCGCGACATCGCGGGCGGCGCGGGCGACGACAGCCTCGGCGCGGGCGTCCAGCGGGTGCAGCACCTGGCGTTCGGCGACACTCAGCAAGGTCTCGGCATCCGGGGTGTCCCGCGCGGCCCTGGCCAGATCGGCGCGTGCCCCCTCCATATCGACCCGGCCGCGATAGAGCCGGTCGAGCCCGCCAAGCAGGCCCTTGGCATCGCCCCGCCCCGCCATGGCCTGCAGCTTCTCGACCCGCTTCAGCCGGCCGAGAGCGGCCGCCTCGCCCAGCGCCAGGGCCAGGAGGCCTGCGATCAGCACGCCGGCGAGGCCGAGCCCGATCCAACCCAGAACCGGGTGCCGGGTAAACAGCCCCAGCACGAAATCGGTCGCCGTGACCCCCAATGCGATCACCACGAGGCCCAGCAACGCGCTCCAGAACAGCGCCGCGAGCCCCCAGCCGCGTCCCCTGCGCGTGGCGGCCAGGCGCAGCGCCTGCTCACCCGCGCCGGGCTGGTCATCGACCGGCGGCGCCTCTGCCGGCAGCGGGGCATCGGGCAGGGGATCGGCCTCGAGATCCAGGATCACCGGGCCTTGGCGCGGGGTCGGGTCGCTCATCCACTCACTCCAACTTGTCGCCGATCAGGAAATCCAGCGCCCGGTCCAGCCGGATATGCGGCGGGCCCTCGCCGGGGGCCGCGCCCCAGACCGGCGGGGCGAATTTCAGCGCGGCGAAATCCTGGCCAGGCCAGTCCGCCGGGGCCTCGCCCGGATCGGCCGCATCGGCGGTGGCGAGGAGGGCCTGTGGATCCTCCGGCAGGGCCCCGGGATAGAGCGCCGCCTCGCGGCCCGTGTCCAGCCGGCGGCCGCGGACCAGCTCCAACACCCGCCCGTCGCGAGTCACCTCTTGCTCCGCCGTGGCGCGGATAGCGGCGATGGCGAGGCTGGCCGTCTCGGCCCCGTCCCATTCCGCCCGCCGCGCCGCCTCGGCCAGCATCGCCTCGGCCAACGCCGCCAGCCGGTCATGCTGCGCGTGGTGCAGATGGTCGGCCTTCGAGGCCGCGAACAGCAGCCGGTCGATCCGCCGCGTGCCCAGGATCGTGTCCAGCCAGGAATTCGTGCCGTGGCGAAAAGCCGACAGGGTCTCGGCCATTGTCGCGGTCAGATCGGCCAACGCGCGCGGTCCGCCCGCCACCGCGCCCAGAGCGTCAATCAGCACCACCTGCCGGTCGAGACGGGCGAAATGTTCGCGAAAAAACGGCTTGGCGACGACACGCTTATAGGCTTCGAACCGGTCGCGCATCTGTGCATAGAGACTGCCCCGCCCGGCCCGCGCCGGTTCGGGCAGCGGGGCGAAGGTAAGGGCGGGAGAGCCCTCCAACTCACCCGGCATCAGGAACCGCCCAGGCGCGAGCGCCGACAGCCCGGCGATCCGGCAGGCCTGGAGATAAGCGCGATAGGCCCGGTGCAGCGCCTCGGCCGCGGGCTCGTCATGGCGCGCCGAGGGGTCCGCGCCGGCCAAGGCAGCGCGCCAGCCCGCTGCATGGGCGGCCCGGGCCGGGCTCTCGGCGGTCTCCAGGGCTTTGGCGGCCCATTCCGCATAACTCTGATCGAGCAGCGACAGGTCGAGCAGCCACTCGCCCGGATAATCCACGATGTCGAGATGCAGCGTCCCGCTGCCCAGCACCCCGCCCAACAGCCCCGAGCGACGATAGCGCAGCGAGACGCGCAGCTGGCTGACCGCCCGGGTCGAGTCGGGCCAGGCGGGCTCGGGCCGGGTCAGGGCCGAGAGGTGGGTCTCGAACGCGAATCGGGGCACCTCCGGGTCGGGCTGCGGGCGCAGATCCGCCGCCTCGATCCGTGCCTCGGATTCCGCCATCAGCATGCGCATGCGGCCGCGGTTCAGCAGCGACGCGACCAACGCGGTGATGAACACGGTTTTTCCGGCGCCGGAGAGGCCGGTCACCCCGAGGCGCAGCGTCGGCTCGAACAGCTCGTCCACGCCGCGCCGTGCCCGGTCGATACCGTCGAGCAGATCCTCCGCCCAATCGCCGATGCCCAATGCCTGCCTCCCGATCCCCTGCCCGCCGCGACTATATAGGCACGGATTGCGCCGCCCAAATGGCGGTTCTGCGACAGTGGCGTCAGGCCGAGACGGCCACCTCGAGCAGGTCGCGCACAGGCAAGGTGGCCCCCAGCCGATTGGCCAGCAAGAAGGTACCGCCGAATTTCCGCTGCAGATAGAGCACATCCATCGGAACCGGCGGGGGCAAGAACCCGTCGCGGGCCAGGGCGGCCCCGGCCTCGTTCATCTCCTCGGAGAGCGTCCGGTCAGCGAAATCGAACCGCTCGACCGCGCGCACGGCCTCGAAGACGGTCGCAATCATGCCGACCACCGCCTCCTGATGCCGCGGCAAGGTCTCCTCGGCGATGAAGCCGATCTCCAGCGCGGCAGCGTGGAGGGCGGCGCGGTCTCCCTTCATCCCGGCCTGGAACAACAGGCGATACTGCGCCACGATCTCGGCGGAGAAGCTGCGGGTCGCGCCGAAATCCAACAGGACGATCCGCCCCGTCTCAGGCTGGTAGCGGTAATTCGCGAAGTTCGGATCGGTCTGCATGACCTGGAACTCGAACAACTCACGCAGGAGCAGACGCACCAGCCGTTCGGCCACTGCGTTGCGCTCGGGCTCGGGCAGATCGGCCGCGTCCTCGATGGGCACGGAAGGGACAAAGGACATCGCCAGGACCGTCGGCGTCGTCCAATCCTGGTAGAGCGCGGGCAGGGTCACGCCCTCGGCACCTTCCAGCAACTGACCGAACTGCGCCAGACAGCCGCCTTCGCGGGCATAATCCGCCTCCTCGTGCAATTGCCGGCGGGCCTCTTCGAGATAGGGGCCGATCTCGAAGCCCCTGGGCAGCAGATCCGACATCCGCAGCAGCACGGCGACATTCGCGACATCGCTGTCGATCGAGCGCGCGACGCCCGGATATTGCACTTTCACCGCCATATCGCGCCCATCGCGCAGCTTGGCCCGATGCACCTGCCCGATCGAGGCGGCGGCCACGGGGCGTGTGTCGAAGCTCTTGAACTGCCTGAGCCAATCGCGGCCCCAGGCGCGATTGAGGACGGTTTTCAACTGTTCCGGCGGCATGAAATCCGCGTCGGCCCGCAACCGGGACATGATCTCGGTCAGTTCCGGAGGCAGAACATCGCCCGTGTCCATCGACAGCAATTGCCCCACTTTCATCGCCGCCCCGCGCATCCGCGCCAGATCATCGGTGATTCGGCTGATATTCGCCGGGGTCAGGAGGAGGTCGCGAAACCCCGGGCGCCGCCCCCGGCTGATCTCGCGCAAGCCGCCCAGCGCGACATTGCCCGCGACGCTGGTGGCCATCGAGCTCAACCTGGTCAGACGGGTGATCCGGCCCGATGGCACGGGGACGGCCCTTGGGGAGGATGTGATGTTCGCCATTGATCTCTCGTCACGCAGCAGTGCCAAGGAGGTATTCGGGTGCTGCAAATAATCAAATCGCGCCTGCCGGGAAAAACCACGCCGCGATAGGTTGCAGCGCAGCACTGTTCTGCAAATTTTGCTGCGTTGCAAAATTTACATTGACGAACTGCAATTCTCTGCGAACTATCGAGATCGAGCCAGATCGACCTGGTCTCGCCGTCCAATGATGGGCACCCAAGCAACGCTGCGGTCCTCTCCCGACCTCTGGTCAGGAGCCCAGCGGCATCATCGCCGCACATCGAGACAGCCAACGGCCCATGCGCGACCCGCGCCCGGCTGTGAGCGGGAGACGTGCGATGAATATTCAGGCCCAGCCGACCAGTGTCGAGACATCTGTGGACGCAGCCGACGGGCCTGTCGTTGTCGTGGGGGGAGGACCGGTCGGGATGCGGATGGCGCAGGAGCTGTGTCGCCTCGGACGCCATGTCGTGCTGTTCAATGCCGAGCGTTGGCAGCCCTATAATCGGGTGAAACTCACCCCGCTCCTGGCTGGCGAGGCGCAACTGGGCAGCGTTCACCTCTCCGATTATGTGCCGCGTCCGGGGCGATTGGACCGCTATGACGGTGTCTCGGTGGTCGATATCGACCGTGCCGGCAAGGCGGTGACGACCTCGACGGGCCGCCGCCAGCCCTATGCCACCTTGGTGCTGGCCATCGGGTCGCGCGCCTTCGTGCCAGAGGTGCCCGGCGCCGATCTGCCCGGTGTCTTTACCTTCCGCGACTTCAACGACGTGGAGGCGCTGCTCGCCCGCTCGATGACAGCGCGCAAGGTGCTGGTGATCGGCGGCGGCCTGCTGGGATTGGAGGCAGCGCGGGGCATGGCCAAACGCGGTGCCGCCGTCTCGGTCGTCGAACACGAAAACCGGCTGATGCCGCGCCAGCTCGACGACGGGGCAGCGGCGATCCTGAAAGCCCGGATCGAGGATCTGGGAACCGAGGTTTTGACCGGCCAGCGGGTCGCCCGGATCGTGGGCGAGGGCCGGGTCGATTGTGTCGAACTGGCCGATGGAACGCGCATCCCTTCCGACACCGTGATTTTCTGCACCGGCGTCCGGGCGAACACCCAGTTGGCCATCGCAAGCGATCTGCGGCACAACCGGGGCATCCAGGTGGATGCACAGCTCAGAAGCTCGGACCCGGATATCTTCGCAGTCGGGGAATGCGCAGAGTTCGACGGGCGGGTGATCGGTCTCGTCGGCCCGGGCTTCGAACAGGTCAGTGTGGCGGCAGATGCCATCGCGGGCAGCGGCGCGGCGCGCTATGCGGGCTCGACGCCCGCCACGAAGCTGAAAGTCCTGGGGGCCGAAGTCTTCTCGATGGGCGATTACGAAACGCTCGAGCAGCAAACCGCTGTGCGCTCGGTCGTTTGGGAGGATCCAGAGACGGGGGCCTATCGCCGCCTGCTGATCCGGCGCGGTCGGTTGGTGGCCGCCTTGGGCGTGGGTGACTGGCCCGAGGCCAACCGCCTGCAACAGGCGGTGAACGAAGGTGCGAGAGTGACCGCCTGGCACCGCTGGACCTTCCAGCGCCATGGCCGCGTGTGGCGCGAGGACACCGCCGGCGTGTCGGCCTGGCCGGGCACGGCCATCGTCTGCAACTGCACCGGCGTGACCAAAGGCGCGATTGCCGATGCGGTGACCTTGGGCGCCGGCTCGCTGGACGAGGTGCGGGCGGCAACCAGTGCGAACACGGTCTGCGGCACATGCAAACCGCTGGTGCTGGATCTGCTCGGCCAGGGCAACGCGGCGCCCGAGCCGGTGCGCTGGTGGCGCTGGCTGATCGGTCTCTCGGGCATTGCGGGGGTCATGGCGCTCGCCACCCTCGTGCTGCCCCGCGTGCCGGTTCCGGACACGTTCCGGATCGGTGATCTCTGGACCAATTTGTGGTTCGACGGCGTTTGGAAGCAGTGGTCCGGCTATATCCTGCTGGGCCTGACGGCCGCGGCGGCGGTGCTGGGCCTGCGCCGCCGGATCAAAATCTTCAGCCGCTTGGGCGGGTATGAGAGCTGGCGGCTGGTGCATCTGGCCATCGGGGTCGCGGCGGTGATCGGGCTCTTCGTCCATACCGGCTTTCGCCTCGGCTCGGGACTGAACTTCTGGCTGATGGCAGCGTTTGCGGCGACGCTCCTGTTCGGAGCGATCCTGGGGCTGACCACTGGTGGAGGGCACAAGCTGGTCGAACAGGGGCTCGACACGCCCGAACAGAAAGCGCGGACCCTGCCCTATTGGGTGCATGTGATCGCGCTTTGGCCGCTGCCTGTGCTGCTGCTGGCGCATATCCTCTCAGTCTATTCGTATTGAGGCGGCGATGACCCGGAACGCGATCCTTTGGCTGGTTTGGTTGGCGGGCACCCTGGTGGCAGGCGCCGCCGTGGCGGCGATCATGTATGTCGGCGGCTCGCGCGAGGCGCTGCTGATCGGGCAGACGACGGGCGCGCATCACCAGATCGAACTCTCCTGCGAGAGCTGCCACGCCGCCGACGCCTTCGCGACGCCGAAGAAAACCGCCAAGGCGATGAACAAGGCGTGCCTGAGTTGCCACAAGGACGAGCTGAAACTCTCGAACGACAGCCATCCGGTGAAGAAGTTCCGCGACCCGCGCAATGCGGATGTGCGGGCAAAGCTCGACGCGCTCTACTGCCATACCTGCCATGCCGAGCATAAGCCCGAAATCACCCGGGTCAGCGCCGTCAGCCTGCCGATGGACTATTGCTCGGCCTGTCACGAGGAGGTCTACAAAAACCGCCCCAGCCATGAAGGCTATGGCTTCGAGACCTGCGCCACGGCGGGCTGCCACAACTTTCACGACAATACGGCGCTCTATGAGGAGTTCCTGGTCAAACATGCCGGCGGGCCGGATATCGCGGAACTGGCGATCCTGACCGGTGCTGCGGTCAGCCGCTCGGAACGGCCGGTCGTCCTGGCCCTGGCAGAGGCCGATCCCAAGGCGGCGCTGACGACCTATCTGACCGGGCTGGAGGAGGCGCCGGAAGACCCCGCCGCCGCCGCGGAGGAGATGCTGGTTCAGGTGCTGACCGCCGCCGATGCCGTGGCGCCCGCGGCCTATCTGACCGAGGATGCGGTGGCGAAATGGGACGGCTCGGCCCATGCGCTCTCGGGCGTCGGTTGTGCTGATTGCCATGCCAAGAAAGCCGAGACCGTCGAGGAGATGGAGGCGGCCTGGGTCGAGAGCCCGACCCTCGACGCCTGCAAATCCTGCCACCGCCAACAGGTGAAGACCTTCACCGAGGGGCGCCACGGCATGCGCTTCCACCACGAGCTGCCGAAACTGCGCAAGGCCCCGAAGGAGGGGATTGGCGCCTTCGCAGCCATCTTGTTCCAGGACGAGCCGCTCGACCCGATTACCGTGGGCGAGAGCCCGCTGCCGGGCCTGAAGGCGGACGCGGCTGATCGCGAGATCGGCACCTGCAATGCCTGCCACAAGCCCCATGAGGTGGATATCCGGCCCGCCGCCGTCGACGCCTGCGCCGATTGCCACAACGACACGCATACGCAGAACTACTTCACCTCGCCCCATTACGCGCTCTGGCAGGCCGAGATGGCGGGAGGCGCTCCGGGCACCGGCGTCTCCTGCGCCGATTGCCATATGCCGAAGATCAAGGGCGGGCAGAACAACCGGCTGGGCCGGATGTTCACCACCCATAACCAGAACGCCTATCTCCGCCCGAATGAGAAGATGATCCGGGCGGTTTGCCTCTCGTGCCACAGCCTCGATTTCGCGATCGATGCCCTGGCCGACCCGAACCTCGTTGAGAGCAATTTCAACGGGCGCCCCGCGGTGCAGATCGAAAGCATCGACTGGGCTCTAAAGCGCGTGAAGTAGGACCATGACGCCAATCACCGGACCCTACCCCACGCGCCGTCACACAGACGTGCAACGTGAAAGGACGTACTCATGACAGGGAAATTTCTCAAGACGACAGCGGTCGCCGGCATGATCGCCATGACCCCGGTCGCCGCAACCTCCGAGGGGCTGGACCCCAAGGATGTGGCCGACATGCTCCACGCGGTGATGGACAGCGACCGGACGATCTATACCAAGATGATCGTCCAGCGCCTGGTCGCCCAGCACAAGCTGATCAAGGCCAGCGAATTCTATGAGGACGATGTGGCCGCCCCGCTGCCGGCGCAGATGTTCCGCTTCGGCTCGGAGATGGTGGCCGACAAGACCGACCTCTTCTCCTACTCGTTGCAATCGCTGTGGCCGATCAACAAGCAGAACGCGCCGAAGACCGATATGGAGAAGGAAGGTCTGCAATTCATCGCCGACAATCCGGGCGAGAACTTCTATGGCGAAGAGGAATTGGGCGGCGAGACCTATTTCACCGCCGTCTATCCGGATGTCGCCGTGGCCGAGGTCTGCGCGACCTGCCATAACGACCACAAGGACACGCCGCGCACCGACTTCAAGGTCGGCGATGTGATGGGCGGTGTGGTGATCCGCATCCCGCTCGACGGCTGATGCGCGCGCGGATCGCCGCCGCGGTCCTGATTGCCTGGGGCGGGTTGACCGCCCCGGGCGAAACCCATTCGGCCGAGCGGGTGCCGCCGCCCTATCCCGACCGGGGCTTGAAGGGCACCGTCTCGGCCAAACGCCTGCCGGTGCCGCCCCATCCGAAGCTGGTCGAGGGCGGCCAGATCTGGGATCAGAACTGCCGGATCTGCCATGGCTCGGGTAATTTCGGCGCGCCGAAAATCACCGGGTCGCGGTTCTGGGGAAAGCGCGTCACCAAGGGCATCACGACCCTGATCTCCCACGCCCAGAACGGGTTCGAAACATCGCTCGGCGGCTTGATGCCGGCGCGCGGGGGCAATGACGAACTGACCGATGCGGAGGTCGAGGCCGCCGTCCGCTTCATGGTTTTCCACAGCGGAGGGGCGGAGATTGCCCTCGACGGCCTCGACTGAGAAGGAACGAGAGATGACCCCGGAACAAGTCAAACTGGTGCAGGACAGCTTTCAGAAGGTCGTGCCGATCGCCGACAAGGCCGCTGATATCTTCTATGATCGCCTGTTCGAAGTGGCGCCCGAGGTCCGACCGCTCTTCGCGTCGGATATGAGCCGCCAGAAGGAAGTGCTGATGCAGACCCTCGGCACCGCCGTGCAGAACCTCAACGATGTCGAGAGCATTCTGCCGGTCCTGAAGGATCTGGGTGCTAAGCATGTCGGCTATGGCGTGAAGGACGAGCATTACGACACCGTCGGCGGCGCGCTGCTGTTTACCTTGGAAAAGGGTCTCGGCGATGCCTGGAACGACGATCTGAAATCCGCCTGGACCGAGACCTATGGCACCGTGGCCGGCGTCATGAAAGAAGCCGCGGCCGAGGCGGCCGTTCCGAAGAAAAAGGGCATTCTGGAGCGGATCTTCGGCTGACCCCTCCCCGGCGG
>JBCBIS010000154.1:0-10358 GCA_038524325.1 Pseudomonadota bacterium
ATGTCGCCCGGCTGGAAGCGGCGGGGGCCGAGCGGATGCTGGGCGTCTCCGAAGCGCTGACGACACTGGGCTTCGAGAATGCCCCTGCGCTGGTTGGCTTTGTCTGGGATCGCGGGCGCAGCCGGGCGCGCGAGATCGAGGCGTTTCGGGCCGCGGTCACGGCCGCAGCCGATCTGCTCAGCCACTCCGACGCGGAATGGGAGCGGCTGCGCCCCCTGATGCGCGTGGCTGGAGAAGCCGAATTCACTCGGTTGCGCGACGCCTATCGCGCCGGGATCCAGACACAGTGGAGCGAGGCGGACACGGACTCGGCCCGCCGCCTGCATGCTTTGCTCGAGAAAACCGGCGGGCAGCGCTTCCGCGACAGCGCGGGCGCCTTCGACGCCGCGGTGTTCGATCAGGATGGCTGAGAGCGCAATCGCGGCGCGTGGCGCGGGCAAGGCGCTCTGGCCGCTACTCTCCCTCCTCGGTTTTGGCGTGGTCTGGGCGCTGCTCGCAGTGCTGATCGCCTCGCCCGTGCTGCCGGGTCCTGCCGAGGTCTGGTCCGCTCTTCTGCGCGAATGGGAGCAGGGCTATGCCATGCATCTGGGCGCGACGCTTCTGCGGGTCCTGGCGGCATTTTGCCTGGCCATGGCGATCGGCGCGGCGATTGGCCTGGCGCTCGGCCGGTCCGAGGGGGCGGACAGGCTGTTTGGCGGCTGGCTGTCGCTGTTTCTGAACCTGCCCGCGCTGGTGACCATCATCCTCTGCTATGTCTGGTTCGGCTTGACGGAGGTGGCGGCCATCGGTGCGGTGGCCATCAACAAGATCCCGAATGTCGCTGTGACCTTGCGCGAGGGAGCGCGGCGGCTGGACCGGGATCTGTTGGAGATGGCCGAGATCTACCGGCTGAACTGGCGTGCCCGGATGGCGCATGTGGTGCTGCCGCAACTGGCCCCCTATTTTGCCGTGGCCGCGCGGAACGGGTTGGCCCTGGTTTGGAAAATCGTGCTGGTGGTGGAGTTGCTGGGCCGCTCGAACGGCGTTGGCTTCCAGCTTCATCTCCATTTCCAACTGTTCGATGTGGCGGCGATCCTCGCCTATGCGCTTGGTTTTATCGTGATCGTGCAGGCCATCGAGCTGGGGCTCATCGCACCCTGGGAGCGGTATGCCAACCGGTGGCGGCGGTGAGCGGGCTCTCGGTTGCCCTGGACGGAAAGCAGTTCGACGATGCGCCCGTACTGGGCCGGATTGCTTTCGATCTGGCGCCGGGCGAGATTGCGGCGCTGATCGGCCCCTCGGGTGCCGGGAAGACGACCCTACTGAACCTGATCGCCGGGATCGACCACGCGTTCGAGGGCGAGATCCGGCGCCCGGAGGGACAGGTCGCCATGGTGTTCCAAAGCCCGCGCCTGCTGCCCTGGCGAACGCTCGCCCAGAACATCACTCTGGTTCCGGGGTCGGGCGGCGAGGATCGCGCCCGGGCTCTGCTGGCCGATGTCGGCCTGTCCGAGGCGGCGGATCAGTATCCCGAGCGGGTCTCGCTGGGGATGCAGCGCCGGGCAGCCTTGGCGCGAGCCTTGGCAATTGACCCGGTGCTCGTGGTGATGGATGAGCCGACGGTCTCGCTGGACCCGCCGACAGCGGCGGCGATGCGCGGCCTGATCCGCGACCTGCTGGCGGCATCGCAGGCGACGGCCCTGATCGCGACCCATGACCGGGCCGAGGCGCTGACCCTGGCCGATCGGATCCTCGAGATCGGAGAACGTCCGGCCCGGCTGGTGAGAGACCGGGCCAACCCGCTCGACCGCCACGCGCGCCGCGCACCCGGCGCAGCCGATGCTTTGCTCCCCGGATGGTTCGGAGACGCGACCAGGGCTGCGGAGTAGCGCGTCCGAGCGCTCCTCAAACCCTTGAGCGCGTGTCAGGAGCGCCGTGCGACCACGAAATGCGCGGCGGCCACCAGAAGGGCTGCGTCCTCGCCAAAACCCGCTAGCGCCGCATTGGCCTCGGCGGTCAGGTCGGCCGCCCGTTGGCGTGCGCCTTCGACGCCCAGGATGTCCACGAAGGTGGCCTTGCCGGCGCCCGCATCCTTGCCGACCCGTTTGCCGGTTTCCTCCTCGGTCCCCGTCACGTCCAGCAGGTCATCGGCGATCTGGAACGCCTCGCCCAGCGCATCGGCATAGGCCCGGATTTTGGCCAGCGCGGCCGCATCCGCTCCGCCCAGGATCGCACCGCTCTCGGCCGCGAAGGAAATCAGAGCGCCGGTCTTCAAGGCCTGCAACTTGCGTACTTGCTTGGGGCCGAACGGTGCGTCAGAAGTCTCGGCTGCCAGATCGATCGCCTGGCCGCCGACCATCCCGGCAAACCCCGAGGCTTGGGCCAGGCGGAGGCAAAGCTGCGCCCGCACATCTCCCGCCGCATGGGTTGCCGGATCCGCCAGGATCTCGAACGCGATGGTCTGGAGCGCATCGCCCGCCAGCACCGCCGTCGCCTCGTCCCAGCGCTTGTGGACCGTTGGCTTTCCGCGGCGCAGATCGTCATCATCCATGCAGGGCATGTCATCATGCACGAGACTGTAGGCGTGAAGACACTCGACCGCGGCGGCGGCCCGTGCGGTCCCGGCCTCGGGCGCGCCGAACAAGCGGCCCGTCTCGATTGCAAGAAAGGCGCGCAACCGCTTGCCGCCATCCATCACCGCATAGCGCATGGCCGAGATCAACTCGGCCTCGCCCGGCTCACCTGCGGGGGTCGGCAGGCAGGCATCAAGCGTCGCCTCGGTCAGATCGGCGGCGGCTTTCAAGGCTGTGGCGAAGTCCGCGCCCGCATCGATCTGGGGCGCGCGTGTGGCTGTGCTGCTGGTCATGGCGGTGTCCCGGCTTTCTGGCCGGCTCAATTGGTCTCTTCGTCGAAGATGTCCGGCAGCGCATCCGTAGCGCCTTCCTCTCCCCGGATCAACGAATCGCGCCGTTGGAGATAGATCGACCGCAGCGAAATGTAACTGTCAGCCGAGTTGTAGAGCACGTCATCGATCAGATCGGCGTTGCGATTGCGGGTGTCGATGATCTCGAGCGCTGTCGAGGAGGGCATGGCGATATCGACAATCGTGCCGTCGACGAACAGGCCAACATAGGTCCGTGGGTCGAGCCCCCGGTCAACCAACCCGCCCCAGGCGTCCCGGCTGGTCGAGGGGCCGAGCAGCGGCAGCACCAGATAGGCGCCTTCGCCCACCCCGTATTTGCCCAGGGTCACGCCGAAATCTGTGTCTTCCCGCGGCAGGTCAAACTCGGTCGCCGGATCCAGCAGACCCCCGGCACCGATGATCGAGTTCACGGTGAACCGTCCCAGAGCAACCAGCGCCGAGTCGACGTCGCCCTGGAAAACATAGTTCGCAAAGTCACCCACGGTGTTGATGTGGTTGTAGGCGTTGCCGATCAAGTGCTGGAACAGTTCGGGCGTGATGAAATCATAGCCCTGCGCTGCCGGGCGCAGGATGAACCGGTCCAGCCGGACGTTGTTTTCGTGGAAGAAGCGGTTGGAGCTCTCCAACGGGTCGCGCTCGGCGATCGGCGCACCCGGCCCGGGGCTGGAACAGGCCACCAGCAGCGCTGCCATCGCAAGGCTGCCAAGGCCCCTGGCCCAACGTCTTGCCGTCATCGTCAACTCCGCCGCTCTCGGCCGACTTGCGGCCACGCCCCAAAATTGTGGCATGCCGACCCTTACTGCGACTGCCTTATCGCTTTAGGGTAAGTGGAAAGCGCAGCCCTCACAAGGGGCGACGCGTAAAGTTGACAATCACAACGGTCGTTTCGGGCCTATTCCGGCGGCGATCAACACATGGCGCCTGGAAAAGCCGGGCGAAACCGGGAAAGGCGCAGGTTTGGAGAGCATCGCAAACGGCATTGCCCGCCTCGTGTCTTTCGTCGCGCGCTGGCCGCGGCAAGTCCTGGTCGCGGTGGCACTGCTGACGGGGCTGTCCTTGTTTGGCGCTTCGGGCTTGGGTGTGGACACCGACTCGAGCCGGATGCTGAACCCCGACCTGCCGTTCCAAGCCGATGCCCTGGCGCTGCGTGCCGCTTTCCCGCAGGACAAGACCGCCATTCTCGTGCTGGTCGAGGGCGATACCGCAGACCGGGCAGACACCGCTTTGCGGCAGATCGTGAACCGGCTGGACGGCGCCGAGGGTATTGCCGAGATGTTTGCCCCTGCGATCGACCCGTTCCTGATGCAGAACGGCTTGCTTTGGTCCGATCTCGCGACCTTCGACGATCAGATGCGACGGATCAGCCAGTCCTCGAACCTGATCGCGTCGATCCGCGCCGATCAAACCGTGGACGGCTTCCTTGCTGCCCTCGATCAGGCGCGCCTGCTGGCCGAGGGCGCGGGGCGCGAGGCTGATCTGGCGCCGATCTATGCCGAGGCGGCGGAGGTCTTTGCCGGGGCGGCCGAAGGCCGGGTGACCCCGCTTGCCTGGACCTCGGCCCTGGCCGGAGAAGGTGGGCCCGCGTTGCGTGTCCTGACCGTGATGCCAGAGCCTGATTTCACCGCGCTCAACCCGGTCAAACCTGCGCTGCGGGCGGTCGAGGCGGCGGTGGCGGAGGCGCGGGTGGACCCGGGCCTCAGGATCGGGATCACGGGTGATCCGGTGCTCCGCGCCGAGGAATTGCGCTCTGTCACGGCGCGGATCTTCTGGTCCCTCGGCCTTTCCCTGGGCTTTGTCGCCATCGTGCTCTGGCTCGCGCTCGGCTCTCTGGGGCGGGTGGTCCTAGGCCTTGGCGCGCTGTTGGTGACCCTGGCGCTGACGGCGGGCGCAGCCTCGGTGACGGTCGGAAGTCTCAATCTGATCTCGATCGCCTTCATCGTCCTGATGGTCGGATTGGGGATCGATTTTGCCATCCATTTCCTGGCGCATCTGGACGAGCGCGCGCGGGCGGGAGGGGCTGTGGCGGAGGCGCTCGCCGACACCGCCCGGTCGGTTGGTCCGGCGCTGGTGTTGGCGGCGCTCTCGACCTCGTTGGCCTTCTTCGCCTTTATGGCGACCGATTTCCGGGGCATGGCGCAGCTTGGCGTCATTGGTGGGACCGGTGTGCTGGTTGCCTTTGCCGTCTCGGTCACGGTCCTTCCTGCGGTGATCGCCCTGCGTCCCGGGCTGTCCATCGGTCGCGCGCGGGGGCGGGTTCCGGCCTTTCTGGCGGCTCATCCGCGGTTTACCTGGAGCATGGCGGCGCTGGGCCTGATCGCGGCGCTGATCGCGTCCCAGGCCCGTTTCGACGCGGATCCGATGGGCTTGCGCGACCCCAGTTCCGGCTCGGTGCAGAGTTATAACCGTCTGATCTCCGAGTCAGGTCGCAGCCCGTTGCGCGCCTCGATCCTGGCGCCCGATCGCGCGCGCGCGGCGGCGCTGGCCGCCGAGGCCGAGGCTTTGCCGCAGGTCGAAAGTGCCATCTGGCTCGGCGCGCTGATCCCGGCGGAGCAGGAGGACAAGCTGGCTCTGCTCGATCTCGCCTGGCCATCGATTGATCACGCCGTGAACGGCATCCCCGAGGAACTGGCCGAGACGGATGCGGTCACGCCCACCTCGCTGGCCAATGCGTTGGGCGACCAGCCAGAGCAGGCGGCGCTCGCGGCCGCCCTCCGCCTCTATGCCAGCGCCGGGCGCTCTGCGCAGGCCGTGGCGCAGGAGGGGGTCTTCCAATTCTTCCCCGCGCTCGAGGGGCAGTTGGCGGCCTTGCTGGAGATGGATGAGGTGACAGTCGAGACGCTCCCGTCCCAGCTATCCCAACGCTATCTGTCGTCTGACGGGCTCTACCGAGTTGAAATCCTGCCCGAGGCCGACATCCGCATTCCCGCAGAACGCGCCGCCTTTGCCGAAGCGCTGGCCGAGGCGCTGCCCGGGGCGACCGGCGCACCCGTGCAGATCGAAGGCGCGCGCAAGGCCGTGACCGCCGCGCTGATCGAGGCGCTCGCGCTGTCTCTGGCCGGGGCGGCACTGCTGGCGCTTCTGATGCTGCGCAGCGTGGCGGGTGTGCTCGCCATCCTCTTGCCGGTCCTGCTGGCTGGGGCGATCTGCATGGCCGCCTCGGTGCTCCTGGGCATGCCGTTTAACTATGCCAATGTGATTGTCCTGCCGCTGATGATCGGGATCGGGGTCGATAGTGGCATTCACCTGGCACTCCGCAGCCGTCATAGCGGGGAGGTCTTCGATACCGCCACCCCGATGGCGGCCTTCTACTCCGCCCTGACCACCATTGCCGCGTTTGGTACGCTGGGCCTCTCGCAGCATGTGGGGACGGCGAGCATGGGCATCCTGCTTGCGATCGGGTTGACGGCGACGGTTCTGACCTGTTTCGCCCTCACCCCGCCGCTGGCGCGCCTTGGCCGCGCGACCTGACGCGAAGGTGATCGGAGAGTTGATCGCCCCCGCCGCTGGCCCCATCTGCGGGGTTCGTGTATGCCCTGCGAAACACTTGGAGAGCCTGCCTTGCGCCTGACCCTTATCTCCCGCCGCCTGCTTGCCGCCCTCTGCATGCTGGGCCTGCTCGCCCCCGCCGCCCCCGCCGCCGAGCAGAGCGCGGCCCTCGCACGGGCCCAGACGCTGGTTGAGGCCGCCCATGGCGCTCTCACCGCGCAGACCTCGGCTGCCGAGCAGCGCACGCGCCTGAAGGCGGCCATCGCGGACAGTTTCGCCTTCGATGTCTGGGAGCGGTTTCTGATCGATGCCGATGCCGTGTCGATGAGCGAGGCTCAGGCTGCGGAGTTCCGCGCGCTGCTGCCAGGCTTTCTGGCGCAGCTCTATTTCAATCAGTTCGGCAAGGGCCTGGAGCAGAAGCCCGAGATCATCGAGGCACGCCGCGCCCGCAAGGATGCCCTGGTCCGCGCCACCATCCCCCGCGCCAATGGCAAAACCCTGCCGGTGGACTGGCGGATCCGCGACTTCGGCGCACGGGGGCATCTGGTGATCGACGTCATGGTGGGCGGCACCTCGTTCCTGATCCTCAAACGCGACGAATTCGACGGCATTCTGCAACAAGGCGGCCCAACGGCCCTTCTTGATTTCATGCGCAAGAACAGTATCTGAGCGAAACCGCCGGCGCGCGCGTGACTGTTTCGTTGCGTTGCGGTATAGAGCCGGGATAAGCGCCGCGAGGGCGCATGGGTCAGGAGAAGAGCAGTGGGTGTTCCCTTTCGCCAACAGGCCGCCGTGGCCGCCTATATCGCGAAGCAAAAGCTGAAGGGGAACAAGCGCTATCCGCTGGTCCTGATGCTGGAGCCGCTGTTCAAATGCAATCTCGCCTGCCCGGGCTGCGGCAAGATCGACTATCCCGAATTGATCCTGAACCGCCGCCTTACGCCCGAACAATGCTGGGAAGCCGCCGAGGAATGCGGCGCTCCCATGGTTGCCATCCCGGGCGGAGAGCCGTTGATCCACAAGGAGATCGGCGAGATTGTGAAGGGGTTGGTCGCGCGTCGGAAATACGTCTCGCTTTGCACCAATGCCCTGCTGCTCGAGAAGAAGCTGCATCTGTTCGAGCCCTCGCCCTATCTGTTTTTCTCCGTCCATCTCGACGGGTTGGATGCCCATCACGACAAGGCGGTGGATCAGAAAGGCGTGTTCAAACGCGCGGTGAAGGCGATCAAAGCGGCGCAGGACAAGGGCTTTGCGGTCAATGTCAACGCCACGGTTTTCGAGGGCTATCCGGCCGAGGAACTGGCCGATTACCTCGATTACTGCACCGAGTTGGGGGTCAATATCTCGATCTCACCCGGCTTCACCTACGAACGGGCACCGGATCAGGAGAACTTTCTAACCCGCCGTCGGACAAAGGAATTCTTCCGCGAAGTCTGGCGGATCGGCGAGAAACGCGGCACTGCCAAGGGGTGGTCCCTCAGCCACTCACCGATTTTCCTCGATTTCCTGCTCGGCAACCAAGAGATGCTCTGCACCCCCTGGGGTATGCCGACCCGCAACGTCTTTGGCTGGCAGAAACCCTGCTATCTGCTGGGCGAGGGCTATGCAAAGACCTATCGTGAGCTGATGGACACCACCGAGTGGGAGAAATACGGCACCGGCAACTATGAGAAATGCGCCGACTGCATGGCCCATTGCGGCTATGAGCCGACCGCCGCCAACATCGCCTTCTCTAACCCGTTCAAGATGTTGAAACTGGCCTTTACCGGCCTCAAGACCGAGGGCGCCTTCGCCGCCGAGCCGGATCTCTCGAAAGCGCGCGAGGCGGAGGAGCACCACGAGCGGATTGTCGCCGAGGAAATGGCCCGCCTCAACAAGATCGCGGCGGAGTAGCGATCTTAACGAACAGCACGGTTGGGGTCAGCGCGCATGCTCCGCTGCACCTGACCGGTGCGACGGCGATCGCAACAAGAGGGCGCTAAGCCTGCTCGGAACAGGCGAGGGTATCCAAAACCCGCGCCACCGCTCCGCTTTGGACTGCTTTCGCCAGGGTCGCCAACCCTGCCTGTGTATCTCGTCTCAGCCGCAACAGCGCGGGCAGCCATCCCGGTGCCCGGGCCAACCCGATCAACACCGGTCCGATCCGCGGATGCCCGGTGGCGCTCAGCGCCCCGGTCACGAAAGGCGGCAGCGAGGCCTCGGCCGGGTCGCCAACAGCCCGTAGAGCCCAGGCCGGAACCCGGGCATCGGCGGCGACTTTGGCGACCCGGTGGCTCTCCATATCCACCGCTGCAGCGCCCGTCTCGCGATGCAGCCGCGCCTTCTCCTCCGCTGCAAGCACCATCTGCTCCGATCCCAGCAGGTCACCGCAAGTGGCGCCGTCCATAGCTTCGCCCGAGATCGCGTCGAGCGTTGCCATCTCAGATGCGCCACTCACCACCCGGCCCGCATCCAGAAGCGTCCCCGGAGCAAGGCCCTGCTGCAACCCGCCCGCAAGGCCAAAGCTCATCAGTCCCCGGCACCCCTGGTCCAGGCACCAGCGCGCGCCTTCCTCGGCCAGGTCGGGCCGGGCGCCCGAGATGCTCACCGTCACCCGCGTGTCCAAAATGACCCGGCCGAGCGCATCCGCCTCCGCCTGCATCCCACACACGATGCCAAGCAACGGGGCGGTCACATCGTTCTCGCAACGGGTGCAGCCGGGCTGGCGGGGAGGCGCGGGGTGGGGTGGTGGGAGCGTCTCCCCGCCAGCCCGGTCAGATCCCCCATTTCACCTCGCGGTCATTCGAGGCCATCAACCCCTCATACCGCGCCATCGCCCAGAGCGGGAAGAACGCAGGATAACCGTGGTACTTCAGATAAAACACCTTCGGAAATCCGGTCCCGGTCCAATGCGCCTCCTGCCAGCGTGGCCCGGTCTCGTCCCGCGGTGCGCGGCGGAGCCAGTCGATGCCGCGGGTGACCTCGTCCGATTCCAGCTCGCCCGCCGACATCAGGCCGAGCAGCGCCCAGGCAGTCTGGCTGGGCGTGGCCGAGCGGGCAAAACCGGCGCCCCAATTCTCATAGCTCTCCAACCCCTCGCCCCAGCCACCATCGGGCAACTGCCGACCCTTCAGCCAGGCGACGGCGCGGCGGATATAGGGCTGGCTCATATCTTCGCCCGCGCCCTTCAGCGCCACCAGGGCCGACCAGGTGCCGTAGACATAATTCGCGCCCCAGCGGCCGAACCAAGAGCCATCCGCCTCCTGCTCGCGCCGGATAAAGCCGATGCCGCGCTGGATGTTCTCGGCGAACGCCTCTGCATCCACCTGCGCCAGGCAACCGATGCAGCGCGCGGTGACATCCACCGTCGGCGGGTCCAGCAACGCACCATGGTCCGCAAAGGGGATCGAGTTGAGGTAGTAGTGCTCGTTCTCCGGGTCGAACGCCCCCCAGCCGCCGTTTTTCGACTGCATCCCGGCCAACCATTCGCAGGCACGGTCGACATTTTCGGCGTAACGCACCGGGTCGGTCCGGTGCATCGCCATCGCCACCACGGCGGTGTCGTCGACATCCGGATAATCCGGGTTCTCGTACTGAAACGCCCAGCCCCCGGGCCGCAAGCCAGGGCGGCGGACGGCCCAATCGCCCACATGGTCGAGGATCTGCTTTTCTGCCAGCCAGTCCAGGGCGCGCACCAGACGCGGGTCCTCGCGCTCCCCGCTCTCCAAGAACGCATGGGCGGCCAGCGAGGTGTCCCAGACGGGCGAGACGCAGGGCTGGAAATAGATATCGTCGCCGCGCTCGATCATCAGGTTCTCGATCGCCTCGCGCGCCGTGACCATGCGCGGGTCGTCATCCGAATAGCCGAGCACCCGCAGCGCCATCACCGCATTGGCCATGGCCGGATAGATCGCCCCCAGCCCGTCCAGCCCGTTGAGATGGCTGAGCGTGAACTCCTCGGCCTTCTTCACCGCCTTCTCGCGCAGCTTCT
>JBCBIS010000155.1:0-10295 GCA_038524325.1 Pseudomonadota bacterium
GCCGATGCATGTCGATGGGGCGTATTCCTGGTTCCGCAAGGACACTCCCGACGCCTGGGCCTGGATCTTCGAGCCCGCCATCGGGGTGCAGCGCGCCTCGCGCACCGATATCGCCGATCCAAAATGGTTCGACCGTGTTCCGGTGCTGTCCGCGATCGTCGGTCTGCTGCGCAGGCTGAAGAACGCCCGGGCGGGGCGTCCCTGACATGGCCCCACCTGACATGGCCCCACCTGACATGGCACTGCCTGACCCAGCTCGGATGTCCTTGCAGCGTGTCGCTGCACTGCGGGCCTCACGGGTCGCATGATGGACACGGTTTTCTGGAGCCTTGACGCCGTCCCGGCGGACCGGACTGCGCTGGTGGTGGCCGGGACCGGACAGGTGATCACCTATGGCGGACTGCGCCAGATGCGCGACGCGGTGCGGGCGCGGATGGATGCAGGGCAGGGGGTATGCTGGATCGGTGCCGCGCCGACGCCGCAGGTGATCGCGGCCTATCTGGCGGCTCTGGACGCGGGATGCCCGGTGATCCTGCAGGATCCGCAGGCGCCGGAGGGCAGTGGCCCAGGCGCGTTACCAATCCTTTACAAGGTCGATGGCGAAACTGGCGCGATCAGCACCCACACGGACGGGGCGGGGCTGGATCTGCATCCTGATCTGGCCATTCTGCTGTCGACCTCGGGTTCGACCGGGACGCAGAAATTCGTGCGTCTGTCGCGGCGGAACCTGGCCTCGAACGCTGCCGCGATCGCCGAGTATCTGGGGCTGACCGCCGAGGACCGCGCGCCGACGGCCCTGCCGCTGGCCTATTCCTACGGCATGTCGGTGCTCAACAGCCACCTGCAGGTCGGTGCCAGCCTGTTGCTGACGGATGCGCCGGTGATCTCGGAGGGATTCTGGCAGGCCTTTGACGACCATCGCTGCACCAGCTTCGCCGGGGTGCCGCAAAGCTTCGCCCTGCTGGCGCGCGGTGGGCAGCTGGATCGGCCGCGCCCGGCGCTGCGCTATGTCACCCAGGCCGGTGGCAAGCTGGGACCCGAGGCGGTGCGCGAGATGGCCCGGACAGGACAGCGCCACGGCTGGTCGTTCTTCGTGATGTACGGTCAGACCGAGGCGGCGCCGCGCATCTCGTATCTGCCGCCGGACCTGGCCGAGAGCCATCCCCAGTTCATCGGCCGGGCGATCCCCGGCGGGCGGCTCTGGGTGGCCGGACCGGATGGGGCCGAACTGCCCGCGGGGACCGAGGGCGAGCTGGTCTACGAGGGCCCGAACGTCATGATGGGCTATGCCACCGGCCCGGCGGATCTGGCCGGGGGGCAGGGAAGCGCGACCCTGCGCACCGGGGATCTGGGCCGGGCCGATCCGGAAACCGGACTGATCCAGATCACCGGCCGGGCGGCGCGCTTTGTCAAACTGTCTGGCAAGCGGGTCAGCCTGGACGAGATCGGCACCTGGCTGATGCAGGACGGTGTCGACGGTGTCGCGGTTGGTGCAGATGACGATCTGGGATTGGTCCACACCGCCGGGCGCGACCTGGCGCCGGAAATTGCGAAACGCCTGGGGGTGCCCGCCGGGTTCGTGCGCGACATTCCCGTCGCCGACCTGCCGCTGAACCAGAACGGCAAGCCCGATCTGCGCGCCGCCCAGACGCTGTTCGCCGAACATGAAACGGCCACCCCGGACCTGACGCCAGTGGATACCGGCGACATGCAGGAGGCAGTCATCGCGCTGTTTCGGCGCCAGTTCCCTGGCGAGGTGATCACACCCCGGACCTGTTTCGACGATCTGGGCGGCAGTTCGAACGAGTTCGTCGAGCTGGAGTTGGCCCTGGAAGCTGCCGGGGTGCCGCCCCGGCAGAACTGGCAAACCGACAGCGTCGCCGATTTGGCCCGGCGGGCGGGGACGGCGCCCGCTGCCGCATCGGGTCCGGCACCCGACTATGCCGCGGCCCGGGTCATCTGCACGCTGCTGGTCGTGCTACTGCACGTGATCGGGCTGCGCACCGGCGGCGGGCTCGACCTGCCCGACAGTTCGATCTGGCGCCAGATCAACGATTTCCTCCAGCCGCTGCGGATGCCGTTCTTCGCGCTGATCGCCGGGTTTTCCTTCCGGATCATGCAAAGCGCCGCGCAGCCTCCCCCGGCCCTGCTGAAAACCGTCGGCCTGCGGCTGGCGCTGCCGACCGCCTTTGCCATCGCCGGCTTCCTGACGATCGCCACGGTGCTGGGCACGCAGTTCGCGGTTGTGTCGGTGCTGGATGTCGTGCGGCTGCTGTGGCTGCCCTATGCGCATTTCTGGTTCATCATGGCGCTGATCGGGATGATGCTGATCAGCTACGCGGTGCTGCGCTACGTGGGGCGCTGGGCCGGGGGCGCCCTGATTGCCCTGGCGGTCGCCCTGGCGGTGACGGATGTGTTCATCACCCCCGATATCTGGGCGATCAACGGGGTTGTGGACCTGATGCCGCTGTTCGTGGTCGGTTACTTCTATGCCAAGCACGCTCCGGCCCTGCATGCCCGCTGGGCCTGGATCTCGGCCGGGGCCGTTCTGGCGGTGATCGCGATGCTGCTGGTGATGCGATCCTTTGCACCGTTCGAACTGGGTCCGTTCGCCAAGCCCGCCGGGCTTTTGCTGTCCCTGGGCATGATCACCCTGTGCCTGCTGGTGTCGCGGGGCGTGCCCTTCCTGGCCGTGCTGGCGCCCTATACGTTCTTCATCTACCTCTGGCACGTCGTTGGAACCGCCGGAATGCGCCGCGCGCTGCAGATGCTCGAGGTCGAGCATCTCGCCCCGATGATCGTGATGGGCATGGCGGCAGGTGTTGCGCTGCCCGTCGTGTTTTATCACCTGTTGGGTTATGTGCCCGGGGGCCGCCTGCTGCGCGGCAAGTAGGACGAGGTTCTCCCGCGCTGGCCGCTATGCGGTCGTCAGGCTGTCGCGCCATCGTGTCCAGGCCGGGTCGACGATGTCGACGGGGCGGCCTTTGAGGAAATCCCGGACGATCCGGGCCATGCGCTGTTCGGTGACAGCGGTGTGCAGCCAGTTCCGTGCAGCTTCCGTGCCGTTACCGGCGATCTGGGCACTTCGGGTGTCGTCGTCCAGCAGGGCCGTCAGGGCGGTGCGGACTGCCGCTGCATCGCCGATGGGCACCATCACCGCATTGAAGCCGTCGATGAAGTATTCGCGCAGCGGCATGGCATTGCTGACCACCTGCGGGATCCCGAGATGCATGGCATAGACGGCAGTGATGTGCCCCGCGCCGCTGTTCTCGTCATTCACCAGGATGACGTTGGCGCGGCTGTTGGCGATGCAGTTCAGGCAGTCGTCGTTCGGGATATCGTAGAGCACCTCGACATTATCGGGCACCGTGGCGGGATCGACCGGCGCATAGGCGGGCGCCACCAGAACCCCATGCGCGGGCAGGTCCCGCATCGCCGACAGGAACGAGGCCCGGTCGCGGTTGTTGCGCCCGATCATGCAGAAATAGGGTTTCGCATGGTCGTCGAACCGGGTGCTGTCATAGGCAGGCAGGTCATAGCCCCAGTGCACGAAGACGAATTTCTCGCGCGGAATGGCGTGCAGGTCGTGGAACAGGCCGACCTCGTGCATCGAATGCACCAGTACCAGGTCCAGCCGGGCGAACAGCCGGTTGATCACGGCGTTCACGCCGCGGTTGCCGAATTTCAACGGACGGCGCGAGAGATTGAGGCTGACCGAGATGTGCCGCGCCCGGCTGAAGGTCAGCGCCTGGAACAGCAGGATGGCGAAGGTCAGCGAATAGGATGTCGTGAAGAAGATCGCCGGGCGCCTGCGGAACAGGAGCAGCGGGAACAGCCGCAGGATCAGCCGGATCAGGCCGTGATACGGGATGCCGATGCTGCGGACTTCATACTCTGGCGCGAAGGGCTGCAGGAATCCGGGGGGCGAGCCGTCGGGACGGAAGCTCTCGGTCTCCGCCAGATAGAGCATGACGGGTCTAGAGGACATCAGTACCTGCTTGCAAGGTTCGGTCTGCCTGCCGCCAAGCGTTATGCATGGGACAGCTTTCTTTGCAGATACCGCCGCATCGGTTGCTCGAAGTACCGGGTGGATTGATACGATACGAAGATCACCAGGCTGACGAACAGGACAAAGAACAACAGGCTGTCCGAAAGGAAGGCCCGGTCGACCCCGGCCAGCACGATCAGGTTCACCAGGATCAGGATGATCGGGAAGTGCAGCAGGTAGACGGCGTATGAGATATCCCCCAGCACGGCGAGCTGGCGCAGCAGCCATGTCTTGTGCTCGCGCGGGTTCCGCATGTCCAACGCGCCCAGGATCATCAGAACCGGCGCGAAGGCCAGAAACAGCACGAGGGTCTTGGGGATCCCGTCCGTCCCTGGCCCCAGTGCCACCGCCGCGAACAGGGCGATCCCGCCGGCGCCGACATAAAGCGCCCGCCGGACCCCCAGTTTGGTCAGCGTCAGATAGGTAAAGACCCCCAGGAAGAACAGCACGGCGCAATAGGCGGGCAGGCCGAGAAAGGGCGCCTTGGTCAGGGCGAAGCTGATCGCGGCCAGCAGGACGGCTGTCAGGAGGCCCACCGGCAGCGTCCGGACATAGAGCCAGAACAGCGCGTAGACGATCAGCTCGACCGAGACGGACCAGATCGGCCCGTTGAAGGAAAGCCCGGTCTCGAACCCCCAGGCCGAGATAAAGAACAGGTTCAATACGAAATGGTAGGGGTCGTTGTTCGGGAAGAACGGCGTCTCGGTGATCTGCAGATAGAGCACGGCCTGGAAAGCCAGCACGATCAGCAGGGTCGCGAGATGCAGTGGGTAGAGCCGCGCGAAGCGTTTCACCGCGAAATTCCGGAACGAGATTTTCGATCCCCGGTAGACGAAGCAGAAGATGAACCCGCTGATCATCCAGAAGAACGGAACCGCCAGTTCGCCGTGCCGATAGGCGGGCCAGAGGAGATCCTCCAAAGGCGCTTTGTAACCCCCGGCAGAAGGGTACGTGCCCCAGCTGGCGTCGATCATGAACCCCTTGTAGTGCAGGGCCATGACGCAGATCGCGGCAATCCCGCGCGAGGCGTCGATCAGGTAATAGCGCTTGATCCCGGGTCCGCTCATGACGTCATCACCACGCGCAGCACGGGGCAGCCCGCCGCCTCGGCGCTGGCAACGCCGACATCCGAATCCTCGATGGCCAGGCAGCTATCCGGGGTCAGGTCCAGGGCCTCGGTGGCCATCAGATAGGGCTGGGGGTGCGGTTTGTGCTGGGTGACCTCGTCGCCGGTGATCGTGACCTCAAACAGCCGGGCCAGGTCGTGATGCGCCAGGATCGCATCGACGCTGGCCCGCGAGGCGGTGGTGACCAGGGCGGCCCGGCCGGTCTGCAGGAATGCCTCGATCATCCGCACCAGGGGGGTGTTGATCCGCACATGATGCAGCATGTCGGCGTAAAGCGCGGTCTTGCGCGCGGCGATCCCGGGGGCCTCACCGGCACGGGTCTCGCCCAGCAGGACCGGCAGGAACTGGCGCCAGTTGCGCCCGGCGGCGACCGCGTCGAAGGCGGCGCGGCCAGGCTCGACGCCCGCCTCGGCCAGGGCCGCGGCATAGGCGGCATAGTTCGCATCCGCCGTGTCGGCCAGCGTGCCGTCCAGATCGACCAGCAGGGCCCTGACGGGGCCTGTCCCGTTCATCGCCGGGCCTTCCATCGCCAAACCAGTCATCGTCCCGCCTCGACATAACGGCGCAGCAGGACGGCGGTGCAGGCGAAGAAAGCCAGGCCTTTCCTGGGGTCCTGGCGGATCTTGTAGGGGGTGAGGCGCAGATAATTCACCAGCTCGTGGAAGTAGATCTCGCGTAGCACATCAGGGCCTAGGTGATCGGTCAGGAACCGCTCATAAGCCTCGTGCAGTGCCGAATAGATCTGCGAGCGCTGGAGCTGCAGGCGCAGCGCGTCGTTCTCGACCGTGAGCTGGACCGATTTGTTCAGCGCCTCGTAGCCCAGGTGCAGCGATTGCATCAGCTTGGCCCAGTCGATCAGCGGCGTGTTGAAGCGGTTGTCCGGGTTCGGGTCGATCACGTAGTACCCGGTCGGCACGGCGGGCGAGATGATGACGTTCTCGATGGTCAGGTCGCCGTGGATGCGTCCGGTGCCCAGCGTGCGGATCTGCGCGCGCAGCCAGTCCGGGTCGCTTAGCCGCGCCCAGTCGGCATAGTCATGCGCGATCTCGTTGATACGCAGCCCGTCGGGGTAGACGCCGCGGGCGAACTCGAGGATCTTTTGCGCATTGGCGGTGACCTTGCCGTCCAGATAGGCGCGGATCGCCTCCTCGTCGGCCTCCGGTTCGGCCCCTGCGGCGTGGAAGGCCACGGTGTCCTGCAGCAGCCGGTCGAACAGGCGGTGGGTTTCCTCCGGCGGACTGGTGTGGATCACCTCGTAGAAATCGGCGGCGGGCGACAGGGTCGGCATGTCATAGACGAAGAACGCGTCCTTGCGGTGGCGGTCGATCACATCGACCAGCGGCAGGCCGCGCCCGTGTTCGCGGTCGAGCCAGTTCGCCTGATCTTCCAGCTTGTCGGCGGGGGCCCCTTGCGCGAATTTGCGGATCTTGAAGCTGCCCTTGGCCTCGACCAGCGCCGTCACCGCGTCCGAGCCGCCGTGGAAGAAGCGCTGGACCTGCGCATCGTCGACCGCGCGCAGACCGAAGGCCGAGGTCGTGACATCATCGCCGCTGAACAGCGCCACGATGAAATACTCGTACTCGCTGGTGCGGTTGAAGCGCTGGTGCGAGGGCGGGGTGATCGGCTCCTCCGAGCCGAAGCCGACATAGCCCTTGGCGCTGTCGACCATGGCGCCGAGGTGCAGTTGGCTGCGCACGGCGCCGTAGCCCAGGATCGCGAGCAGTGGCGACAGGACGAAGATGAACATCGCGATCTCGAAGGCGGTGACCGTGCCCTGCAGGATCACCACGGCCAGCGGGACCAGCGGCGCGCCCAGAAGCACCGCGACGACGTCCAGGAAATCGATCCCGATCGACCAGGAGAACATCCAGAACGCGGCGAAATAGGCGGCCCACATCGACACCGTGCCGAACAGGTAGTTCGGGTGCAGCACGCCGCCCCGGCCCAGGAACTCGCCCAGGCTCCACAGCATGTCGCAGAGCCGGAAGCGGATATGGTCGTTGAACACCCAGCTTGCCGCCCAGATGCCCCGGCGCAGCCGCTGCGAGCTTTGCACGAAGCGGGCGAAGGCGATGACCAGGGCTGCCACGGCCAGCATGATGCAGGCGGTCACGGCACTCAGCCCGCCAACGAGCACCGCGAACAGCAGCCCGCCGATTCCGACGATGACTAGGTCGCTGACCCGCTCGGCCAGGATGGTCGCGGCGACATAGGTCAGCGAGATGTGCTCGCGCCGCCAGACATAGATCAGCCGCACTAGTTCGCCGATCCGGAAGGGCAGGATCGCATTGACGACATTGCCCAGCGTCAGCCCGATCAGCAGGTTGAACCGGCTGATCGAGGCGGGCGGGAACAGCAGTGCCCAGCGCTGGGCCCGGATCGCGTGACCCGCCAGCAAGAGCAGGCAGGCCCCGGCCAAGGTGAGAAGCTGCAGCTCAGTCATTGCTTGGGTCTTGTGGATCGGGTGCGCTCCAGGGCAGGGCGGCGCGCAGACGGTCCGCGTCCAGCCGGGCCAGTTCCTCCGGTGTGCCGAAGGGGAAGTGATGCGCCAGCTCGCTCAGGCCGACGCGGCCACCCGTCTGGGCGATCTGGTCGATCACGCCGCTGAGGAACAGCTCGTCATACGGGCAGGTCCGGCGGAAGACGGCATAAGCGTCGTGGAAGGCGGCCGGGCTCTGGAACAGGTAGCACCCGGCGATGGCGAACGGGCTGACGACCTGCTTCTCGACCGTGCCGGTCACGGCCCCGTCGGGCCCGAGCCGGGCGTAGGAGAAGTTCGGACTGTCCGAACGGAAGGTGATCAGGGCGGCCTGCGTGTCGGTGCTGAGTGCTGTGGCCAGGTCGCCGAGATCCGGGCAGGCAAAGGCATGGTCGCAATCGTTGATGGCGATCGGACCCGCGCTTTCGAGCGCTTCGATGCCCAGCCGGGCGGTCTCGGCAGCGCCTTCCGTCACATCGTCCAGCACGACCAGTTTCGCATCCGGATAATCAGCCCGGATGCGGGCATCGATACCGAAGCTCTCGCAATGCTCGCGCAGCACGACAAAGACGATCTCATCCACCGGGGCGGCTTGGCGCACGCTTTCGGTCGCCCACCAGTAGAACGGCCTGCCGAACAGATCGACCAGCGGCTTGGGCAGGGTGTGTCCCGCCCTGGCAAAGCGCGAGCCGCGCCCGGCCATTGGCATGACAAGCGAAAGCGTCGGCATGCGCGGTCCCCTCGGCCCGGTTCAGGACAATTGCGCTTTGGAATAGGCAAAGGCGCGCGCCAGCCCGTCTTCCAGCGCTGTCGCGGCGCGGAAGCCGAAGGCCGCCTCGGCCTTGGACGGATCGCCGAGCGAGTGCTTGTAGACCTCGGCCTCGATCCGGGCGCGGTCGAGCGTCAGCGCGCCCTCGAAGAGCTCCGGGAACTTGTCCCAGAAGGCCGAGGGATCGCGGTATTCCGGGTCGATCGCGGCCCCGGTCACGCGGGCGTAGAGATCGACCAGCCCCGGCACGGAATAGCCGCTGCCCGAGCAGACATTGAAGATATCGCCCCGGAAGGTGCCGTCCGAGGCCATGACCCGGCGGAGCATGTCGATGACATCGCCGACATAGACATAATCGCGCTCGGCATCGGACTGGTTGAACAGCACCGGGCGGCGGCCCTGCACGAGCTCGCGGCTGAGATAGGACAGGAAGGGCGGGTTGGTACGATGGATGTCCTGGTGCTCGCCATAGATGTTGAAGAACCGGGTGATCACCACGTCCAGCCCATAGGTGGCGGCGAAGCCCGCGCAGACCCGCTCGGCCGCCTGCTTGGTGCAGGCATAGACCAGATCGGGGGCGACGGTGGCATCCTCGCGGAACGGGGTCTCCTTGTTGTTCTCGTAGACCGCCGAGGTCGAGGAGAAGACGAAGCGCTTCACCCCGGCGCGGCGGGCCTGTTCCAGCAGCCGGGCAACAGCGGTGACGTTGTTGTCATAGGCAGCCCCCGGGTCCGACTGGCATTTCGGCAGCGAGGACGTGCCAGCAAAGTGGAAGATCACGTCATGGCCGGCGACGACATCGGCCATCTCGGGCGCGCGCACGTCCATTTCAATGAACTCGCCGAAGCGCTTGCCGTCAATCTCGAGATTGTCGGCATGGCCGTCGGACATGTTGTCGACCAGCGTGACCTTGTGGCCCGCCACATCCAGCGCGTGGCCCAGCTGCGAGCCGATGAAACCGGCACCGCCGGTGATCAGGACAGACGGTTTCATGCGTGCTCACGCTCCCCCAAAATTATTGCCCAAAATCATTGCCACTTTCATTGCCCCAGATCATCGCTCAGCGCATTGCCGCCCTGGCGTTCCGACGGGTAGTCGGCGCGTGGCGTCTCCCGGAAATCCGAGTTCAGCAGCGCCTGGCGGTTGGTCAGGTATAGCCAGAGATATTTCAAGAGTTTCAAGGACTGGTTGACCAGCTTGGCATTCGAGACCTGGTCTTCCTCGCGCCAGCTGATCGGTGCGAAGGCAACCTTGGCTTTCGCTGCATAGGTTGCCAGCAGCATGCAGTTGTTGAAGGTCAGGTCGTCCGGCATTTTCGTATGAACGCCGCGTTCGATCAGGGCGCGGCTGTAATAGTTCAGGCCCGAGCCCATGTCGTAGACCCGGTGCAGCGTGCAGGCGGTGTAGAGCGCGTTGAAGACGTGGTTGCCGAAGACCCGGAACGCGGCATAGCCGGTCAGGTCGGCGCCTGTCATGAAGCGCGCACCCAGCACGCAATCGGGATCGTTGGCGGCAATCATATCGTGCAGCCCGGCGAAATCAGCGATCCGGCCCTGGTCGTCGCCGTGCAGGATGACGACGCCGTCATGGCCGCGGTCCAGACAGCGCTGGAAGGCGACCTTGTGGGTGCCGCCCAGGCTATAATTCTCGACATTGCGCAGCACCGTGACGGGCAGGGTGGTGCAGTCCTGCGCTGCTTCCAGCGCCTTGGCGATGGTGTCGTCGCGGCTCTGGTTGTCGATGACGACCAGTTCTGTGAACAGGGGTGCTATCTCGGGCGTGAACTGGCGGATGACCCGCTGGATCTGGGCACTGCAATTATAGGCGGGCACGGCGACCATCAGCGCCCGGTGCGCAGGACTGTGCATCGGG
>JBCBIS010000156.1:0-10253 GCA_038524325.1 Pseudomonadota bacterium
GGCATGGGCTTCAGCCAGCATGCCGGGATGGTAATCGTCGCGGATGGCACCGAGGATGCGGCCAGGCGCCTTGCGCGGGTCCTCTGGAACGACCCGGCGACCGGTGTGATGCGCCACGCCGATGCGGGCTATCCAGACGCGACCGACTGCGCCAGAGCGCATGATCTGCACCTGCCCGCAATCTTATGATGCGGTGTCCGCTGCGCGGACATTGTTTCCTCTCCCCACCCCCACCCCCGATCACCACCCCGCGCGCCGGGGTGCCCCGCCCCCGGGGGGGGTGGGGGGGGGGTGGGGCGGCAAAATCTTGCGTGCGCCAGCGCGCACCGATCGGCACGTCCCGTGCCCATCGCGGGGTCTCAGGCGCGGAACGCCTCCAGTCTCTCGCGATCAACAACGATCCCCAATCCTGGGCGCTCCGGGACCGGTAGCCTCCCATCGGTCAACCGAAAGCCAGGCGTCACCAAATCATCGCGCAAGGGATTGTGGGTGCGGTCGAACTCGATCACGGGCTCGTTCTGCAGCGCCACCGGCGATGCCGTCGCCGGCAATGGCGGGAGTGTCGCGATGGCTTGCAACGCCGCTGCCACGGCCACGCCGGAGCCCCAGACATGCGGGATCACAAAAGCGCCGTGGCATTGCGCCAAGGTCACAATCTCGCGGATAGCCGTGAAGCCGCCACAGGCAGCGAGGTCCGGTTGAGCGATGTCGACACAGCCTCCTGCGATCAGGTCGCGAAAACCGTAACGGGTAAAGCTGCATTCGCCGCCGGCGATCGGGATCGGACTCGCCGCCCGCAGCCGCGCATAGCCGGCACGGTCTTCTGGCACGACCGGCTCCTCGAAAAAGCGGATATCATAGGGGGCCATCATGCGCGCCATCTGCAGCGCCACGCCGGCGGTATATGCGTGATTGGCGTCGACCATGATGCTCACTTCAGGGCCCAGGACCTCTCGGATCATGTCGATCCGCGCCACATCCTGGGCCAGTGGCAGCAGGCCGATCTTGACCTTGATGAAGCGAAACCCGGCCGCCGCATACCCTTCCACCTCGGCGCGGAGCTTGGTCATCATGCTGGCGGTATCGGCGTAATCCGCCGGGTAGTAGCAGCCGGTCGCATAGGCCGTGACCGCCGCGCGAAAGCGCCCGCCCAGCAGCTTCCAGACCGGAAGGCCGACCGCCTGGCCCGCCAGGTCCCAACAAGCGATATCGATGG
Organism: Pseudomonadota bacterium; assembly: GCA_038524325.1. Taxonomy (GTDB): domain Bacteria; phylum Pseudomonadota; class Alphaproteobacteria; order Rhodobacterales; family Rhodobacteraceae; genus Thermohalobaculum. The sequence goes on from JBCBIS010000156.1 coordinate 1,217, forward strand.
CCGAGAGCGCCTCGATATAGGTTCCCGCCTGTCCGAAATCGCGGGTGAAGGCATAGCTCTCCTCCCAGAGCCGCACCGGCTCGGTCGGATCGCAGCCGATCAGCCGCGGCGCCAGCACCTCGCGAAGCACAGAGGCGACCGGAGCGCCGGGGCCCCATTGGCCGCCCTCACCCCAACCGGTCAGTCCCTGATCTGTTTCGATCTCGACAAGACAGGAATTGCGCTCGGCGAAATAGGCCTGGCTGGAGTAGAAGGCCCGGTCGCCGGTCGGGGCGCGGAGCAGATGCGGGGTGATGCGGATGATCTTCATGGCCGCACCCTAGCCCCGCCCCAGACCGCTGCCTAGAGGAGGAAATTGTCCTCCTCCAACACATGGAACCCGGTCAGTTCGATCTGGAAATCGGCCCGGCCATCGCCATCGGTATCGGCCTGGATCAGGGTGATATTGTCGGCCGAGACCCGGCTCGACCGGATCTCGCCCGCGGTGCCCGTGAAGCCTGAGGAACCCAGGAAGGTGAAGGCCTGGTTGCCGCCGCGGGTCGTGTCGGCATCCAGCCGGCCGATTTCGATGCGGTCGATCTCCTCCCAATCGAGGATCTGGTCCCGCTCGCCCTCGCCCACGCCGCTATCGCCGTTGCTGAAATAGATGAACCGGTCGGCATCGCGCCCGCCGGTCATCCGGTCTGCCCCGGCATTGCCATAGAGCTTGTCCAGCCCGTCGCCGCCAATCAGCCGGTCATCGCCCAGCCGTCCGAACAGGCGGTCGCCCCCGTCCTCGCCACGCAGCACATTGTTGCGCGCATCGCCGCGCAGATCGTCGCTGAACCGGCTGCCGAGGAGATCGTCTATCGAGACATAGCGGTCGAAGGCCGCATCGCCCAGACCATCGACCAGACCCTGCAGATCGGCCCGCACCCGGGCCAGCGCGTCCGAGTAGCCGGCCACGTCGCGGCCCTCCTCGCCATCCAGGAAATCCGCCCCCTCGCCGCCGATCAGCGTGTCATTGCCGAGGCCGCCCATCAGGGTGTCGCGGTCTTCGCCCCCCATCAGGGTGTCATTGCCCTCAAAGCCCTCGATCATGTCGTTGCCGGCGAACCCGTTGATATCGTCGACCCCGGAATGACCGCGGATATGGTCCGAGGTCTGCTGCCCGCCTAGCGCCTTCAGGCTGGTGTCGCGGGTCTCACCCGGGCCGGGATCGGGGTTCTTCTGTTGGTTCGGGTCGGAGGGGTCGACCTGCAGGATGCCCTGCGCATCGGGGTTGACGATGCGCAAGGTGACCTCGCGGGTCTCGGAAACCCTGCCAGTGCCGCTGGTCTCGGCCAACTCGAAAGTGAAGCTGGTCTCGAAGAACAGATCCCCCTCGCGGAAGATATCCTCCTCCGGCGGCGTGTAGGTGAAGTTGCCATTGCCGAACAGGCGCAGCTCGCCGAGCTGTTGGTTGGAGGCCCGGGTGAAGTCGGCCTCCTCGCCCTCAGCCGCTGGCGTGACCGGGTCGGTCTGAGTGATCTCACCACGGGTCGGCCCTTGGATCAGCCGGAACACCGCGCTGTCGCCCGGGTCCGGATCCTCGCCGAACAGAGTGTCGTCGAACACGATCCCCGGCGAGAAGGCAAAGATCTGGTCCAGCGTTTTCGGCGCGTCCTCGGCCTGCTGCACCGCGATCTCGATCGTCTGGCGAGCGATCCCGTCGCGGGTCTCGGCATTGCTGCGGCGGTCATCCAAAATGGGCGCGATCGATTTGGTGTCGAAGGCGCTGGGATCGCGGACGGTATAGGAGAAATTGCCCGCCGGGCCCGCCTCGTCCAGATCGTTGCGATAGCGCAGGGCGGCCAGTTGTTCGGGCGTGATCACATCGCCGACCGAGAGCGCCACCTCGACCTCCAGCTCCACACCGAAGCCTAGCGGGGTGGGGCGCTGTTCGAAATAGAAGACGGTGCCTTCCTCGGGCACCTCGTCGATAGTCACGGTGAGGAACCCGCCTTCGGGATCCTCCGGTTTGTCGATATCGAGGCTGATGCCACGGGCCTGGGGCACCGAAACCCCGCCGGTCAGCGGATTGCCATCCGGATCGGTCTGGCCCTCCAATTCGAAAAAGAGCGGCCCGGGCTCGCCGTCATAGCTCTGATCGGTGACGAAGAAGAGCTGCGACAGCTCCTCTGCCGTCACGCGGCTGTTGTTGCCCAGCGCGCGCTGGCCGTTGGGGAGCGGGGCGAACAGGGTGCCGCCCTCCAACTTCGACTTCAGAATGAAGATCTGACCGTCCTTGATCTGCTCATCGCTGGGTTCAATGCCCAGTTGGATCGGGTCGTTCTGATCCTCCAGCAGAACCACCCGCTTATCGGCCTGCACCACGGGATCGAGGTTCGAGAGGATCAGGTCGCCCTGGAAATCGAAGCTCGTGTCGATGGCCTCGAACTCGAAAAAGGTTTGGCGGATCAGATGGTCGTCGATCGCATCCAGCACATCCGGGTCGAGCCCTTGCGAGATCGCCGGGGCAATCGCCTGGGTCACCACGATCCGGTCATCGAACAACAGGATCGCATTCACCGGATCGACCGCAGTCGCCCCGTTCACCCCAGGCAAAGTAACCAGATCGGTCCCCTCTCCGCCGCGAATGATGCTGCGCAGCTTGCCGGGATCGGTCTCGCCCGTTGCCAGCCCGGTGGTCGGGTCGAAAAACAGGAGACCGGGGTTAATGCCGATATAGATCGCCTCATCATCTCCGCTGCCCAGATCCACATTGGCGCCGGTACCGCTCAGCAGCAGCCCGTCATCTCCTGCCCCCGCCTCGACCGAGTGGCTGCCGAGCGACCCGATATTGATCACGTCATCGCCCGCGCCGGCGTCTAAGGTCAGATCAAATTCCGGGTTGCGCAGGAAACCCTCGACCGTTGTGGCGCCGTCATAGAGGCTGGCGACCGAGTTGATCAGGCTTGGGCCATCGGCGCTGCTGGGGGCATCCACGAAAGCGCCGAGGTTGAAGGTGTCGTCAAACTCCGAGCCCAGAATGGCCTCGAACCCCGTTGCCCGGTCGCCATCGGCATCATCTCCCGCGCCGACCGTGCCGGCACTGCCCGTGATCTGTGGCAAGGTGCTGTCGATAGACGCGCCATGGCGCACCGAGACCGCGCCATCGGCATTGGCGTAAGAGAGCGTGTCACGCCCGCCAGCCCCTTCCAATTCATCAGCGCCGCCGCCGCCCTCGATGGTATTGTCGAGCGCGTTGCCGGTGATCTCGTCATCGCCCGAGGTGCCGATCACATGCTCGATGCCGAACAGCAGCGCCGGCTCAAAGCCGCGATTGTTGTCCCCTCCGCTGTCGGGGCGCAGATCGTCCAGGGTCGCCTCGCCATAGACCAGCCGCTCGCCGGTGAAGTCGTTGTCGATGTCCGGCGCACCGGCTTCCAGCGCCAGAACGTCCAGCACCACGGTCGCCTTGCGCTCGGACTCCTGCGGGAAGAAGGTCAGCCCCCGGTCGAAGCGCAGGTCCAGAACATCCTGCCCTGCCCCGCCCCAGAGGAAGCTCTGCACTTTGCCACTGGTGCCACCCTGTTCCTGGAGCAGAGCGATATCCTCGGCGCTGGTCTGGTTGACCTGGCCACGCGTCGCTTCCGGGTTCAGGCTGGCCAGCACCTCCTCCCAATTGAAGGCCGCGCGCTGGGACGGCGCGTCCGGCCCGTTCCCGCCAAGCGAGCGGGGAAAGCCAAACGAACTGCCCGGGAAGGACAACGTGGTCGCCAAGGGCTGAGCGGAGCCAAAGCTGAGCGTGTCGTCCCCGCCCGCCGCCGCGACATAGTCGAACCCGCCATCGCCGAACAGCGCGTTCGCCGCGTTGTTGCCGATCAGCCGGTCGTCGCCATAGGTGCCGATCAGCCCCTCGACATTGCGCAGCACGTCTTCGGACAGCACGATATCGCCCGTGTCGGAGCCATCGATCACAGTCGCCGACCGGATGTCGGAGACCGAGTTCAACGTGGCCGAGCGCCCGGTATTGGTGATAACCGTACCCACCCCCAGCACCCGGTCGTCAAAGATCTCGCCCGCCGCATCGTTGGTCGTGCGCGCCAGATTGGGGGAGATATCGACGAACCGGTCTTCGCCGACCCGTTCCTCGGCAAAAGTTCCCGAGCCGCTGCTCACGCTGCTCCTCAGCGTGAAATCCCGGCCATCTGCCCGGAACCCCGTGCTGGCGAACCCGCTATGCGAGAACGCGTTGATGCGGAGGTCTTCGATATCGCCATCGAAGGCCAGGCGGGTCAGAACCGCGGTGCCGTCAGCGCCGTTCAGGCCCAGCTCGGCCTCCAGCGAAAGCTCCTGATCGATCGTGCCACGAACGCTGGTCGTCGCCGTCGCGCTGTTCGAATCCGAGCTGGTGGTCGTGCTGTTGCCGATGCCGAGGAAGTTGAAGTCTTGGATGCGGAAGCTGTTGGTGACCGTGAAATTCCCGGTGGAAAGGGCGCTGACGGCAAAGGTCGGGATATCCTCCAGATCCACGTCATAGGCGGCGATGTCGAACCCGTCGCCGCCGTTCAGCAACCGGTCGCCCTCGATCAGGCGCTGGCCCAGCCCGTCGCCCTGCCACAGGATATCGTCGCCGCGCCCGCCGAACAGGCTGTCATTGCCACCTTGGGCTGCCAGCCGGTCATCGCCCGAGAAGCCGAAGATCGAGTTGGTGCCCTGGTCGCCGAACAGGATGTCGTTGAACTGGCTGCCCTCGAGATCCTCGAACCCGCCGATGATGTCGCCCTGCGCCTCGCCGCGGAACCCGCGCCCGCCGGCGGGGTCACCATCGAGCCCGTTGAGCGCCGGGTCCAGCCGCACGAAGACCGAGGTTTCGGCATCGCGATAGCTGATCCGGTCGCGGCCCTCGCCCCCTTCTAGGATGTCCGCACCAGCGCCGCCGCGCACCGTGTCATCGCCAGCCGCCGCATCGATGCTGTCGCGCCCGCCGCGGCCGAGGATAAAGTCGTCGCCTGCGCCCGAGATGATCGTGTGATCCTCGTTGTCATCCTGGAAGATGTTGTTGAAATTGCCCGCATCGGGCAGCACGAAGGTCTCGATCTCGAGGAAGGTGTCAAAGCTGGCATTGCGGTCGATCAGGTCGATATTGGCCCGGCGGTCGTCGGTGAAGACGACGAAATCCTCGCCCGCATCGCCCTGAATCGTGTGGTTATTGCCAAAAGTCGAGACGCCGATGAAGACATCGTCGCCCTCGCCCCCGAAGGCTTCGAGCCTGGGATTGGCGAGCGCTAGGATGTCATCGCCCCGAGCGCCCTCCAGCCGCTGCGCGCTGCCATCGCCGGTGATCGTATCGCTGAAATTCGAGCCCTGGAGGATCTCGATATCCGACAGGAAATCCACCTCGCCAGTGCCGACCACGGTCGAGCGGCTGCCCGAAATCTCCAGCCCGACATTGCCGCGGCTCAGCAGCAGTTCCTCGCGGAACGACGAAACGATTGCTGGGAACACCAACTGAACCGGATCGGCGAAATCCTCGTAGGAGACGCGGTCGATCCCGTCCTGACCCCGCACGATATCGCTGCCGGTGCCGGGCAACAGAGTGTCATTGCCCAGGAACCCGTTCAGCGTGTCATTGCCGCCATTGCCGATAATCACGTCATCGTTCGAGGTGCCGCGCAGGTTGTTCGGCCCGTCATCGCCTTCGATGGCGATCGAAGTGACATTGGCACCGGGGTTCACGCCGGGACCGACCAGAAAGCGCGTGGCCTCCTCGATGGGGGAGAGGGTGGCGTCGATCTCGAAGGTCTCGTCGAACAGCGTCAGGATCTCGTCTTCATCGGTGAAGTCGAAGACATTGAAGGTGCGCTTGAACAGCTCATCAAAGCCGAGATCGATCCGCGTGCCAAAGTCGAACAGGCCAAGATCCACATCGACGCCAAAGCCCGCGCTGGCCGCCAGACCCTGGAGCAAGACGTCGAGTGTGAGGCCCAGCCCGGTCTGATTGCGCACACTGCCGGCGGCGCGGGTCTCGACCACCACTTCGGTGTCTTCGAGATAGACGACATCGAACTCGCCCGCCTCGCCATACCAGGGGGTTTCGGTGACCCGCTCGGTGGCGGTCATCTCGACCTCTTTCCAGACCGTGTCGGACAGGCGGAAGGTCTGGGTCGGATCCTCCGGGCTGGTCGGATCGAATTCCAGCGGGATGAACTCGGTCCGCTCATTGCCGTCTTCTTCCGTGATGAAGAGGGCATAGACGAACTCGGTCCCCTCCGGCACCGGCACCGGGGCGTCCTGATCCTCGCCCAGGATAGGGGCCGAGCGGGCCACGGCCTCCTGGTTCGAGATCCGGGTAAAGCCGTCATCCTCGGGCCGGCGGCGCAGCACCGCGCCGCCGATCGAGGCGGTGTCGCCGGTGAACTCCGCCGGGATGCCCGCGTCGAAATCTACGAAGAGTTCGATATCGGCGGCGAATCTGGCGTTTTCTTCCGCAAGTTCCCGCAGCCTCGTCTCGACCGCAGCACTCTGGAAGCTGCCATCGGCGTCATAGAGGATCTGCTTGCGGGTCAGTTGCAGATCGACGCCCTTGGCCGTCACCCCGTCTTCCTCGACAAAGCGCAGCCGCGTCTCGACATCCGGGGTCACGGTGAAGAACTGCACCAGCGGCAGGCCGCCGATCAGCTCCACATCGATTAGGTTATAAGAGAAATCGGCCGAGATCGTCGCCGGCCCGACCTCGATCGTCGTCTCCGAGGTCAGCTCCAGCGGCGGAAACGAGCCGCCCGAGGCCCGGGTCGCGATCCCGTCCACATCCAGGGTCAGTTGGATGATGTTCTCCTTATTGGTCGCGGTGTCGGTGATATAGGCGCCCAGCGTCGAGTCGAAGCCCGCATCCGAGACCGAGAAATCCGGGATATCCAGCACCACATCGCCCAGATCGATTTGCTGGGAGGTCGTGACATCTGCCTCGAAATCCGCCTCGTCGTCGCAATCATTGTCTTCGTCTTCGTCTTCGTCGTCGCAGAACTCGACCTCGACCGTGTCCTCCGCGGTGCGGGTGCCAAACAGATCCTCGATCTCGATCTTGTATTCGCCGTCGATGTTCTCAACTTCGGGGGTGAACTCGTCCAGGATCTCGCGGGTCGTGGCGCCGAACACCTCGAAATCATTCGCATTGCCCTCGGCATCGACCCGGTTCGACTCGAACGAGAAGATCGGGATCGAGATCCCGGCATCAAAGTCGAAAATCTCGTCCGTCCGGTTGTTGCCCAGCACGCCATAGGTCGCCTGTAATTGGGCGGCAAGCTCGAGGATCGCGTTCAGGTCTGCTTTGAGCTTTGGGAAAACCGTCTCGTATCCGCCGAAATCATCATCCGGGTCGAACACGGCCTCGGTCGCGACATTATAGACATCGGTGACCGCCAGGGCATCCCCCGGTGCGGCGATCGACAGGTCGTAATGCTGGCCGATATTGACCTCACCCGGGTCGAATTCCCAGACGAATTCCAGCCCGAAACGGCCCAGGACCGAGCCGGAGACCTCGGCCCGGAACAACTCCGTCTGCCCCTCGAATGGAACATTCACGGTGAAGGCGCCGCCGAGCTCGAAATTGCCCCCGATCCGCTGCGGCTCGCCGACGCCCAGGAAGATCCGGTCTCCTATCGGCTCCGGCGAGGCACCGAACTGCCCCGTCTGCGCTGCAAGGTCGACATCCGTGTCGATGAGAATTTGATCGGCATCAGGCCTCAGCATGGTCTTTTCCCCCCAAACCTACGCTTTTTGGCAAACGCGACGCACACTGCTTGGCCTGCCGTTGCGGCAAGCTAGCACGACAGGTCAAAGAGGCGTGTGAGTAATTTTACACTAAATCGAGCAAACGCGTCCCATTCCGAGACCATTCCATTCCATGGAGTGGATAATCGCGCGTTTGGGTGAGGATGGTGGGCGTGACTGGGATTGAACCAGTGACCCCTACGATGTCAACGTAGTGCTCTCCCACTGAGCTACACGCCCATCCGAGGTGGGACGCCCGTATAATCCGCGGGGCATAGGCGTGCAAGCGCGAAATACCGACCGGCACTTTCTTGCTCAATAAGATGGTGCCCCTTTCCTATAATCGAACTATGTACTTCGGTATGGAAGCACAACGCGCACATCGGGTGGCGGAACCGGCCGCCCTCAACAGCAATGCTGTGTTCTCATCGCCGCATAGCGGGTGCGCCTATCCCAGCGCGTTGGTCGACCGCTCTCGACTCACGCTTTTGCAGTTGCGCGCGTCGGAGGATGCGCTGGTCGATGTCTTGTTCGACGCCGCACCCGCGCATGGCGCGCCCCTGATCGCGGCGACGGCGCCGCGCGCTTGGTTGGACGTGAATCGCGGGCCAGATGAGCTTGATCCAGCCTTGATTGAAGGCGTCCGCGGGCGAGGCCTCAATCAGCGGATTGCGGCGGGATTGGGCGTCGTGCCGCGTGTCGTCTCGGAAGGTGCTGCGATCTATGACGGAAAACTGACGCTGGCTGAGGCGAAGGCCCGCATCCGCGCGGTCCACACGCCGTATCACGACGATCTCGAGGCGTTGCTGCTGCGCGCGCGCGACCGGTTCGGGGCAGCGCTGCTGTTCGACTGCCACTCGATGCCTACCGAAGCGCTCCGCGCGGCGCCGCGGGTCATGGGCGCAACGCCGGAGATCGTGCTGGGTGACCGATTCGGCGCCTCGGCGGGGCGTGCCTTCATCGCGGAGACAAAACGGGCCTTCGAGCGGGCGGGCTTCACCGTCGCGCGCAACGCGCCCTTCGCCGGCGGGTATATCACGCAGCGCTATGGCCGGCCCTCGCAGGGCCGCCACGCCATCCAGATCGAAATCGACCGGGGTCTCTATCTCGACCAAAAACGGATCGAGCCGAATGCGGGCTTTCAGGAAGTACGTAGCCTGATCGGTCAGGTGATCGGCGACCTGGTCGGCCTCGCCGGTGAATTGAGCAACCTCGCCGCCGAGTGAGCTTGCCGTCCGGCACCCATCCAGTTCCCTGAGAAAGCAAAAAAGAGGCCGGCTTGCGCCGGCCTAAGTCTAAG
>JBCBIS010000157.1:0-5406 GCA_038524325.1 Pseudomonadota bacterium
AGGATCTGACCGGTTCAGTCAGATCCTTTTTTGCTCTAACTCGACGGAACCGCCTCGGGCGCGGCAGGCGGCGTGACCTCCGGGCCGGGGATCGGGAAGGGCAGCTTGTTCTGGCTCTCCGCGAAGGGCACCTCGAAACTGCCGGTTGCCAGCAGCCAGTTCCGTGTCTGGATCCCCATTTCAGACCCAAGCCGATCGATCGGCGCGGCCCTGGCAGCATCGATCGCTGCGCCCAGAATGCCACCGCCACCACCGCCAAAGGCAAACAACCGCTGCGGATTGGTCACCGCCTCGCCGGTTTCCAGGTCGAACACTTGCACCCCGGCCCAGAGCAGATGGTTGCCGCCAATCAAAACCTGCTGCGCGCTCGACGCCACGAAGATCTGATCCACCACCATCGAAAGCTGCACCGGTTTTTGCCCGACCAGAGCGAACGCGACCTGCGGCGCGACACTCCGCTCGATCCGCTGGGCTGCGAGGCTGTGCAGCGCATCCCGTCCCTCCGGGGTCTCGATATAGGTCTCGGTGCTCTCGGCATCCGAAGTTTCGACCCCGGCCGAACGCGCAACCGCCCGGTCGCCCGCCCCCCACCAGACCTCGGCCTCATCCGGCACCGTAACGACGACCTTCTCGATCTTGTAGGTCGTGCGCTCGGCCGCTGTCAGCGGCGCGGGCACTTCGGTCGTACAGGCAGCTGCCGCCAGAACCAGAATCCCCACGGAAAAAACGCGAACGGCTTTCATATTCCTCTCGCATACGCAATCGGGCAGCCTGTGCCGCCCCAAAACTCAATCCACAAAGGCGCGTTCCACCACATATTCGGCGGGTTTGGAATTCGCTCCCTCGGTCAGGCCCGCGGCCTCGAGGATCACCTTCATGTCCTTGTTCAGCCCCATCGAGCCGCAGATCATCACCCGGTCCACCGCCGGATCGAAGCCCGGTACACCGAGATCCGCGAACAGTTTCCCGCTTTCGATCAGCGCGGTGATCCGGCCGGTCCGGGGATAGCCTTCCTGCGTCACCGTGGCATAGCGGCGGAACTTGCCCCGGGCTTCCTCGCCGACCAGCGGGTCCTCAATCAGTGCCGCTTCCAGCTCCTCGCCGTATTTGAGCTCGGCAACCTGCCGGCACGTATGGGTCAGGATGACCTCGTCAAAGCGCTCATAGGTCTCCGGGTCGCGGATCAGCGAGGCGAAAGGCGCGATGCCCGTCCCCGTCGCGATCATCCACAGCCGCTTGCCCGGCAACAGCGCGTCCAGCACCAGCGTGCCCACGGGTTTTGGCCGCAGGATGATCTCGTCGCCCTTCTGGATGTTCTGCAGCCGCGAGGTCAGCGGCCCGTCCGGCACCTTGATCGAGTAGAACTCCAACTCCTCGTCCCAGCTTGGCGAGGCGATGGAATAGGCCCTCAGCAAGGGTTTCTGTTTGCCGTTCGCATCCGGCGCGCCCATCAGCCCGATCATCACGAACTCGCCCGAGCGGAACCGCAGGCTGCGCGGGCGCGTGACTCGGAAACGGAACAGACGGTCGGTGTAATGCTGCACCTCGGTCACGGTCTGCGCATCGGGCAGCGCGGGCGAGGCGGCGGCGGGTTGGGCGGCACGGGTGGAAGCGGTCTCGGTCATGGCGGTCATCAATGGCATCCTCTCGGCCCCAGGTCACCCGTTTTTCATTCACGAAAACTGAGTGTGTTTTTCAGGAAACCCGCAAATTCCACGGGAAATTATGCGCGCAGGTAAGCCTCCCCCACGCGATCCGCAAGGGCTTTGTTGCAACCGGGCGCTCACGCCGCCTTGACCGGGATCAAAAGGCGCAGTCTCCTCGCGCGGCCCGATGATGCGAGGACCGCCATGCAGATGATCTTTGACGACCGCCAGCTCCGCCATCGGCCCGAGCGGTATTTCCGCCAGGGCAGCTTCATCGACCATCCCGAACAGCCCGAGCGCGCGATCCTGATCCGCGACAGGCTGCTGACCGAAGGGCATGTTCTGACCGCCCCGGCGGATCATGGCCCGGCCCCGATCGAGAAGGTCCACGATCCCGATTATGTCGCCTTCCACCGCACCGCCCGGGCGGAGTGGGAGGCGGCGATCCCAGCCCCCGGTCCCGCCGTGCCGAACTATCACACCTCGCGCCGTCTCTCGCGCCCGCCACAGGGGATCGTCGGCAAGCTGGGCTATTACTCGACCGACACCGCATGTCCGGTCACCGAAGGGTCGTGGGAGGCCGCGTATTGGTCGGCCCAGACCGCCATCGACGGGGCCGAGCGGGTGATCGCGGGGGCGCGCTGTGTCTATGCGCTGTGCCGCCCGCCGGGCCATCATGCCTATCGCGATGCCTCGAACGGGTTCTGCTTTTTCAACAACGCAGCCATCGCCGCCCAGCATCTGCGCCAAGCCTATCGCAAGGTCGCGATCCTTGACATCGACACCCATGCCGGTCAGGGGACGCAGGATATCCTCTACGAGCGGGGCGATATCTTCGTGGCCTCGATCCATCGCGACCCGGCGGCCTATCCGCCGTTTTTCGCGGGCTATGCCGACGAGACCGGGGCCGGCGAGGGCGCGGGGTGCCACCTGAATGTCTGTCTCGGGCCCGATGCCAGCGACCAGGTGATCATGACCGGCATCGGCCTGATGATCCGCGAGGCCGAAGCGTTCGGCGCCGAGGCGCTGGTCGTCTCGCTGGGCTTCGACATGGCCGCGGATGATCCCTTGTCCGAGGTCCGGTTCTCGGGCGCGGGCTTTGCCCAGGCGGCGCGCCGGCTGATGTCGATGGGCCTGCCGACCGTTCTGGTGCAGGAGGGCGGTTATCTCGGCCCGTCACTGGCCGAGAACGCGGCGATCTTCCTCAGGGCGGCGGAGGATGCGCTCTGACCCGGGCTTCGCGCAGGGCGGTGAAGATCCCGGCCCCAGCGATCAGCGCCATGCCCAGCAGCATCCAGCCATCGGGCAAATCGCCGAAAATCGCCCAGCCCCAGAAGGTCGCAAAGATCAGATAGCTGTAGTCGAAGGGCGCGAGCCAACTCGACTCGGCGCTCTGATAGGCTTTGGCCAGCGCGATATTGGACGCGAGGTTCAGCACCGAACAGATCAGCGCCAGGGCGATCAGCGCGGCCGTGGGCGCGACCCAGCCAGTGGCGAGATAGGGCAGCGCGGCCCGGGTCGCCTCGGGCAATGGGGCCAGGGTCAGCCCGACCGTCCCGACAAGCCCGGTTCCCCCCAGCGCCAACGCGACCCCTAGGGCCAGGGTCACCGGGCTTTCCTCGCGGCACCAGCGGCGGGTCAGGATGACGACCCCGGCGTAGCCGATGCCGGCCAGAACCGGCAGCAGTTTGATCGGCGAGAAATCCGCAGCACCCGGCTGCAGGATCAACACCGCTCCCGCCGCCCCGACCGCGACCGCCGCGATCCGGCGGGGCCCCACCGGCTCGCGCAGGATCAGGGCCGAGAGCAGGGTGACGAAGATCGGGAAGGTATAGAGCCCGGCCGCCATCTCGGGCAGCGTCAGATACTGCACGCCGCCGAAAAAGCAGATCATCGCGGCGACCAGGCAGAACGACCGGGCGGCCACGGCCCAGAGCCGCTTTGGCCGCTGCGGCAGCCCGCCCCAGATCAGCCGGGCGAGGAGTAGGATCAGGACCAGGTTACCGCTCGATCGGATCAGCTGGAACAGCCAGATCGAGGTCTCAGGCGCCGCGATCCGCACCAGCGCGTCCTGCAACGCCAGGGTCATCAGGGCAGCCAGCATCAATCCGGCGGCCAGCCGGGGCTGATCCGCGCCGCTGCCTTCGAAAAACGGGTTGGGTCGCATCGCGGTCTCAGACCTCCGGCACGGAATCGGCCAGCGCGAGCAGGCCATCGAGGTCGAGATGCGCCTCGAGATGCGCGGCCAACCGGTCGAGCACCGCGTCGACCTCGGCCTCATAGGCGAGATCCGAAACCGGCGCGCCCAGATGCTCCAGAAACGCCCGGCGATAAGGGTCGGAGGTGAACAGCCCGTGCAGATAGGCCCCGGTGACGCGGCCATCGGGGCTGGCCGCCCCCTCGGCACGTCCACCGATCAGATAGGGGGCGCGGGCGCAATCGGGGCCATCGGTCTCGCCGATATGGATCTCATAGCCGGAAAGCGGCGTGCCGCTCCGGTCGGTGCCGCGGACCCGGGTGAGATGTTTCTTCGGGTGCATGACCGTCTCGACATCGAGCAGGCCAAGTCCGGGGGAGGTGCCGGGCGGGCCCTCGATCCCCTCCGGATCGGCGATCGTCCGGCCCAGCATCTGGTAGCCGCCGCAGATCCCGAGGATCCGTCCACCCCGGCGGTGATGGGCGGCGAGGTCGATATCCCAGCCCTGGTCGCGCAGGAAAGCAAGATCTCCGCGGGTGGATTTCGAGCCCGGCAGGATCACCAGATCGGCCAGCGGCAGGGGACGGCCGGGCGAGACCATCTCGACCCGGACCCCAGGCTCGAGCAGGAGCGGATCGAAATCGTCGAAATTGGCGATGCGCGACAGGCGCGGGATAACGATGGTCAGGCCCGCCCCGTCCCGGTCGGGTGCGAGCCGGAGATCGGCGGCATCCTCGGCCGGCAGGCGATGCGCCTCGGCAAACCAGGGCAGGACGCCGAAGCCGGGCCAGCCGGTGTGCCGGGCGATCAGCGCATAGCCATCGTCGAACAGGCTGGGGTCGCCGCGGAACTTGTTGATCAGAAAGCCCTTGATCCGCGCGGCGTCCAGCGGCGGCAGAACCGCTTTGGTCCCGACGATCTGGGCGATGACGCCGCCGCGGTCGATATCGCCGACGAGACAGACGGGAACCTCGGCGGCTTCGGCAAACCCCATATTGGCAATGTCGCCGGCGCGGAGATTGACCTCGGCCGGCGAGCCGGCGCCCTCGATCAGCACGAGATCCGCCGCGGCGGCCGTGCGGCGATAGCTGTCGAGCACGCCGGCCAGAAGGGTCGGTTTGAGATGTTTGTAATCGCGCGCGGTGGCATGGGTCAGGCGCTGACCCTGCAGGATGACCTGCGCACCGCGCTCGGTTTCCGGTTTGAGCAGGACGGGGTTCATATGGACGCTGGTCTCGACCCGGCAGGCCCGGGCCTGGAGCGCCTGGGCGCGGCCGATCTCGCCGCCATCGGCGGTGACGGCGGCATTGTTCGACATGTTTTGCGGCTTGAACGGCCGGATCGCGAGGCCGCGGCGGGTGAAGGCGCGGCAGAGCCCGGCGGTCAGCATGGATTTGCCGACATTCGATCCGGTGCCCTGGAGCATGAGGGTGCGGGTCATCGGCCCGCCTCTCGCGGCGATCTTGGTGCCGGGGCGAGGTAGGGCGCGAGGTAGGGCGCGAGGTAGGGCGCGAGGTAGGGCGCGAGGTAGGGCGCGAGGTAGGGCGCGAGGTAGGGCGCGAG
>JBCBIS010000157.1:5506-10237 GCA_038524325.1 Pseudomonadota bacterium
GTAGAATGCGTTCGCGCAGGCGCGCTCACACGGCTTTTGTTGCGCGTCTCCTCCGGAGCCGCTCGTCCCCCTCCCCCGCCCTCCCCAAGGGGAGGGAGTCCGGTCCGGTATGGGGGTCGGGCGCCGGGTCACGCTGGGCTGCCTTTCAGGACCATGGGCAGCCCCGCGGCGATGAATTCCACCCGGTCCGCCCGGGCGGCAATGGCCTGGTTGAGCCGGCCCTGGGCATCGCGGAAGCGGCGCGAGAGCGGCTCCATCGGGCTGAGGCCGAGGCCGAGTTCATTGGAGACGAGCAGGATATGGCCGGGGGCTCGGTCGAGCGCGGCGAGCAGGCCCTCGGTCGCCGGGCCGATCGGGTGCGCGTGATGCATCAAGTTCGAGAGCCAGAGGGTGAGGCAGTCGATCACCACATGCATGTCGGGCCCGGCCGCCTGGGCAAGCGCGCCCGGCAGGTCGAGCGGGGCCTCGATCAGGGCCCAGGTGGCGCCGCGCTCGGCCTTGTGCCGGGCGATCCGGTCGGCCATTTCCGCGTCGAGCGCCTCCCCGGTGGCGATGAAGACATGGGGGGCGGGGGCGAGCGCCAGGGCCCGGGCGGATTTGCCGGACCGCGCTCCGCCGAGAAGGAAGGTGACCCGAGCCATCAGGTCCCCCTCTGCTGGAGGACGATCGGGCTGGCATAAGGGATTTTCTCGGCGAAGACATGGTCGAAGCGCGCCCCGGTCAGGATCATCCGCGCGGCCCGGATCACTCCGGCATGGGTGACGATCACCGCCTGGGCGGGCAACGCGGCGAGCGTCTCGCTGACCCTGGCGTGAAGCTGGGCGAAGGTCTCGCCCCCCGGGGGAGCGATATGCCAGGGATCGGCCGCCCAGAGGTCGCTTTCGGTCCGGGAGATGCTGTCCCAGGGCTCTCCCTCCCAGGTGCCGAAATCGAGCTCCGCCAGGGCGGCAAGGGGGATCGCCTCGACCCCATGGGCGGTGGCGATGGCCTCGGCGAGGCGCGTGCAGCGTTGGGCTGGCGAGGTCACGAGATGCGCCACCGGGGGCAGCCGCTTCACGGCGCCGGCAATCTCGGCGGCCGCGCTCTCGGTCAGTCCGACATCCAGGCGGCCATAGCAGATGCCGGGTGCGATACGGGGTTTCGGGTGGCGCAGAAAGATCATGATGGCCCCGCGAGCAGCCCGGCGACCGTGACGAGAACCGCGATCTCGACCGCTTGACCGATGGCGCCAAGGACATCTCCGGTATAGCCGCCAAGCCGCCGGGCGGCGGCCCGAAACGGCAAGGCGGCGGCCAGGGGACTGACCGTGACGAGGATCAGCAGCCCGCTCGGGGGCACCGCGACCAGCAGCAGAAGGCCAAGCGCTACGAGGGCGGTGGCCAGGGCAATGGCGAGATCCAATCCGTTTGGTCCCGGCGCGATTTGCTGCCCGGCGCCTTCGCCACGGGCGTAAGGCAGAAGGCGGCTCACCGGCACCATCGCCGCCCGGCCCAGCGTCGCCGCCGTGATCAGGGCCGCGGCCCCTGCGAGCGGCGCAAGGGCTGCAAGGGCTGCCCAGCGCAAGCCAACCGAGAGGATCAGCGCCAGCGCACCATAGGTTCCGATCCGGCTGTCGCGCATGATCTCCAATGCCCGGTCGCGCGCTGCATGGCCGCCCAGAGCATCGACGGTGTCGGCCAAACCGTCCTCGTGCAACGCCCCGGTCAGCGCGATCGATGCGGCCAGCGTCAGACCTGCGGCGAGCGGGGCGGGCAGCAAGGCCGAAGCGCCGAGCCAGACCAGGGCGCTCAGCCCCCCGACCAGGGCGCCGACCAATGGGAAATAGCGGCTGGCCCGGGCGAGTTGACCGGGCGACCAGGGATGCTCCGGCACCGGCAGCCGGGTCAGGAATTGCACCGCCGAGAGAAACAGCACCCCCTGGCTGTCGGCGCGGGTCATGGCTCACCCTTTGCCCGAGATGCCGGCGCTCTCAAACGTAGCCATCTCGGCGAGCATCCGGGCCGCCGCGTCGAGCAGGGGCAGGGCGAGCAGCGCGCCGGTGCCCTCGCCCAGCCTCAGGTCGAGCTCGAGCAGCGGACGGGCGCGGAGTTTCTCGAGCAGGACCGCGTGGCCCGGCTCCTGCCCCTTATGCGCAAAGATCAGATGCGGCCAGCACTCGGGCCGGGCGGTCGCCGCCATCAGGGCCGCCGCCGTGGCGATGAACCCGTCGACCAGCAGGACCGCCCGGGCCGAGGCGGCGCCGATCGCCGCCCCGGCCATCGCGGCGATCTCAAGCCCGCCAAACGCGGCCAGCGCCGCCTCGGCGGGCATCGGGCCCGGGCGGCGGCGGGCGCAGCGTTCAAGCACCTGGCGCTTGTTCTCGAGCGCCATCGGATCGAGCCCCGCGCCGGGCCCGACCAGCCGGTCGAGCGGCACATCGGCCACGGCATGGGTCAGGAGCGCGGCCGACGAGGTGTTGCCGATCCCCATCTCCCCCAGCAGGATCACCTTGGCGCCCGCAGCCGCAGCCTCGCGCGCCAGCGTTGCGCCGAAAGTCAGGGCTTGGCTCACTTCTGCATCGGTCAAGGCATCTTCCCGCAGCGCATTGCGGGTGCCGGGGCGGATGCCGGCGCGGCGGAGGTCCGGATGGTCGGGCAGCGCGCCCGCCACCCCGGCATCGGCGACCACGAACCGGCAGCCGTTGGCCCGGGCAAAGACATTCGCCGCCGCCCCGCCGGTCAGAAAGTTCTGCACCATCTGCGCGGTCACGTCGGAGGGCCAGGCCGACACGCCCTCGGCCACCAGCCCGTGATCTCCGGCGAAGAGCAGCAGGCACCCATCGGCGCCCGGTGTCTCGACCCCCTGAGCCAGTGCCATCCTCAGGGCCAATTGCTCGATCACGCCCAGGCTGCCCTGCGGCTTGGTCTTGGCGTCGATCGCATCCTGCACCCGATGGGCGAGGCCAGGCAGGGTTGGCGGTATCGTGTACTCTGGCAGCATCCGCGGTCAGACCGGCGGGATGCGGGCGATGAAATGGCCCTTCACCCCGTCCGGCCATTGCTTGAAGGGCACCCGGCCCATCTCGCTGCCGCGGTGCAGTTCGGAATAGGCGATGATCGCCTCGGCGCTCGCCACCTCCGGCGAAAACCGCCCCAGCACATAGGTCAGCTTGCCCGGGGCCGAGACCGCCATGTTGCAATGCCGCTCGCAGCCCATAAGGCAGGAGACCCGACGCACCTCCAGCTCGGGCCGCGCCTCCGCCAGCCGCTCGACCTGCTCCGCCAGCATCTCGCCGCCGGTCAGACCGTCCGGCCCGATCTTCTCCGCCTCGCTGAAACGGCAGGTGTCGCAGATGGTGATGGTGGTGGTGGGCATTGCGGCTCCTTCTCTGGGACCAGGGTGCTGGCGGCGAATGTCGCCCGCGTTGTCCCAAGAGGCGATTTTTCGTTTGAAGGCGACATAGCGCGCCCGTATGCAAGGAGCAATCACGAGCGCGTCTCGGACGCGTCGACCAGCGCGTCTCGGACGCGACGAACAGCGCGCCCCGGATGGTCCGGGGCCGAGCGGAGCCGGCGGGCGGCCGACCCAATTCGGGGGCCAAGGTGCCGGGCCTGTTCGACCGGGTGGAGCACACCGCCCGCGTGCATCAGCCATTGAACGATGGGGACGGAGACATGCGCCAACCACTCCTTGCTGGCATCGCCGCAGTTCTGACGACGGCAGGTCCGGCCGCGGCCCATCCGGGGCATATCGCCGATCTGGCGGGGCATGGCCATTGGATCAGCCTGGGCGCCCTGGCAGCGGCTGGTCTGCTGGCGGGCTGGCTCGCCGGGACCCGTGGCAAAAACGACGCGGCAGGGGAAGACGAAGCGCCGCAGGACCTGGACGAGGACGCCAAGGCATGAGCCGCATCGGCGTGATGATCTGCGGCCATGGCTCACGCAGCCAGGCCGCCGTGGACGAGTTTGCGGTGCTGGCCGAGAAACTCCCCGCCTATCTGCCGCCCGACTGGCCGGTGGATTACGGTTACCTCGAATTCGCCAATCCGGTGATCCGCGACGGTCTGGACGCGCTGCGGGAGAAAGGCTGCGACCATATTCTCGCGGTGCCCGGCATGCTCTTCGCCGCGATGCATGCCAAGAACGACATCCCCACCGTGCTGAACACCTATGCGGCCAAACATGGCATCAAGGTCCAGTACGGTCGGGAATTGGGCGTCGACCCAAAGATGGTGGCCGCAGCGGGCGCACGCGTGCGCGCCGCGGTTGACAAGGCCAATGCCGAACTGGGCGAGATCCCGCTGAACGAAACCTGCCTGGTCGTGATCGGACGCGGCGCCTCGGACCCCGATGCCAATTCGAACGTCACCAAGATCACCCGCCTGCTGTGGGAGGGGATGGGCTTTGGCTGGGCCGAGACCGGCTATTCCGGCGTGACCTTCCCGCTGGTCGAACCCTGTCTCGAACGCGCCGCCATGCTGGGCTTCAAACGCATCGTGGTGTTCCCCTATTTCCTCTTCACCGGTATCCTGATCCACCGGATCTATGGCTTCACCGACATGGTCGCGGCGCAGCACCAGGAGATCCAGTTCGTCAAGGCCGGCTATCTCAACGACCATCCGCAAGTGCTCGCCACCTTTGCCGAACGCGTGACCGAGATCCTCGAAGGTCAGAACGCGATGAATTGCGCCATGTGCAAATACCGCGCACAGGTGCTCGGCTTCAAGGCGGAAGTTGGCAGCCCGCAGGAAAG
>JBCBIS010000158.1:0-10139 GCA_038524325.1 Pseudomonadota bacterium
CCCCGATACGTTTCCCCGAATTAACGGAACGGCGGCGAGTACAGGATGCCGCCGTTGCGGTACGAGGCGTTCAGACCCCGTGCCAGGCCGATCGCGGTCGACGGGCCGATATTGGCGTCGAAGATCTCGGCATAGTTGCCTTGGGTTTTGACCGCGCGCATGGCCCACTCTTTGTCGAGGCCCAGCATCGCGCCCAGGTCACCTTCGGTGCCCAGGAGACGGTTGATCTCGGGGTTGTTGGTGCCAGCCGCCATCTCGTCGACATTAGCCGAGGTCACGCCGAGCTCCTCGGCGGTGATCAGGGCATTGAGCGTCCAGCGGACGATGTCAGCCCATTCGTTGTCGCCGTGGCGCACCAGCGGGCCGAGCGGCTCTTTCGAGACGATCTCGGGCAGGACGACGTGATCAGCCGGGTTCTCGAAGGTCGCACGGGTCGCGGCCAGGCCCGAAGCGTCGGTGGTGTAGACGTCGCAGGCATTGGCCAGGTATTTCTGCTGTGCCTCTGCGTTCGTCTCGATCGGAACCGGCTCGTAGCTGATGTTGTTGGCGCGGAAGTAATCGGCCAGGTTCAGCTCGGTGGTGGTGCCGGTCTGGATGCAGACGGTGGCACCGTCCAGCTCCTTGGCCGAGCTCACGCCCAGCTCTTTCGGAACCATGAAGCCCTGGCCGTCATAGTAGTTGACGCCGACGAATTCGAACTTCAGGTCGACATCGCGGCTGAAGGTCCAGGTTGTGTTCCGGGCCAGCATGTCGACTTCGCCCGACGCCAGCGCGGTGAAGCGGGTCTTGCCGGTGGTCGGCACGAATTTGACTTTCGAAGCGTCGCCCAGAACGGCGGCTGCAACGGCACGGCAAACCGAGACGTCAAAGCCTTCCCACTCACCCGCGGCGTTCGGCGCAGCGAAGCCGACCAGGCCGGTCGACACACCACATTTCAGCTCGCCCGCGGCTTTGACATCGTCAAGCGTCGCAGCGGTCGCCAGCGAGGCGGCCAGACCGGCGCCCGCCAGCGTGCCAAGGAATACGGAAGTTTTCATGTTGTACCTCTTTTACCTGTTGCCCGTGCGTCTTCGGCACGGCCGGGCTCCCTGCCCGAGGCTGATTGAAGTTTTGGGGCTATCCCCGCCCGTGACCATGCAAACTCCTCTGCGTGCGTCAAGCATGGCGGGATGGCACCGCCCTCCACTCCATGAAACTCCTTTCCTTCGCAGCGCACAAGACCAAGATGCCGGCTTGAGCCGGGATTTAGGAAAGCCCTGCTGACCCAACTGACGGTGATAGTGCGCATCACAGCAAACGATGGCTGAAATTTTCGCAAATTGCGGCAGGATCGGTGGATTACTGCGCGTATTTGAAGCGTTTCCGGAAAGCGCGGGCGCTGCGCACGCATTGGCACCGAATCGGTTCGGGGTGGAAAAGCGTGACCTTGACCGCAGCCCCGCGGCAGTTAGGCTCGCGCTCTTCGACACAGATTGTCCAGCCTGCATGAGGATTGCATGAAAGACGCCACGCGCGCCGTCACCAGCGGCCGCACCCCCGCTGAACAGGACGGCATCGTCAACCGCCCGGTCTATCACTGCTCGACCGTTGTCTTCCCCACGCTTGATGCGCTGCGAGACAGCCGGATCGTCCCGCCGGGCGAGATGGGGATTTATGGGATCCATGCGACCCCCGGCACCCGCGGGTTCGAAGACGCCGTGGCGCAGCTCGAGGGCGGGTTCCGGACCCGGCTGTGCAATTCGGGGCTGCAGGCCTGCACCATGCCGCTGCTTTGCTATCTGGGGGCAGGCGACCATCTGCTTATGCTCGACAATGTCTATGGCCCGACGCGCAGCTTCTGCGACGGAACGCTGCGGAGGTTGGGGGTCGAGACCACGTATTACGACCCGCTGATAGGCGGCGGCATTCGCGATCTGATCCGCCCCAACACCAAAGTTGTTTTCACCGAGAGCCCGGGCTCCTGGACCTTCGAGGTGCAGGACATCCCCGCGATTGCCGAGGAGGCGCATAAGGCCGGCGCCCTCGTGATGATGGACAATACCTGGGCCAGCCCGCTCTATTTCAAGCCCTTCGAGCATGGTGTCGATATCTCGATTCAAGCGGCGACGAAATACATCGCCGGGCATTCCGACCTGCTGATGGGTACGGTGACCACGACCGAGGCAGCCTATCCCGCCCTGCGCCAGGGCTGGGCCGAGTTGGGGCTGTGCGGATCGCCGGACGATACTTTCCTGGCAGCGCGCGGCATCCGCACCCTGGATGTCCGGCTCGAACGGCACTGGCAAAATGGGCTGAAAGTGGCCGAATGGTTGATGGGCCGCCCCGAAGTGGCCGAGGTGCTTCACCCGGCGATGGCCCATGATCCGGGCCATGCGCTCTGGAAGCGAGACTTCATCGGCGCATCCTCGCTGTTCGGCTTCACACTGACCGAGCAGAAATCCTCGGACGACGCCTTACGGGCCATCCTGGATCATTCCGAGTTCTTCGGAATGGGCTTCTCCTGGGGCGGGTTCGAGAGTCTGCTGATCCCGGTACGGCCCGAGACCCGCCGCTCAGCCACGTCCTGGCCGAAACCGGGACGGCCACAGGGCCAAACGCTGCGGATTCACGTGGGTTTGGAAGATCCCGACGATCTGATCGCTGATCTCGCAGCCGGTTTCGACCGTATGCCCTGACACGCCGCGGCGACGCACGGCAATCACGAATGCACAGGCGCAGGCGGAATGCGCGGGGCGGGCCGTTGAACCCCGCAGACAGGAAACACGACCGGAATAATCAGGAGGCACAGATGATCCAAACCCGCCGCTTCGTAACACTCGGCTTGGCCGCGACGGCGCTCTCCGCCTGCCAGGGCGGCGCTCCCGCCAATTCGCCGGGGGCGATCGATTCGAGGGTCGATGCGGCGATGGCGGACATGTATGCCCGCCTGCCCTTCACCCGAACGCTCGCGAACCAGGCGGAGGGCGTGCTGGTGATGCCGGGGGTCATCAAGGCAGGGTTCGTGGTCGGCGCGGCCTATGGCGAGGGCGCGCTGCGCCTGCCAGGCACAGGCTATCGCACGACAGCCGACTACTATTCCTTCTCGTCAGGCTCGGTCGGCTGGCAGGCCGGGGCGCAGAAGACGGCCCACGCGATCTTCTTTCTGACGCCGGATGCTCTGGCGACATTCCGCCGGCGTCAAGGATGGGAGGCTGGCGCCGATGCCGAGGTGACCCTGATCGATACTGGGATCAAGGCCGAGGCGAATACCACCAATGTCCAGAACCCCGTGGTCGCCGTTGTCTTCAGCCAGCAAGGGCTGCTGGCCGGGGCCAGCCTGGAAGGGGCGAAATACACGCCGATCCAGCCCTGAGCCTCACGCCCCCAACTGCATCACCAGACAGGTCGTCGTGCCGGTGGCGTAGATCTTTCCACCGGCGTCTTCCAGGCGACCCTGCGACGTCGCCGTACGGCGCCCGGTATGAATACTTTCACCAATCGCTCGCAGTGGACCGGTGGAGGTGAAGGCCGGGCGCAGAATGTTGATCTTGAATTCAAGGGTCGTATAGCCGCTGCCGGCCGGCAGGGTGCTTTGCACGGCGCAGGCCATGCAACTGTCCATCAGCGTTCCGAACCAGCCGCCATGGACACTGCCGATCGGGTTGTAATGGGCGAATTGCGGGAGGCCTTCGAACACGACCCGGCCTTCGACCGCCTCGATCATCCGGAAATTCAGGGTTTCGGCGATGGGCGGCGCGGGGTATCGGCCCTCGACTATTCCGCGGAGGAACTCGAGGCCCGACAGATGGCCGAGTTGTTCCGGGCTCAGCAACTCCTCGGGGCTTTGGGCATAGTGTGGATCGGGCATGGGGCAGTCCTCCGTCGCGGCCATGCCGAACTGTGAGCCGCAAATGCCGGGAAAGACAATTCTTGATCTGTCCGGAATACGGATGACGACCGCCGGGTATGCGCCTCGGGAGGGCCGGTGGATTGTCAGGCGTGTGGGGTTTGGCGGCGCAGGCTCAGCGTGTCAGCTTGCGCGCCCAAGCAAGCAAAGCATCAAAATCGATCGGCTTGGTGATGTAATGATCCGCCCCGACGACAAGCCCATCGGCGATGTCGGTCTGGTCGGCAAAGGCCGAGATAAATATGAAGGGGGTCTGGGCGAACCGCTCATCGACCTCCTGCAGCTTGCGCCGCATCTGAAAGCCGTTCATGCCGGGCATGTTAATATCTGAGAGGATCAGGTCAGGCAGGGTGCGCGAGATCAGATCCACCCCCTCAATGCCATCCGCGGCGGTTTCGACCTGAAACCCCGCATCTTCAAGCTCTTCCTGGATGAGTTCGCGCAGATCCGCTTCATCTTCAACGAGGGCGACTCGTGGCATGTCTCTGCCTCATGACTTTTTGCGCTTAACCATCGAATGCTGAAAAGGCCTAGCATCGACGCGTTATCAACTTCTGAAATCTTGAATTCTGACAAAACTGTATGTGTTCACATAGCACACCCGCAAGTGGCGAAGAGACTGGTTGTTCTGCCCATGAGTGCCAGACGCGGACTAGCGCGACCTGACTTTGGAGACGCATTTTCTATCTCCGAGTTCCTATCTGTTTCTGGCATCATGCCCTAGTCCCCATGCTGAACGGCAGAGAGCGGATCCGCTGCGTTCTGCACGATGACCACGACGTCGTCACTGTCGAGGATCTCCGCTGGGATACCCGCCAGACCCGATATCTGACCACCTCGTGACGCGGGGGTTTCGTCAAGCATCGGTACAGCCTTGGCCCTCTCAGGCATTGCTGCCTGGGTCTGGTCATCGTTAGGCCTGCTCTCGGATTGGGCCTCTGAGTCGATCGCGCTGTCTTGGAACTGTTCGGGGCCGTGTCCCGCTGGCGCAGTCCTGCGGGGCTGTGTATCCCGCCCCGCTTCCAAGGCGTCGAGCCGGTCGGCCAACCGGCCGATCTTCTCCAGCGTGAGGGTTGTGGACGCGGCGAGATCCTCCAAAGCCTTTCGCTGTGTTTCAGTCGTCGCGGTCAGGTCATCCAGCCGTGAATCAGCCGATGCGGCGGCGGCCTCGACCGCCTCCGCGCCGGGAGCCTCGCTGTCGCCATCCGCAGGCTCAAGCGCATCGACGCGCGTGACGACCTCATCGAAATCGGCCTGTAGCGCCGCGAGATCGACGACGGGGCGTGCAGAGACTTCCGTCACACGCTCCTCCAGCGTGGCGAGATGCGCCACCGGGTCGGCCTCGATCAGCGGGCGGGTCTGGTCCGACAGGTCCCGCATCCGGTCCTCGAGCAGTTCGACAACCGCCGAAAGCTGTGCAATCTCCTCGCCCACGGCGTCCGCCTGCGCGGCCTCACTGGTCTCTGCGACCTTCTCCGCGAGGCGCGAGAGGTCTCCCGCGATCTCTTCATGGCCGGTTTTGACCTGCACCTTCAGTTCCAGAAACCGTTGGTGCAGGGCTTCATGATCGTCCTGCAGCGCCGCCTCGACGGTCACGGTATGGAGCTGATCGCTGATCTGCCCGACATCGCGATGCAATCGCTCCACCGCCTTCGACATGGCGCGCAAGGTATCGTCGAAGCCCTTGGCATCCTCGAAGATCGCCATGGCGCGCGACATTTGCCAGGCAAACGCACCGCAGCACAGGGCTGTGATCAACGTCGCCGCAAGCATCATAAAGTCGATCAGGCCGGACATGGGGCGCCTGTATGAAAACGGAGACCTCTACCGTGCGCGCGGAGCGTTTCGGAATGGTTAAAATGAAGACTTCGTTGACAATGTTGGTAAAAACGTCGGCGTCGCGCGTAAGCGCAAGAGGAACCGGGACAACACAGATCAAGATTTATCGATCTCATTAAACCTCCGATAATCTTTGCCCGACACCTTGCGCATCATCGTTTCATCCAAGAATTGGAGAGCGTCATGCAGGATCTTGGGTTGCCTGGCGCAATGATGCCGGGTCTCGAAACCCCTGTTTCAGTTCGAGATGCGCGCCACGAGACTACCGGGCAGGCCCGGGCGGCGACCTGCGCTATTGGCGCGGCCAACCGACAAATCCTCGATGGTGTCGAGGCCGCTCAGTGATCACAGGAGGCGCGACATGAACCATTCATCCGGCAACTTGGCGACGGAAGAAACTGCCGATGCCGTCGATGCCGCTGATGCCGTCGAAGCGGGTCCCGATCAGATCGAAGCGGAGCGCCCGGACGCGACGTCGGAGGCGGCGCCAGAGAGTTCGGAGGTGCCCGCCGACACACCCGCGTCGACCGATGACCCAGCGCCCGGGTTCGATGCGGTGGCCGATCGGCGGGAGGAAATGCTGGCCCAGCTCGCCTCCGCCGGAGCGGTCACCCACGCCGTCAGCCTGACTGTCGAGGCACCGACGATCACCGAAGAAAACCTGCTCAACGCCCTTTGCACCATCGCCGAAGGGCCGGTCTTCCGCCTCGCAGCCTGGCATTACGCCTGCCGCGTGGCAGAAACAGACCCCCCGTCTCGGGAAGAGGCAATCCACGAACAGATCGTGACCGCCCTGGAAGACCTCGATGTGGGGCCCGACGCGCTGGAGGTCCGGTCTGTTGCAGTCGATGCACCGGCCATCGCGAGCGGTGTCGAGGGGTGCGCCATCGCCCTTCTGAGCGGACAGGGCACGGCGTCCGATCCTGACCCGGAGCAGCGGGCCGTGATCGATGCCGGCTATGCGATCCGCGCCGCGGCACTCACGGCCCAGGGGATCAGCGCGGCGATCGAGGAAGCGCCCCCGTGGCGGGAGATGCCCGAGATCGCCGAGCAGCTCACGCAATTCGAGGCGCACCAATCAGGACGACATGCGGATCTCTCGACCGCGCTCGAAAAACTCCAGGAATTGATGACGCGGCTTGCGGCGCGACCTGCCCCGGCCCCGCAAACCCCGCCTGATATCGCCGAGGAACGCGCCGGGCTCCTCAGCCTGTCTGTCGCCTTGCAGAACCTCCTGCAGCGGCTCGACGGCCAAAGCGATGCGCTGGAGGCGCGGATCGGGACGATCGGCGCACAGACCGACACGGCCGAGGCGCTGGCTGCCCAGATCGCCGCCATCGCCGAGCAGATCACCGCCGCCGAGGCGGCGCAGACCGCAAAACAGGACGCGATGGCCCTGGCGGTCGCCAACCTGTCAGAGCTGCAGCAAACCGCGGCGCAGGACACACCAGATGTGCTCGAAACACATGAAGAGCTGCAGCGAACCTCGCTCGCGATGCAGACCTTGCTGCGCCGTCTCGACAGCCAGTGCTCCAAATTGGAAGCCCAGGCGGGGCGGCTCGGCGCGCTCGAGGGAGACGCCCCCGATCTGGTCCAGGCGATCAGCGAGGCGCTCTCGCAAAAACTGGAAGAGGTGCTGTTACCTGTGTCGACCCGGCTGGACGGGATCGAGGCCCGGCAATCGGAACTGGCGCGCCATCTCGATCAGGCCCCCGGCGCGCCCGCCGCAGGCAGTGCAGAAGACAACCCGGAAGTCGAGCGCGTGCTGGGCGATCTGCTTGCTTTGCGCAAGGACATGCGCAGCCTCCTGACCCGATACCGCAATCAGTTCGGGCGGCTGGAGGGAATGATGCAGGCCCTTGCGCCGCAACAGGGTGCGGATCAGCAGCCCACTCAGGCTTTACGGGGCCAGATCGACCTCGCGCTGGCTGAAATGTTGGCGCAGATGACCCGGCAGGCCGCCGAAAATTGTTAAGTTCGGTCGGCCGGATGCCTGGCGAGAGGTGATCCGCCGCTCACGCGACCCGTGGCTGTTCCACGCCCTGTTCACCGACCAACCTGATCGCCTCGGCAATCGACCGCGCCCCCACCATTTCGACCGCATTACCGAGGGTCTCGAACAGCTTTGGATCGCGGGTCATCAAATCGGGAAGTGTTAGAAAGCGCATCGGCATACTCACGAACCTGCGCTGTGACGCGCACATTTCAAACAGCAGTTTCAGATCCTGATGCCGGTCATCTTCCTTGATCCTCGCCAGCAGTGCTTTGACCTTGCTGACCTCTCCCTCCATGATCTGAAGGAAGTGCTGGTCGTGGAAGACAACGCATCCGGTGATCCCCAGACGCTGGTTGTTCGCCTCTGCTCGGTGGAGCAGGACATCCATCTCTCCCGGCTCCATCTGCCGCGAGACCTTGCTGAGGTAGGCAAGACAGGTCAGCGGGCCCGCCTCCCCATCGCTCTGGCCTGTGAGCACGGAATTCTCAGCGTGCTGCGGCGGCGTGCTCAGCGGAAGGTGCACCGTGAAGGTCGATCCCACGCCCAGCTCGCTGGTCAGCGACATCTTCCCGCCATGCAACGTGATGACTGAGCGCACAAGATTGAGCCCGATCCCGGTCCCCGCGATCCCGGTCGAGGTGCTGGCCCGGAAATACCGGGTGCCGATGCGCTCGACCTCGTCGGGCGGAATACCGACGCCATTATCGGTCACCGAGATGGATGCCAGTCCGTCCCGGGCGCCGCAGGAGATCCGCACAAGCGGCGTCTCGGGGCTGTATTTGATGGCATTCGAGATCAGATTGTCGATCACCGAGTACAGCAGGGTTTCATCCGCCACGATTTGGTCCGGGGCTTCGGCGAGGTCACATTCGATGGTCACGTTCGATTTGGAGAGCCGCAGGTCGTCGACGATCTCCTGGATCATTGCGCCGAGATTGATCGTCGTCCGGTTCAAAGAGATTGTCCGCGCCTCGAGTTTCGAAGCGTTCAGAGTGCTTTCCATCAACCGGATCAAACGCCGGACCGAGGCGCGGGTTTTCTCGAGCTTCAAGTCGATATCCGCATCGCTCATCCGCGAACGGCGCTTGAGCAACGAGCGGGCGCTGGCATCGATGATGGACAGGGGAGTGCGGAATTCGTGACTGACCATCGAGACGAATTGGCGCTGCTGGGCCGAGAGTTCCTTCTCCTGCCGCAGCGCCTCCTCGACCTCGCGACCCGCTTCCGAGAACTTCTCCGACAGGGTGCGGATCTCGCGCGGGGCCTCGGCACCAAGTTGACCGACGGATAATCCGTGCCGCTCCAACCCTCCGATCAGGCGGCGGATGGGACGTGTGATCAACTTCACCGCAAACCAGATCCCCAAAACCACAAGACCCAGGACCAGCAGGAAGACGCCAGCAAAGAACGCCTGCACGGGGTCTTTGAACGGCGACGGCATGGGCCGCGACTCGGTGGCCACGACGATCAGATGAGGTGCCGTGCTGACCACGTTGGTCACCACGCCGATCAAGTGGCCGTTCTCCTCGCTGTTGCCCGAAGGCCAGAACTTGAGCTCCTCCTGCGGGATCAGGAAGAATTTCGGGCCGTCACTCTCCTGCGTCAGGCTCAGGCTGGCGATCAGGCCGTCGCGGGACACGGTGAGGACCATCGCCCCCTCCGGTGCGCCGCCGAGCAGGATGGGCAGGACAAAATAGACCTTGTCGCCCAGAATGCGGACGGTCTCGGTCCCGCGGAGTCCCTCGCGGAGCCAGCGTTGGACCCGTGGATGGGTCAGCCAGCTTGTGTCCGCGCCGGTCTTCACGATCACCTCGCCCGAAAAATCGACAATCACCGCCGCTTTGACCCGCCCCTGGCCGATGACGATCGAGCGCAGGAACGGCCCGACCACGCGTTCGATATCCTGGCCGATCAGGGCGCTGACGGCGATCGCATTCTTGGCGGCGCTGCGGGCCGACACGATCGATCCGGCGATTTGGAAGGATAGAAGCTGACTGGAGGTCTCGAGCGTCTCACTCAGGGAGGTCTGAAAGCGCGAGGTGAGCTTTTCACGCTCGGTGTAGAACACACCTGCCCAGATCAGTGCGACCCCGATCAGCGCAGGCGGCATGACCCGCCGGAGGACCATCGCGGCCAAGCCGCGTCCGGTGCGAGCCAGCTCGATCCCTCCCGGCGTTTGGCTCATGGCGCAGCGCATTTTTCGGGTGATACGTGACAGGCGAGGGGCAATAAGTTGCCCTCCTCGTCATATTGGACAAGCTGGAAATCGCTGCGGTCGAGCGCTTCGTGCCGGAGGCTGGTGAAGGGCCGGTCGTAATGGCGCACCAACCCGTTCATCGGACCGATATTTTCCAGCGCGCCGCGGATATCGGCGCCCTCCAGGCTGGGCGCGGCCCGGATCGCCCGTGCCAAGAGATG
>JBCBIS010000159.1:0-10077 GCA_038524325.1 Pseudomonadota bacterium
CGCCACCTCGACCGGGCGCCTCGCCTCGACCGACCCGAACTTGCAGAACATCCCCGTCCGCACCGAGGAAGGCCGGGCAATCCGCAAGGCCTTCGTGGCGGAGGCAGGAAATGTGATCCTCTCGCTCGACTACAGCCAGATCGAGCTGCGCATTCTGGCGCAAATCGCTGGCATCGATGCGCTGAAACAAGCCTTTGCCGAGGGGCAGGACATCCACGCGATGACCGCCTCGGAGGTTTTCGGCATCCCGGTCGAGGGCATGGACCCGATGGTCCGCCGCCGCGCCAAGGCGATCAATTTCGGCGTGATCTATGGGATCTCGGCCTTTGGTCTGGGCAACCAGCTGCGGATTCCGCAAGCGGAGGCGAAGGCGTTCATCGACGCCTATTTCGAGAAATTCCCGGGCATCAAGACCTATATGAACGACACCAAGGCGCTGGCGCGCGAAAAGGGCTATGTCGAGACCCTGTTCGGCCGCCGTATCCACACGCCAGGGATCAGCCAGAAGGGCCCGGGCCGCGGCTTTGCCGAGCGCGCGGCGATCAATGCGCCGATCCAGGGGACGGCAGCGGACGTGATCCGGCGGGCGATGATCCGCATCCCAGACACCCTGGACGCGGCGGGGCTCGAGGCCCGCATGCTGTTGCAGGTCCATGACGAATTGCTGTTCGAATGCGCGCAACACCAGGCAGAGCCGGTCATCGAGGCCGTGCGCGAGGTTATGGAAGGCGCTGCGGCGCCAGCCCTGCATCTGGATATCCCGCTGGCCGTGGACGCGGGCCAGGGCGCCTCCTGGGCCGAAGCGCACTAGCTCCAGCCACACCGACCATGCCAATGGCCGGCCATGCGCGAGACAAGCCCGCGCGGGGAGGGCCAGCCCTCCCCCCTGCGCGCAAGCGCGCAGATGGCCGGCGCGCCGAGCGGATCCGTTCTATTCTGCTGGAAGCGAGGGACATCGCCCCGGGCGTGGATGGCTGTCCTTAACGCCGAAGCCAAAGGGTCGGGCGAGGCGCCGGCGATCGGGCAAAACGCTGTCGGCCGTCAGGCCGATGGCGTTTTCTCCGATCGACATGAAAAGACTTGTGCCGCGTCAGCGGCACGCCGATTAGCTCGGGATCAAACCGATCTGGCGGCGGATCTCCTCGTCGCGCAGCTTCACTTCTTCGCCCGCGAACGCAGCACCCTCCGGCCCCGCGAGCCAGGCGAGGGCCCGTGCGGGCCATTCCGGTGGGATATGCGCCTCCCAATCCAACTGACTCACTGGGTTCATGCCGGAGGCTTTGATCTCGCGCTGCATCTCGGTCGCCACGGTCCCCGGAGAGAGGTTGATCGCGCGGATCCCCGCCTCGCCATATTCCTTGTCGATCGACCGGTTCAGCATCAACACCGCGGCCTTGGTGACACAGTAATGGCTCCACCCCTCAAGCGGCCCATGCGCCGCCCCCGAACCGATTGTCAGGATAACCCCGCCGCCATGCGCCAGCATGCCCGGCAGCGCGGCCTGCACCGCGTAGTAGACGCCCTTCAAATTGATATCGACCACCTGGCCCCAGGCCGCCGGGTCGCTTTCATCGATCCGGGCGATCGGCTCGATCACGCCGGCATTGTTGATGAGAATGTCGAGATGATCGCCGCCTGCCGCCGCCACTGCCTCGGCCACCGCCGCGGGGTCGGAGACATCGCAAGCGATGGCTTGGGCCGTGCCGCCCGCCGCGCGGATCTCGCCCGCGATGTTCTCGATCGCTGCGGTCGAGCGGGCGGCCAGGGTCACCGCGGCCCCTTCCGCCGCGAAATGCCGTGCCGTCGCTGCGCCGATGCCGCGGCTGGCGCCAGTGACGAGAACGGATTTTCCTTGCAGATGGCTCATGCGGGTCTCCTACGCGGCGGGTGGATGGCAGCGACACCGGAAGGCGGCCGCTGCGTGGTGATTGTTCGGTGGGATGGTGGAGATTTAAGCACTCAGACTCACCGCCGCAACGGGGTCACTCGGGCGGCGTCTCCGACTCAGCTCCGCCCAACGGAGCAAGCGCGGCCCGCAATGCTGTCGCGGCCTCCTCCAGCAGCGCGCGATCGGCCGAGCGCAGCACCAGGATCGCCCCCGCGCCCCCTCCAAAGGGATAGCTGCCCATGGAGACATCCGGAAATGCCTCGGCAACATCGCCAAGCGGGCCGGCCAGATCCCCCTCGCCAATTGCACAGCGGAAGGAATGGCTGAGCATCGGCGGGCCGCCCCGGATGGTCGGCGCGATCCCGGCCAGCATCTCGGTAAAGACCGCCGGCACGCCGGCCATCACATGGACATTGCCGATGGAGAAGCCCGGCGCCCAACTGACCGGGTTGGGGATCAGCGTCGCCCCATCCGGGATCCGCGCCATCCGCAGCCGCGCGGCGTTCAATTCGCGCCCCGTGCCGCGATAGCCTTCCTCCAGGATCGCGCGTGCATCCTCGCGAATATCGATCCCCACGCCAAAGGCTTCGGCGATGCAGTCGGCTGTGATATCGTCATGGGTCGGCCCGATCCCGCCGGAGGTGAACAGATGATCGACCCGTGCGCGCAGCGTGTTGACCGCCGCGACGATCTCGGCCCGATCATCGGCGATCATCCGGATCTCGACCAGCGAGACCCCGATTTCGGTCATCACCTGCGCCAGATGATGCGCATTGGCATCGCGGGTGCGGCCCGAGAGGATCTCGTCCCCGATCACCAGCATTGCCGCTGTTGGTCTTTCCATCGCGCTTGCCTCCCCTGGCGCCCGGCCCTAGACCCCGGGCATGGAGTTCTCCCGCCCCCTGGTCACCGGCCGCTTCCTGCGCCGATATAAACGCTTTCTGGCGGATATCGAGTTGGAATGCGGCACGGAAGTCACCGCCCATTGCGCCAATCCCGGCTCGATGCTGAGCCTGAACACGCCCGGCCAGCGCGTCTGGCTGGAGCCGAATGACGACCCGAAGCGCAAGCTGCGCTATTCCTGGAAACTCGTCGAGACGGCGCGCGGAATGGCGGGCATCGACACATCTGTGCCGAACAAGGTGGTGGGCGAGGCCTTGCGCGCGGGGCGCATCCCCGGCCTCGACGGCCCGATCCGGGCCGAAGTGCCCTATGGCACCAACAGCCGGGTCGATTTTCTGGCGGGCGAGACCTTTGTCGAGGTCAAGAATGTCCATCTGATGCGCCAGAATGGCCTCGCCGAATTCCCCGATTGCGTGACCGAGCGTGGCGCGAAACATCTGCGCGAGCTGGCCGCCCAGGTCGCTCAGGGGCGGCGCGCGGTGATGCTCTATTGCATCCAGCGCACCGATTGCAGCCGGATGGCGCTGGCTGGCGATCTTGATCCCGGCTACCGCGCCGCCTATCTCGCTGCCCGAGCGGCGGGGGTCGAGGCCATTGCCTGGGCCTGCCGCATCACCACCGCCGAGATCAGTCTTGATCGGCCCATCCCGATAGGGGAAGATTGACATGCAACTCCTGAAACCGGTGGCCATGAAACATTCAACCGAGACCCGCACCGCCGAAGGCATCCGCCTGTTCGCGCCCGCGGATTTCGAGGGGATGCGGGTGGCCGGGCAATTGGCCGCCGCCTGCCTCGACATGATCGGCGAGCATGTCGTGCCAGGCGTGCGGACCGAGGAGTTGGACCAGCGGATCCAAAGCTTTGTCGAGGAGGCGGGCGCCAAATCGGCGACCATCGGCTATCGCGGCTATCAGCATGCCAGCTGCATCTCGGTCAACCATGTGGTCTGTCACGGCATTCCGGGGCCCAAGACCCTGCGCAATGGCGATATCCTGAACATCGACGTGACCGTGATCGTCGATGGCTGGTTCGGCGATACCAGCCGCATGTTCATTGCCGGCAAGGCCAGCCGCAAGGCGGAGCGGCTGGTCGAGATCACCCATGAGAGCCTGATGCGCGGCATTGCCGAGGTAAAGCCGGGCAACCGCTTTGGCGATATCGGCCACGCGATCCAGACCTATGCCGAGGGTGAACGCTGCGGCGTGGTGCGCGACTTCTGCGGCCACGGGCTGGGCCGGGTGTTCCACGATGCGCCCAATGTCCTGCATTATGGCCGGCGCGGCGACGGGGCCGAGCTGAAGCCTGGCATGTTCTTTACCATCGAGCCGATGATCAATCTTGGCTCGCCCCAGACCAAGACCCTGGCCGATGGTTGGACGGCAGTGACCCGCGACAAGAGCCTGAGCGCCCAGTTCGAACACTCCGTGGGCGTGACCGAGGATGGGTGCGAGCTGTTCACCCTCTCCCCCGCGGGCCGGTTCTTCCCCACCTTTTAAGCTTGGGTGACACAGCCCGGCATCTGACAAGAGGTCCGGAAGGTCTGGTCAACCTAACATACGCTCCGACCAGAACACGGATTGATTGTCCTCGTTCAGGCGGCAGGCCAGATCCTGACCGGCCCGGGCGAGGGCGCGCATCCTCTCGGGGGTCTCCAGCAGATCCAGAACAGCGGCGCTCCAGCTCTCGGGGTCGGGTGGCAGGAGCAACCCGTCCTCGTCATGGGTGATCTCTGCAGCGGAGGGCCAAGCGGCGGGGTATAGCCCGGCACCCCCGGCAATCCCGTGCTCGATCAGCTTGTTGATCGACCGCGCCCGGTTCATCGGCGTATCCATCAGGGGATAGATCAGCAGATGACAGCCGAGATCGGGCAGGCCCCGGCGGTAATCGGGCCAGGCCGTCGCCGTGATCGGCCGCAGCCCCGCATAGCTAGCCAGCCAATCCGGCAGGCGGTGATTGGCGGCGAGGCAGATCTCGACATCCGGGCGCGCGGCGATCACCGGTTTCAGGATCTCGGTGACCAGAGCGAGGTCTCCCCGATGCGCCCGACTGCCGAGATAGCCGATCCTCAACGGGCGGTCGTCGTCGAATTGGGCGAGCGTGCTCGGCCGTTCCGTCCAATGCGGGGTGATGATCTGGCAGGCCATGCTCCCGTGCGCAGCGCCCAGCCGGTCACGGAGAAATGGGCCGGAGACCGCCAAGCTGGGCGACAAGCGCCGCAGCCGCCGCCAGGCCAGCCCCTCGACCAGCGCCAGCTTGGCCCGAAATCCAGGCGACAGGCTCGGATCCCTCACGGCGGCGGTGATGTCGTCGTCGATGAGATAAACCAGATCGCGCCCGTCCAGCATCCGCGCGTCGACCCTGGCCCCCAGATCGTGACGGAGCACGGCGACGGCCTTGTCACTCTCCCACACCGTGGGGGCGAGACGCCGCAGCGCCTGATGGCCCGCCATCACATTGGCGAAATAGAGATCTGCCGTGGTGTTGTGCGGGCGCAGAAAGGCATCGCTCAGCACCCGGTGGAGCAACGGGCCCAGCATGGATCAGCCGGGCAGCAGCGCGGTGATGCTGTCGAGCGTGTTGACGCCGATGACTTCCTCGGTCGTGAGGGGACGCTCCAGCGCCTCCTCCAAAGCGGTGATCAGCCGGATATGGGCCAGGCTGTCCCAGCCCTCGAGCGATCCGATCGCGGCATCGGCGGGCAGATCGGCCTCGGGCAGATTGACGGCACCGGCCAACAGGGTCCGCGCCCGGTCAGGCGCAGAGGTCTCGGTCGTCGAGGCGGCGGCTTCTGTCACGCTTCCTCCTCGGCGCTCATATCGCCATCCTGCTCCGCCACCCAGGCATCGATGCGGCGCATCCACTCGTCGCGGAACATCGCGTATTGGATCAGGTCGACCCGCTCCTCGCCCGCTTTGTGGTGGCGTTTCAGGATCGCCTCGAACTCCCATTGCTCAGCCTGATAGTTGAACAGCGCCGCCGAGTTCGGTTTTTGACAATGGCCGAAGACTTTGTCGACCGCCAGCTTGCGGAAGGCGAAATCGAGCACGGCGGAGCGCGCCTCGCCGATCACGCCCTTGCCCCACCACGCCTTGTCGCCCAGGCAGATCGAGGTCTGCGCGATATTGTGCAGCCGGGTCATGAAGAGCTGGCTGAACCCGATGGGGCGCTCCCGGTCGTCCTGCGGGGCAATCCAGAACAGAAAGCTGGTCTCGGTGTTATGTCCTCCCGCGAAGGTGCGCAGCTTCGCGAGGTCGTATTCGCCGCCCGCCAGGCCCAGATGCTGGCGCACTTCCGCATCGTTGAACCAGGTGAGATGGTCCGAGGTGATCTCCTCCGCCGTATGGGTCACCAGCACGAACCGGTCCGACGCGAGCTGACACATCTCGCGCGGGGTGTAGCGCAGCGCCAGGATATGCGGGGAGTTCTTGATCCGCATCGGTCAGGCGCCGATCGTGAGCTGCCGGGCCGCCGCGCGGTCGGGCTTGCCCCGGTCGGTCAGCGGCAAAGCCTCGAGTTGGAACCAGCGGTCGGGGAGGTGATCGGCCATCAGGTGCGCCCGCATCGTGGATTTGGCCCTGTCGATAAGGCCCTCGACCGGGCCCGTCAAGGCAAGTGCCAGCCCCTCGCCCAGCATCGGATCGGGATAGCCGAAGGCGAGCGCCCCGGTCACGCCGGGACAGGCGAGGGCCGCACGTTCAACCGCCTCGGGGCTGATCTTCATCCCGCCACGGTTGATCTGGGTCTTCAACCGCCCTGTCAGGGTGATCTCACCGCCTGCGATTTGGCCCAGATCTCCCGTGCGGAACCAGTCGCCGTAAAAGGCCGCAGCGGTTGCCTCCGGTTGGTCGAGATAGCCCTGCATCAGGCTGGGACCGCGGAGCAGGACCTCGCCCGCGCCCTCGGCCGCCGGGCCGTCAGGGGTCAGCACCGCCGCTTCGCCGTCCCAAAGCGTATAGCGACCCGCCCGGGCCCCGCCCCCCACCCAATTGGCGCATTCGGTCAGGCCGTACATATCGCGGATCTCGGCCCCGCCGCTCCAGTCGCGGACCCAGGACAGGAGGGCCGCGTCAAGCGGGGCGGAGCCGATATGCACCCGTGCCAACGGCGCGGGCCGGGGCAGGTCGAGCCGCCGCACCAGTGCCCAGAAGGCCGGGACCGAGGTAAGGAAGCGCACGCCGTGGTGGGCGATGATCTCGGGCAAACGGGGCAGGCCGATGATCCCGGGGCTCGGCCAGAGCACCAGATCTCCGCCACCAAGCAGCGGGGTAAGCATGCCGCCAATCAGACCATGGCCGAACGAGGGGGGCAGCAGGGCCAGGGCAACGCGCCGCTCGGCCTCGGGAATGGCGGCATGGTTCGCCGCGATCCGCGCCGCCAGCGCGGCGCCGGTCAGAACCACGCCCTTTGGCGTGCCTGTCGTGCCGGAGGTGAACAGGACCAATGCCTCGCCCGGCCCGGCCGGGGCGCCCTGCCGCCAGATATCCCCCGTCTCCGCTAGAATCACCTGGGGCTGGTAGCGGGCGATCAGGCTGTCTCTCTCCGGCGCGGTCAGAGCCGGGGGCACGGGGGCGGCGCTGGCCTCGAGATGCCAGACCGCCAGCAGATCGATAACGAAGTCGATGCTGGAGGGGTGGGCGATCATCACCCGGTTGCGCGCGGTCAGCCCGGCTGCGGCAAGCGTGTCTGCGCGCGCCGCGACCGCATCGGCGAGCTTCGGGCCCGGAAGCGCCTCGCCTGTGGCTGGCACATGCAATCCGCCAAGTGCCGACAGATCCACCGAGACGGGCACCTGCCGCTAACCCGGTGCTTCGGAGAGGAAGCAGAGCACCCGGCTGTCCGGCCCCAGCCCCAGATCCTCGGCCCGGCCATGCATCAGTCCGGCCAGACCCCCGGCGCCGGAGGGGGTGGAGGCGAGACCGTGCTCGGCCAAAAGCGCCACCGTCTCGGCGGCTTCGGCGTCGGTGATCGTCATGAAGGCATCCGCGGTGATCGCCAGGTCCGCCAGGGCCAGGATCGACGGTCCCTTGCAGTCGAGCCGTCCCATCGTGGAAACAGCCCCCTCCACCACCACCGAGCGCCCGGCGCGGAGGGACTCCATCAGGCAAGGCGCCTCGGAGGGCTCGAACACCACGATCCGCGGCCCGTCACCCCATTCCTGGCGGG
The DNA here is from genome assembly GCA_038524325.1 of Pseudomonadota bacterium. GTDB lineage: Bacteria > Pseudomonadota > Alphaproteobacteria > Rhodobacterales > Rhodobacteraceae > Thermohalobaculum. The sequence goes on from JBCBIS010000159.1 coordinate 7,956, forward strand.
CAAAGGCGGCCATGGCGGCGGCCATCCCGCCGACGCCGGCTTGCAGGAACAGATGGGTCGGCGGGGCAGGGATCTGCCTTGCGGCTTCGGCCCCCATGATCAGATACCCCTCCATCACCGCCCGCGCCGGGGTGAGATAACCGGGCCAAGTGCTGTCCGAGAGCAGGCGCCAGCCATGCGCCTCGGCTGCTTCCGCAGCGGCGGCCATGCTGTCCTCATAGATGGCGCCCTCACGCCGTACGTCCGCGCCGAGGGCGGTCAGGCGAGCGGCAAAGGCCTCGGGCACCGTCTCGCTGAGATAGATCACGGCCTTGGCGCCGAATGCCTGGGCCCCCGCTGCCACCGAGAGCCCGTGATTACCCGCGCTGGCGGTGGCAAAGGTCACGCCGTCCAGCGATCCCTGTTCGGCCGCCCGCGCGATGGCATGGGCCGCGCCGAGCGCCTTGAAGCTGCCAAGACCCATCCGGGCCCGCTCATCCTTCACGAACAGCGCGCCGATGCCGAACCGCGTGGCCAGTGAAGGGGCCGTAACCAGCGGAGTTTCGGCGGCCTTGGGACAGCGGTCGACCAGGGCCAGGGCCGCCGCCGGATCGGCCTCGACCCGCATACCGCCGGTGCCGAGGTCCTGCGGCAATCCACGACCGCGATGGGGGTTTTGCAAAAACATCCCCTCCTATCGCATGAAATCCCGGGGCAGCGCATCAGATATTAGCAGGCGCTTGACCACGCGCATTTGATCGGCAGGGTGGCCGGAGGAGAGAGGAGCACCGCATGAGCACAGTGATGACCCCGCGTGAGATGCTGGAGCGGCTGGTGGCCTTTCCCACGGTCTCGTCCGCCTCGAATCTCGACCTGATCCATTTCGTCCGCGCGTATCTCGCCGGGCACGGGGTTGAGAGCCATCTGACCCCTGACGAGACCGGGCAGAAGGCCAATCTCCACGCTGTGATCGGCCCGGCCGAGGCGGGGGGCGTGATCCTCTCGGGCCATACGGATGTGGTGCCGGTCGAGGGCCAGGCCTGGTCGACCGACCCCTGGGCGGTCACCGAGCGGGATGGAAAGCTTTACGGCCGTGGCACCTGCGACATGAAAGGCTTTCAGGCGCTGGCCCTGTCGTTGGTGCCGCAGATGCTGCAGGCGGGGATGCACCGCCCGATCCAGATCGCGCTCAGCTATGACGAGGAGGTGGGCTGCCTCGGCGCCCCCCACATGATCCGCCGCATGGCACGCGAGATCCCGCCGGCCAGCGCCTGCATCGTGGGAGAGCCCTCGATGATGGAGGTGGTGACCGGGCACAAGGGACAGATCGGATTTCTGACCGAGATCCACGGGTTCGAGGTGCATTCCAGCCTGTGCCATACCGGTGTCTCGGCGGTGATGAACGCGGCACGGCTGATCGACTGGCTGCGCCATCGCCAGGCCGAGAACGCCGCCGCGGCCGCCGCCCGCCCGGCAGATCACCCGGCCAGCGGTTATGAGCCGCCCTATACCACGCTGCATGCCGGGATGATCTCGGGCGGCACGGCCAGCAACATCACGGCGAAGTACTGTCGCTTCACCACCGATATCCGCGTGGTGCCCGGCGAGCCGGAGCAGGGCTGGATCGACCGCTATCACCGCTTTGCCCGTGAGGTGGAGGCCGAGATGCAGGCGATCCACCCCGAGGCACGGATCGAGATCACCGAGCGCAACCTCACCCCCGCCTGCGTGCAGGAGGAAGGCGAGGCCGCACGGGCCGAGGCGCTCTGCCGCCAGATCACCGGCGATAACGGCCTGCATGTCGTCAGTTATGGCACCGAGGCGGGGCAGTTTCAGGAGGAAGGCTTCTCCACCTGTATCTGCGGCCCGGGCAATATCGAGCAGGCGCATCAGCCGGACGAGTTCCTCAGCGTCGATCAGTTCCAGCAGGGCGAGATGTTCCTGCGCCGGCTGATCGACCGGATGGCGGCCTGACAGACTTGTCATGCGGCACGATACGAACGAGGCATGCCCGTTTGGTCGGGTCTCGCCGCCCGTGAGAGCGCCCAAGTCTCGATTTTTGCCATGGCGGATCACGCCGGTGCGCCTGGCATATCGCGCGCCCGCGGCAGTGCCTTTTTGGCGCAAGAGAACGACCTAAATT
>JBCBIS010000160.1:0-10066 GCA_038524325.1 Pseudomonadota bacterium
GGTCGCCAAGCGAGAGCCCCTGGCTCTGCGTAGCGACCTCCCCCACGATCGTGGCTTGCTCGTCCAGCGCGACCTGAACAGGATCGTCGGCCTGTTCCACTAGGCCCGCCAAAGGGCCGGGCAGCGCCTCTCGCTGCAGATCCCTCGACGTTTGACATTCTCCGACCCCTCCTGCTTCCTTGCAGCAAAGGCGTGGGAGGACATCATGCGCGTGAATGGAGAGCCTTTCCAATCGATCTGGACCGAGGGCGACCGCGTTCGGATCATCGATCAGACGCGCTTGCCCTTCGAATTCTCGATCATCGATCTCGCGGATCTCTCTGCGGCGGCATTTGCGATTGCCGAGATGCAGGTGCGCGGCGCCCCGTTGATTGGCGCGACAGCCGCGTTTGGAATGGCTCTGGCGATGCGGCAAGCGGCCGGAGAGGAGGCGCTGCTCGAGGCTGGCGAGCGCTTGCGGGCGACCCGGCCGACGGCGGTCAACCTCCGCTGGGCGGTCGATGACATGACCGCGCATCTGCGGACGGTTCAGGCCGAGGACCGCCCCACCGCCGCGTGGTCACGCGCCTTGGCTGTGGCCGCGGCCGATATCGAGATCAACCGGCAGATCGGCCAGAACGGCCTCCCTCTGATCCAGAAGGTCGCTGCCAAGAAAGATCGCGTCAACATTCTGACTCACTGTAACGCGGGCTGGCTGGCGACAGTGGACTGGGGAACGGCGACCAGCCCGATCTATCAGGCGCATGACGCTGGGATCGACCTCCATGTCTGGGTCAACGAGACACGCCCGCGCAATCAGGGCGGGCATCTGACAGCCTGGGAACTAGCGCAGCACGGCGTCCCGCATACGGTCATCGTCGACAATGCCGGAGGGCATCTGATGCAGCAGGGAGCGGTCGATCTCTGCTTCGTCGGCACGGACCGGACCGCAGCGAATGGCGACGTTGCCAACAAGATCGGCACCTATTTGAAGGCGCTGGCTGCGCAAGATAACGGGGTGCCGTTTTATGTCTGCCTGCCCTCGCCCACCATCGATTGGCAGGCCGCCCATGGCGGTGAGATCCCGATCGAGGAGCGCCGCGGTGAGGAGGTCAGCCATGTCAGCGGCCTTTCCGGCGGTGAGGTCGTCTCTTGCCAGGTGGTCAATCCGGGATCGCCAGTCGCCAACCCGGCCTTCGATGTGACCCCTGCGCATCTTGTGTCCGGGCTGATCACCGAGCGTGGTGTGGTGGCGCCTGCGGCGCTCAGATCCCTGTTCCCCGAAGCGGCATGACCCTCGCTGGCGAGATCATCGCCACGGCGCGGCAGATGACAGCGCTCGGTCTCAACCGGGGCCGATCGGGCAATGTCTCCGCTCGGACGGGCTCGGGATTCTTGGTCACACCATCGGGGCGGGATTATGCCACGATGATCCCCGATCAGATCGTGGCGATGGCCATGACCGGGGCGTGGGAGGGGCCGCATAAACCATCCTCCGAATGGCGGTTTCACCGGGATCTCCTCGCCTCGCGGCCCGAATTCAACGCCGTTATCCACGCCCATCCGGTCCATGCAACGGCACTGGCGGTGCATGGCCGCGGGATCGGCGCTTTCCACTACATGGTCGCGATTGCAGGCGGTGCCGATATCCGCTGCGCGCCCTACGCCACCTTCGGGACACAGGCGCTCTCGGACCATGTGCTGGCCGCGTTGGAGGGGCGCCGCGCCTGTCTGATGGCCCATCACGGGATGATCGCTTGCGGCAGCACATTGGATGAGGCGTTGGAGATCGCCCTGGAAGTCGAGACACTTGCGGAGCAGTTCATCGCCGCCTCGGCCATCGGTCCGCCCCCGGAACTGAGCGCCGAAGAGATGGCCGAGGTGATTGCGAAGTTTCAAGCGGGATATGGCTATGCCTCCAGCCCGGGTGAACCAGCGGAGGAGCAGGTTTGAGACCCCGGGGAGCCACACCTGGCGCACGCGCAGATGTCTCTCGGCCCGTGCAAACCCACGCCTCGCCGATCCAGGCTGTGCAATTCGACCGCGCCCGTGACGCCCTGGCGCACTGGACATGGCTCGCTCGCCAGGACATATGCGTGGCCCAACCGAGAGAGGGGCGTTAAGGCCGTGACAGCCATCCGCCCCGTACACTGCTGCTTGTAACCGATCTGCCGGAGCCTGATGCCCACTCATACCGAACAGCGCCGCATGCCCTATACCGCCGACCAGATGTTTGCCCTGATCGCCGATGTCGAGGCGTATCCGAAATTCCTGCCCTGGTGTGCCGCCAGCCGGATCCGCCGGGATGGCCGCGGGGCCGATGGCAAGGGGATTGTCGAGGCGGATCTGGTCATCTCGTTCAAAGTCTTCCGCGAGCGCTTTGGCAGCAAGGTGACGCTCGACCCAGAGAACCGGGTGATCGATGTGGCCTATCTGGACGGGCCGTTTCGCTATCTCGACAATCATTGGCAGTTCACGCCCGATGGCGATGGTTGCCTAGTCGATTTCTACGTGGATTTCGAGTTCAAATCACGGACCTTGCAGGCGATCATCGGCGTGGTCTTTGGCGAAGCGATGCAGCGGATCGTGCGCGCCTTCGAACTGCGGGCCGAGGAACTCTACGTCACCGCGGGCTGAGATCGTCGCTCGGCAGCGCCTGCACCGCCCGTAGCAGCATCTGAAGCGCTTGATCGACCGAGGCGGCCCGAACGCCTGCACGGCCAAGCGCGCCGAAGAGCACCCGGTCATGTGTCGTCGCAATCCCCTCACCGGCGCAGGCGAAATGGACGAGCCCCTCCGGTTTCTCCGCGCTGCCTCCGCCGGGACCCGCGATGCCTGTGATCGCGACGGCAAGGGTCGCGGCGGAGCGTTCCAGCGCCCCGTCGGCCATGGCAATCGCAACGGGTTCCGAGACGGCGCCATGCACCGCAATCATCTCGGCCGGCACGCCCAGCAGCACTGTCTTTGCCGCGTTTGAGTAGGTGACGAAGCCCCGGTCGACGACCGCGGACGAGCCGGGGATATCCGTCAGAGCCGCGGCCACCAGACCACCGGTGCAGCTTTCCGCCGTGGCAACCATCTCGCCTGCCGCCTCGCAAGCCGCAAGCACTTCGCCCGCCAGAGATCTAAAGCCCGCCATGCGCCACCCAAGCTGCCGCCAGAACCAAAACCGCGCTCACCGCCCCTGCCGCGACATCGTCGAGCATCACGCCCAACGCCCCGGGCCGGTCGAGCCAGCGGATCGGCGGTGGCTTTACAATATCGAAAAACCGGAAAAGCAGAAAGCCGATCACCCAGCCGGGCCAGGGAAACACATGCGGCTCGGACCCCGCCAGAGTGAGCCCCCAGGACAGCGGCCAAAGCGTGATCCACATCCCCACGACTTCGTCGATCACAACCTCGGACGGATCCTCGCGCCGCCCCGCCAGATAGCGGTCCGTCGCCCAGAGGCCGAGCAGAAACGCGGCAAAGGTCGCAGCAAGCAGCAACGGGAACCCGCCGGCCCAGTGAAGGCCCCAAGCCAGCGGAATGGCGACCGCCGAGCCCCAGGTGCCTGGAGCTTTCGGAAGCGTTCCGACATATCCGCAGGTGACCACGGCCCGGATCATCCCGGCAGCACCACGGTGGCGGTGGCGATGCAGCCGATGCCCTCCTCGCGCCCGATGAAGCCCATCTTTTCCATCGTGGTCGCCTTGATCGAAACCCGGTCGGGCGCGATACCGGCAATCTCGGCCACCCGGGCCTTCATGGCCGCGGCATGGGAACTGATCTTGGGCCGCTCGCAAAGCAGGGTGACATCGAGCAAGGTGATCCGCCCCCCGCGCGCCGCGACCCGGCCGGCAGCATGGGACAGGAAGATATGGCTCTCCGCCCCTTTCCACTGAGGATCACTGGGTGGAAAATGGGTGCCGATATCGCCCTCGGTCAGCGCACCGTAAAGCGCGTCGGCCAGGGCGTGCAGGCCCACATCGGCATCGGAATGTCCGCTGAGCCCGTGGCTATGGGGCAGGGCAACCCCGCAGAGCATCACGTGATCGCCCTCGCAGGCCCGGTGCACATCGAACCCATGCCCCATCCGAACGTCCATCGGTGTCTCCTGACTGACCAGCCGCTCGGCCCGGGCGAGGTCGGCCGCGGTGGTGATCTTGAAGTTATCGGGTTCGCCCGGGATGAGGGCGACGTCACGGCCCGCGCGCCGGAACACCTCGGCATCGTCGAGTGCGGGCGGGTCGGTCGCCGCGCGATGGGCCGCAAGCAGGTCCGCGAATGGAAAACCTTGAGGCGTCTGGGCCCGCCAGAGCCCGGCACGGGGCGCGGGACTGTCGGCCCACCCATCCGCTTCGCGCCACAACGCGTCGACCACCGGCTCCGCAGCGATGGCCCCGCCGGTCGCCGCAGCCTCGGCAATCTTGCGAAACAGCGCTGGCGAGGCGAAGGGGCGGGCCGCGTCATGGACCAGCACACAATCCGGTGCATGCGGCGCCAGGGCCTCGAGCGCGAGCCGCACCGTCTCGGCCCGCTCCGCCCCGCCATCCACCGAGGGGAGCAGCAGATCCTGGGAGATGGAAGAGACCGCCTCGTCATAGAGGGACCGCATGTCGGGATGGATCGCCACCTGGACCATCGCAGGACGGCTGGCCAGGGCCTGGCGCAGGGTGCGGGTCAGCACCATCTCGCCGCCCAGCACCTGATACTGCTTTGGCACCGGTCCGCCGAGCCGCAAGCCCCTGCCCGCGGCAACGATGAGGATGGCGATACGCATGGGTGTTGGCTCTCCAAATTTTCCGGTTCGTTTACGCATCCCCCTTGATTACGGCAAGACCCGCGCTTAGGGACAATGGGGCTGCACATAAACCGGGCACCAGATGTTGCGTATTGGCGAAATAGAGATCAATCCCCCCGTGTTGCTTGCTCCGATGGCAGGTATCACGGATCGCCCCTTTCGGGAGCTGGTGGCCTCTTTTGGTGCCGGGCTGGTGGTGTCGGAAATGGTCGCCTCGGCAGAATGGCTCGCCAAACATGCCGGGACAAGGGCGAAAGCTGAAATCGCTGCAGGCGCCGAGGCGAGTGCCGTGCAACTGATGGGCCGCGACCCCGCGCAGATGGCCGAAGCCGCGCGACGGCTGGCGGGCGAGGGTGCTCGAATCATCGATATCAATATGGGCTGTCCGGCGCGCAAAGTGACCTCGGGCGCCTCCGGCTCCGCCTTGATGCGCGAGCCGGATCTGGCGGTTCGACTGATTGGAGCGGTCACCGGCGCGGTCGATGTCCCGGTGACGGTCAAAATGCGCCTTGGCTGGGACGATGCATCGCTGAACGCGCCGGCGCTCGCCGCGGCGGCCGAGGGCGAAGGTGTCGCGATGGTCACCGTACATGGCCGGACCCGGTGCCAGTTCTATCAGGGCGCCGCAGATTGGGCCGCGATCCGCAGGGTTGTCGACGCCGTGGCCATTCCCGTCATCGCCAATGGCGATATCACCGATGCGGTCGAGGCCCGGCGCGCGCTGGGCCGGTCAGGTGCCGCAGGCGTCATGATCGGCCGTGGAGCGATCGGGCGACCCTGGATCCTCTCGCAGATCGCCGCCGGTCTTGAGGGGCGGGCGCTGCCCGACACGCCAGATCGCCCGGCGCTGGCGGACCTCGCCATCGTCCATTACGAGGCGGTGCTGTCCTTCTATGGCCGCGAGACTGGCGCGCGCTGTGCCCGCAAACATCTCGACGCCTATCTCGGCCAACTGCCCGGAGGGCGGGTGATGCGCCCGCAGGTGATCCGTGCCACCGATCCGTCAATCGTGATCTCGGCCCTGAGGGCCCTCGGGCGGGGCGATCTGGGGGAGATGGCGGCGTGACGAAACTCACCGACGATCTGCTCTGGCAAAACCTGCCCAATCCGGCGCTGGTGCTGGACCGGGGGTGCCGGATCGTCGCGGTCAACGGCATGGCCGAGTTGTTCTTCGGCCTCTCGGCAAAGCAGTTCAAAGATCGCCCGCTGGCGCGTTTTCTTGGTGCCAACAGCCGGATCGAGGAGCTTGTTTCCCGGGTGCTCGAAGAAGGCATGACGGCTGCGGAATACGATTACGAGCTGAACTGGCCCGATGCGCCGCCGCGCCTTGTCGATGCCATTGGCGCGCCCTTGGCCGATATCGAGGATCAGGTCGTCCTGTTGATCCATCCCCGCTCGATCGCCGCCAGCATGGACCGGTCGTTGAACCACCGGGCGGCGGCGCGCTCGGTCTCAGGCATGGCCGCAATGCTGGCCCACGAGATCAAGAACCCGCTCGCCGGCATCTCCGGCGCGGCGCAATTGTTGGAGTTGAACAGCGACGATGCCGACCGGGAACTGGCGCTTCTGATCCGTGAGGAGGTTGATCGGATCGGCAAACTCATGTCCAGCTTCGAGCAGTTCGGCGATATCGCCCCGGTCGAGGCCGAGCGGATCAACATCCACGACGTGCTCGACCGCGCAAAGCGTGCAGCCAAGGCTGGCTTTGCCGCGCATATCCGCTTTGTCGAAGAGTACGACCCCTCGCTGCCGCCGACCCTGGGGGATGCAGACCGTCTGATGCAGGTCTTCGTGAACCTGCTCAAGAACGCTGCCGAGGCCGCACCTGCCGTGGGCGGTGTCATCATTCTGCAGACAGCCTATCGCGCGGGAATGAAGGTCCTCACGCCCTCGGGCCGGCGCGAGAGTCTGCCGTTGCAGATCCGGATCACCGATAACGGCCTCGGCGTCGCGCCGGATATCCTGCGGGATATCTTCGAGCCCTTTGTCACATCGAAAGGTTCGGGGAGCGGGCTGGGCCTGTCGCTGGTCTCGAAAATTATCGCCGATCATGGCGGCGTGATTTCCTGCGAATCCGAGCCGGGCTGGACCCGTTTCTCGATCCGCCTCCCGGTTGCCGCTGAACCTGCGCGCCGGGCGTCGCAGAAAAAGATCTCGGCATGATTTCCGGCGCCACAGTCCTGCTCGCCGATGACGACAAGGCGATCCGCACGGTCCTCACCCGGGCGTTGAACCGCGTTGGCTGCCGGGTGCGGGCCACGGGCACTGTCTCGGCGCTCTGGTCGATGGTGGAGCAGGGCGAGGGCGATTTGGTCGTCTCGGATGTGCATATGCCGGATGGCGATGCACTGGATCTCTTGCCCGCCATCCGCCGCCGCCGCCCCGATCTGCCCGTGATCGTGATGAGCGCGCAGAACACGGTGATGACAGCCATCCGCGCGGCCGAGGTCGGCGCCTATGACTATCTGCCCAAACCATTCGATCTGAAGGAGTTGCTGGGCACCGTCGAGAAGGCAATCACCGACAGCAAGCGGTCCGAGGCGCCCGGCGACCCGGGCGATCCGCGCGATGACAACCTACCCCTGATCGGCCGCAGCCCGGCCATGCAAGACGTCTATCGCACCATGGCGCGGCTGATGCATACCGACTTGACCGTGATGATCTGGGGGGAGAGCGGCACGGGCAAGGAGTTGGTGGCCAAGGCCCTGCACAATTTCGGCCAACGCTCGAAAGGGCCCTTCGTCGCGCTGAACATGGCCGCGATCCCGCGCGAACTGATCGAGTCGGAACTGTTTGGGCATGAGAAAGGGGCGTTCACCGGGGCGACAGAACGGGTTTCGGGCAAGTTCGAACTGGCGCAGGGCGGCACGCTGTTCCTGGACGAGATCGGCGACATGCCGCCCGAAGCGCAGACCCGGCTGCTCAGGGTTCTGCAGGAAGGCGAATTCATGCGGGTTGGCGGGCGCATGGCGCAGCGCACGGATGTGCGGATCGTCTCGGCGACGCACCGCAATCTGAAAGCGTTGATCGCCGAGGGCAGTTTCCGCGAGGATCTGTTCTATCGCCTGAATGTCGTGCCCCTGCGCCTGCCTCCGCTGCGCGAGCGGATCGAGGATATCCCTGACCTCGCGCGTGCCTTTCTCCGCGATGCGGAACGTGCGGGCCTGCCGGCCAAGACGTTCTCCGCAGATGCGCTTTCGCGCCTCAAGGACCATCCTTGGCCGGGCAATGTCCGCGAGTTGGAGAACCTCGTCAGCCGCATCGCGGCCCTTAGGGTCGAGGACCCGATCTCGGCGGATGTGGTGGAGGAGGAGTTGAGCCCGACCGCCACCCACCCGCTGGCAGATGACCCGGCAGATGACGCCCAAACCCTCAGCCGCTCGGTCGAAACGCATATCCAGCGCTATTTCGACATGCATGGCGAGCATCTGCCGCCGAACGGGCTCTATGATAGGATCTTGCGCGAGGTAGAGCTCCCCCTGATTGCGCTGACCCTCTCAGCCACACGCGGAAATCAGGTGCGCGCGGCAGAATTGCTGGGGATCAATCGGAATACCTTGAGAAAGAAGATCCGAGAGCTTGACATTCCCGTCACACGCGGCAAGAAACTGATGTAGAAAAGCAACAATCTCTGTGCGTCTGGGCCGCGCCCCCGCAGGACAGGGAGGCGGCGGGTGACAGGCCTGGACATCATTGCCGGTTCGACGAGGACAAGCGGGCCTGCCTCTGGCGGGACGGGCGAGACATCGACAAGTCTCAACGATCGATATGGTCTCGCGGGGCAGGGGGCTGGGTTCGGGCCCTGGGTGCTGGGGTTCGCATTGCTTGGCCCCGTCCTGGCCGTCGCGAGCTATGCGATCATCAATTCCGGGAATGACAATGGCCTGACCCGGGCCATCCTGTTTCTCGTAAACCTGAGCTATGTGCTTGCTCTGGCAGCACTTATCGGCGTGCATCTCACATCGGTGATGATGGCTCGCCGGCGGCGCTCGGCCGGGTCTCGACTGCATTTGCGCCTGACTGGCATGTTCGCGCTGATTGCCTTTCTTCCCACCGTGATCGTGGCGATCTTTGCCACGCTGATGGTTAATTTTGGGATCGAGCGATGGTTTTCGGAGCGGGTCGGCAGCGTTGTCCACAACTCGCTGAAGACGGCCGAGGCCTATGAGCGCGAGCATCTCGATGCGCTGGTGCGCAATGTCGATCTGATGCGGATCGAGTTGAATCAGGCCGTTGGCCAGCTTACCGCCGACGAGATGCAGGCCTATGTGCGCGAACAATCGATCCGGAGGAACCTCGATGAAGTCTTCCTGTTCTCCTCGCAGCAGCAGATCATCGCCCGGGGGGAATTCAGCTATCTGTTCACATTCGAGCCCCCGACGGTCGCGCAGCTCGATCGCGCCCGGGCCGGGGAGATGGTTGTCATCGACGACAACCTGAACGGCGAGATCCGGGCGCTGGTCCATCTGACCAATTTCTCCGATGCCTTTCTCTATGTGACCCGGGATGTGCAGGGCGAGGTGCTCCGTCTGCTCGACGAGACGCGGGAGACAGTGCAGCTCTATGACCAGCTCGAGGCGGACAGCGACAACCTGTTGATCTCCTATGCGCTGCAATACATCGTGCTGGCGCTACTGATCATCCTGGCGGCGATCCTGCTCGGCCTTTGGTTTGCCGAACGGCTGGCCCGCCCGGTGACGCAGTTGGCCACCGCGGCCGAGCAAATCGGGCAGGGCAATCTGGATGTGAGGGTGGCAGAGCGCCGTTCGAATGACGAGATCGGCCTGCTCAGCCGGGCATTCAACCGGATGACCTCGCAGGTCAAAGGCCAGCGCGATGCGCTGGTGCGGGCCCGCGACCAGACGGAACGAGAACGAAAGTTCATTGAAGCGGTTCTCCTCGGCGTCAGCGCCGGCGTGATCGGGTTGGACAAGTCCGGGCGCGTCGAGCTGATCAACGAGGCCGCCGCCGACATGTTGGGTCTCACCGCCAACGAGTTGATCGGAACCCCACTGGCGGAGCGTCTTCCCGCCTTTGCCAGACTGCTGGCGGATGCCGAGCGCAGGCCCGCCGCCGGTTCGCGTGGGGAAGTGCGGGTCCAACAGGCCGGGCAAACGCGGGAGTTTCTGGCCAGGGTCGCCGCAAAATCACCGGGAGACCTCTCGGACGGATTCGTTCTGACCTTCGACGACATCACCGCCCTCGCCTCGGCCCAGCGCATGGCGGCCTGGGGCGATGTGGCCCGCAGGATCGCCCATGAGATCAAGAACCCGCTAACGCCGATCCAGCTGTCGGCCGACCGGA
>JBCBIS010000161.1:0-9929 GCA_038524325.1 Pseudomonadota bacterium
TAGATGCGCAGCGCCGCGGACATCGTGTCGTCATAGACCAGGGGCGAGTTCACATTGATATTCGCCTGGATCACGGCATGGCCCGCGACGAAGGCCTCTGCATGGACAATTCGAGCCATCTGGATCGAGTCCGCCGCCCTCTCTGGCGCGGTGACGCTGCCCATGAAGGGCTTGGTCGACAGCGTCAGATGCATCTGCACCATATCGAGATGGCGTTTGTTGACCGGCTGATCCACAGGCTCGCAGACAGTGCCGCCCGAGTGGTGGAGCCATGGCGCAAGCTGGCCGAGACGGACAAAATTGCCGAAATCCTCCAGCGTGGCATAGCGACGGCCCCGGTCGAGATCGGTGACGAAGGGGGACCCGTAGCCTGGAATAAGCACGACATGGTCGCCGCCGAGGTGGACGGAGTGTTCCGGAACCCTTCCATGCAGCATGAACTCGGCCGGCGCGGTGCTGCAGAGCCGCCGAGCATGGCCGGGGTCAAAGCGCACCCGGACCCCGTCAATAGTCGCGCCGGCCTCTCTGAACAGAGCCAGAGCCGCGGTGTCGCCACGAAACTCGATACCGATTTCTTGCAGGATCCAGTCGGCCTGATCCTCGAGGACGGCCAGATCTTCCTCATCAAGCAGGTCGTATCGCCTGATCCGCCGTTTAAACGCCCCTCCGCTGGGTGGCCCCGACCCGAGCCCTTTCCCACCCCGTCCACGACGCTTGACGGCCGCGCGAGACCGGGCAACCGGCTCGGACGGTATGGGCGCTACAAGGGATGGATCCAGATGGCTCATGCCGCGATGATCGAGGGAATCTACGCATTCGGCTAACCAAGAGTCTTGGACGATCCGTTTAATTTGATTAAACGCTTTGGATGAGATTCAAACACTATGAAGGTCTAAGGACGTTTTGCGTGGTGGCCCGGCACGGTCAAATTTCCTCTGCCTCAAAGGATCTTAACCTCACCAAGGGGGCCATCAGCCATCAGATCAAGGTGTTGGAAGGTGAGCTTGGGTTCGATCTGTTTCACCGCGAGAGCCGCGGTGTCCGCCCGACTCAGAAGGGGCAACAACTTCTCCACGTTGCTCGCACTGCCTTCGACTCGGTCGACCGTCAGATCGCGGCACTGCGGGAGGAACGCCGGAGATCGGTCACTCTGGGCACCTCGACTTACTTCGCGTCCCGGTGGCTGTCGCCCCGGCTGATGGAGTTCACCGCCGCCCATCCGAAGGTACGCCTGCGGATCCAACCCATGGTGAACCTTTTCGAGTTGGAGCGGGAAGGAATCGACATCGCGATCCGATGGGGGCGGGGCACGTGGACAGATGTGAATGTCGAGCCGCTTCTTCTCTGCCCAGCCTTTCCGACCGCCGCGCCGGCAATTGCCGAGAAAGTCGCGCGTCTGGGGTTGGAGCGGGTGATCCGCGAAACCACCCTCTTGGACGACCGGGATGGAAGCACCGCCTGGGCGGAATGGCTGGCCGAAGCCGACCTGCCCAGCGTTGCCCACCAAGGCTCGTTGACCATCCCCGATCCCAATGTCCGCGTACAAGCCGTGCTGGACGGTCAGGGCATGGCCATCAACGACCGTCTTGTCGCGCCGGAGCTTGAAGCGGGAACGCTCTGCCGCCTGTCCGAGGTGGAAATGCAGAGCTTTGGCTACCACCTTGCCATTCCGGCCGACGCGATGGACAATCCCGACGCGGCTGCCCTGGTGAACTGGCTGAAATCATCGGCGCAGCGGGACCCGGGCTGAGACAGTCACCGGACGACGTGACCGGGGCGCCTCAACTCTCGAGCTGGCAGATCAGCGCGTTGAGTTTGTTGGCGATGTGATCCTTCAGGATCTCGCCGAGCACGTCGCCGTTGCGGCTCTCCATCGCTTCGAAGATCCGCGCATGTTCGGCCACGGCGGCCGACCACCTGACGCCCGAGAGGTTCACCATATACCGTGCCCGACGGACCCGGCCGTCGAGGCTTTTCAGCATTTGCGTCAGCAGCGGATTTGCCGCCGCGTCCAGTATCAGCGTGTGAATGGCAGCATTCGCGGCGCTGTAGCCGGCGAGATCGCCGATCTGGTGAGCCTCGACCAACTCGGCCTGCAGTTGCCGGGCGGTGGCGATTTCGGCATCGGTCAGGTTCTTGCAGGCAAGTTCACCAGCCAAAGCTTCAAGCGCGCCGAGGATCGGGAAGGCTTCTTCCAAATCCTTGCGGGTGATTTCGGCGATCGCGGCCCCTCGCCTGGGGGTCAGGACCACCAACCCTTCGGCGGCCAGACTGCGCAGCGCCTCGCGCAGGGGCGTTCGGGAGACCTGAAACTGATCGCAGAGCGCTTGCTCCTGCACTTTCGAGCCGGGCGCCAGCGTGCCCGAGACGATCAGATCGCGCAGATGCTCCACCAAATCGTCATGCAGCGGCCGGCGGGCGACCGCGATCGGCTCAAGCTGCATCGAGGCTCTCCGCAATCAAGACAATCGGGTGCTGCGCCTCTCGCCGGGCGAGATCCGCGATCTGGTGGCGGCAGGAGGTGCCGGGGGCGACAATCACCGTATCCGCATCCGCCTCGGCGACCCGCGGGATCAGAGAGAGGTTGGCCATCGCAACCGAAACCTCCTGCGTCTCGGCCTGATAGCCGAATGCGCCCGCCATCCCGCAGCAGGAGGACGCAATCTGCTCGACCTTCAACTCCGGGATCGCCTGCAAGACCCGCATCGTGTGGCCCAGCACGTTATGCGACTTCTGATGGCAATGCCCATGGACCAGGGCATGCTTTGCGGCAATGGGCGACAGGCGGGGCGAGATGCTGTCGAGTTTGCTCGCCAGGAACTCCTCGACCAACATCACCCGCGCACCGGTCTCGGCAGGCCAATCGTCGAAAAGCTGCGGGGCCTCGTCGCGGAAGGTGAGGAGGCAGGACGGCTCGAGCCCCAGCACGGTCCCGCCTGACTCGAGCACCGGGCGGACGATATCGATGGTGCGGCGGATCTCGGTCTTCGCCTGATCGGCCAGCCCGGCCGAGAGGAAGGTCCTGCCACAGCAGAGCGGTCTGTCCCCGCGGGCCGGCTCGGCAAAGCCGACGGCGAGGCCGAGGGCATTCAGGACCTTTTCGAGCGCGATCAGGTGACCCGGCTCGTAATACCGGTTGAAGCAATCGGGCAGGAGAACGACATCGGCCTCCGCGAGCGGGACCGATCGCATCAGCGGCTGCCGGCCCGCCCCCGGGTCTGGGCGCTGGCCAGGCGTTCGGTACCAATCACCGCGCCAGGCAGGCAGCTTGCGCTTTTCACTCAGGCCGAGCACATGCTCGCTGAGCGCAGCCGCCCCCGGCAGGGTATCGCGCAGGTTCATCAGCCATGGCAGACGGGCGGCCCAGGGAGCATATCGCGGCAGATAGCCGACCAGACGGTCGCGCAGGCTGACCCCGTGCCGCTCGGCCCGCGCCGCCTGGACCTCGATCTTCATCTTCGCCATATCGACCCCGGTGGGGCATTCCCGCCGGCACGCCTTGCAACTGACGCAAAGCTTCATCGTCTCGGCCATCTCGTCCGAGGTCAGCGCGTCCGGCCCCAATTGACCGCTCAGCGCCAGGCGCAGGCTGTTCGCGCGCCCGCGGACCAGATCGGCTTCGTTGCGCGTGACCCGGTAGGAGGGGCACATGACATCGCCCGTCAGCTTTCGGCAGGCGCCATTGTTGTTGCACATCTCGACCGCGCCCTGCAGTCCCTGCCCGGCACCGATGTGGCCGGGCCATTGGAAAACCGTATCTCGCTCGGGCCAGGCATAGGAGGGCTGGAAGCGCAGCAGATCCCGGTCATCCATCCGTGGCGGATCGACGATGCGTCCGGGATTGAGCAGATTGCCGGGATCGAAGCGCCGCTTCACCTCGCCCCAGTTCTCGACCAGCCGCGAACCGAACATCCGCTCGTGGAATTCCGACCGCACGATCCCGTCGCCATGCTCTCCCGAATGCGCGCCTTTGTATTTCGCGACGAGATCGAAGGTCTCCTCGGCTATCGCGCGCATCGCCCGGACATCGGTATCCAGCTTCAGGTTCAACACCGGGCGGACATGCAATGTGCCGACCGAGGCATGGGCATAGAAGGTCGCATGGGTGCCGTGGCGGGCAAACACCTCCTCCTGCGCGGCGGTGAATTCGGCGAGGTCCGGCAGGGAGACGCAGCAATCCTCGATGAAGCTGATCGGCTTGGCCGCGTCTTTCATCGACATCATGATGTTCAGGCCCTGCTTGCGGACCTCGAGAATGCGCGTCTGGAACGCCGGGTCTTTCGCCTCGACCACGGATCCGGGGAAGCCCAGCTCTCCCATCAGGTCATCGAGCCGCTTCAGGCGGCGGAGGTTTTCCGCCATGTCCTCCTCGGAGAACTCGACCAGCAGCAGCGCTTGCGGCGCGCCCCGCACAAACTCCTCCAGCACCGGGCGGAAGAGGGGGATGTCGCGTGCGAGTTCGATGATGTTGCGGTCGAACAGTTCCACCGCCGTCGGGCCCAGCGTAACGATGTGCTGGGTCGCATCCATGGCGGCATAGAATGTGGGGAAGTGGCAGATCCCCAGAACCTTTTGCCCGGGCAGCGGAGACAGTTTCAACGTGATCCGCTCGAAGAAGGCCAGCGTCCCCTCCGAGCCCACCAACAAGGTGGCGAGATTTGGCCGCTCTGCCATCAAGGCATCGAGATTGTAGCCCCCGACATTGCGCGGCACCTTCGGGGTTCTGCGCGCGATCTCCTCCGCCTCCCGGGCCCCGATCGCCAGCAGATCGCGCACCAGGGCATCGACCGGGCCATTGCCGAGCTTGGCCGGCTCCGTCTCGCCGAAATGGCCCCGCGTGCCGTCCGCGAGGATCGCGTCGATGGCAAGCACGTTGTCCCGGCTCATCCCGTATCGGATCGAGCGCGAGCCACAGGAATTGTTCGCCGTCATCCCGCCGATGGTCGCGCGCGAGGCCGTCGAGACATCGACCGGGTACCAGAGGCCATGCGGCTTTAGCGCCCGGTTCAACTCATCCAGAACCACACCGGGTTCGACAACCGCCTCGCGCCGCTCCGGATCGATGCTGATGATCTTGTTGAGATGTTTCGAGAGGTCGAGGATGACGCCCTGGTTGATCGTCTGGCCGCATTGGCTGGTGCCCCCGCCCCGGGAGGTGACCGGCACACCGGCCTCCCGGGCGATCTCCATGGTGGCGAGTACATCGTCGATATCGCGGGGCACGACGATGCTTTGCGGCATGATCTGGTAGATCGAGGCATCGGTCGCATAGCGCCCGCGCGAGAACGCGTCGGTCAGAACCTCGCCGCGCACGGAGCTCTGCAAGCGGTGCTCAAGCGCGGAGGTGGCATGGGCGTTCGTCATTGACAGAAACTCCGGTCTTGTATTTTGTATTCAAAATATCCCGCTCGGTTGAATTTGCAACCTGATCAAGAAGGACGAAGGGCGATGCGTCGGGCCGGCAGACATATGTTGCAGATCCCAGGGCCAAGTGCCGTGCCCGACCGGATCCTGCAAGCAATCTCGCGCCAGGTGATCGACCATCGCGGCCCGGCTTTTGCGGAGGTCGGCGCCAAGGCGCTGGCGGGGATCAAGACGATTTTCAACACAGAACATCCGGTCGTGATCTACCCGGCCTCCGGCACCGGGGCCTGGGAGGCGGCGCTGGTCAACACGCTCTCGCCCGGCGACAAGGTGCTGACCTTCGAGACCGGGCATTTCGCCTTTCTGTGGAACAAGCTCGCCGCACGGCTCGGCCTCGATGCCGAGACGATCGTCGGCGACTGGCGCGGAGGTGCCGATCCGGACAAGATCGAGAGCCGGCTGCGCCAGGACAAGTCGGGCAGCATCCGGGCCGTCTGCGTCGTGCATAACGAGACCTCGACCGGGTCGGTCTCGCCGATTGCCGAGATCCGCCGGGCGATTGACGCCGTGGGGCATCCGGCGCTTCTGATGGTCGATACGATCTCGGGCCTCGCGTCGCTGGACTATCGGCATGACGACTGGGGGGTCGATGTCACGATCTCGGGCAGCCAGAAGGGGCTGATGCTGCCGCCCGGGCTCTCCTTCAATGCGGTCGGCCCCAGGGCGCGGACAGCGGCGAAAGCGGCCAAGCTGCCCAAATCCTATTGGGCCTGGGACGAAATGATCGCGATGAACCAGAGCGGGTATTTCCCCTATACCCCTGCGACCAATCTGCTTTATGGCCTGAACGTAGCGCTGGACATGCTCCACGAGGAAGGGCTCGACCAAGTCTTTGCGCGCCACCAGCGTCACGGCGCGGCGACACGGGCGGCCGCGCAGGCCTGGGGGCTCGAGGTGCTGTGCAACACGCCGGGCCACGAATCCGGCGTTCTGACCGCCGTGATGATGCCCGAAGGCGTCTCCGCCGATGCGTTTCGCGCGGTCACGCTCGCGCATTACGACATCTCGCTGGGCAATGGGCTCTCAAAAGTTGCCGATCGCGTCTTTCGCATCGGACACCTTGGTGATTTCAACGATTTGATGTTGATGGCGACCCTGTCCGGCGTCGAAATGGGGCTGTCGAAAGCGGGCGTGCCCCATCAAGCGGGCGGCGCGCAGGCGGCGATGCGCTATCTGCTGTCAAACGAGATGCGGCTTGCCGCAGAATAAAGTCGCGGGACGCGCGACGAAACAACTGGGAGGACGACCTATGAAACTCACCAAAATGCTGGCCGGTGCGGCCGCGATCGCTGCTTTGACCGGCGCCGCCGCGTCTGCCGAGACGGTTCTGAAGTTTGGCCATGTCGGGGCGCCGGGCTCGCTGTTCGAAGCGTCGGTGAACCAATACGCCGCCTGTGCGAACGAGAAGCTGGCCGGCAAGGTCGATGTGCAGACCTTCGGCTCGAGCCAGCTCGGCAAGGACAAGGAACTGCTGCAAAAGCTGAAGCTCGGCCAGATCACCTTCTCGCTGCCCTCCTCGGTCATGTCCTCGGTCGACGACACGTTCGGCGTGTTCGAGATGCCCTACATCATCAAAGACCGAGAGCACATGAAGCGTGTGCAGGCAGCACTTGGCGAGACCTTCCAGAAGGCAGCCAATGCGAAGGGCTATCATATCCTCGGCTATTTCGAGAACGGCTTCCGCCATATCACCAACAACACCCGCCCGATCGTGAAGCCTGAAGATCTGGCAGGCGTGAAGCTGCGCACCCCAAAGGGCGCCTGGCGGGTAAAGATGTTCTCGCTCTATGGCGCGAACCCCACCCCGATGGCTTTTTCCGAGGTGTTCACTGCCCTGCAAACCGGTGTGATCGACGGGCAAGAGAACCCCTATGCACAGATCGCATCGGCAAAGTTCCAGGAGGTTCAGAAATACCTCTCGATCACCGGGCACGTCTATACGCCGGCCTATGTTCTGGTCTCGAAGAAGCATTTCGAGAAGCTGCCCGCGGATGTTCAGGCCGGGCTGGAGGCCTGTGCAACCGACACCCAGGCATTTGTCTACGAGACCGCCGCGAAGCTCGAGGTCGAGCTGCTCAGCGTGATCGAGGGAGCCGGGGTGGCGGTGAACAATGCCGACAACGCCGCCTTCATCGCAGCTTCGAAATCGATCTATGACGAGTTTGCAAGCTCGGTCGAAGGCGGTCAGGGATTGATCGACACGGTGCAGAACCTGGCGGACGGCTCCTAAGGGACGCTCGTTCCGCAACATTGTCCCCCCTCCCATCCCTGGGAGGGGGCCTGTAAGCCGTCTGGACATCCTATGCTCGACAAGCTGAACGCATTTCTGCAGACCGTTCTGGAATGGTTTGTGATCATCCTGATGATCAGCCTGACCGTGGTCGTGATCACCGCGGTGCTCTTCCGGCTCTCCGGCAATTCGCTCAGCTGGTATGACGAGGTCGCGGCGATCCAGCTGTCCTGGATCACTTATTACGGCGCGGCGCTGGCGGCGCTGAAACGGCGCCATATCGGCTTTGACTCCGTGCTCCTCGCCATCCCGATGCCCTGGCGGATGATGACGCTTGCGTTGGCCGAGGGGATCGTCTTCGCCTTTTTCCTCCTGATGGCCTGGGCCGGGATGACGGTGCTGGATGTGCTGGAAGGCGAGTACCTCGTCTCACTGACCTGGGTGCCGATCCAGGTAACCCAATCGGTTATCCCGATCGGAGCGGGCCTGTTTATCCTCTGCCAGGCGCTCTCGCTTCCCTTCTATTGGAAGATGACCGCCCGGGGTATCTCGCTGGAACATGCCGAGATCGAGGAGGAAGTGGAGACCGAGATGCAGAAAGCGGGCAACTGAAATGCTGATGCTGATGATCTTCCTTGCTCTGCTGGCAATGATTTGCCTCAACGTGCCCATCGCCGTCGCCCTCGCCGTCGCGGGTGTGATCGGGCTGCTGGCGACCGAGGGCGTCGACAGCCTCGTGACCGTCGCGCTCGACATGTATGACGGCTCGACAAAGTTCTCGCTGATCGCCATCCCGATGTTCGTCCTGGCTGGCGCCATCATGAACGCGGGCGGGATCACGGACCGGCTGATCAACTTCGTCTCTGCCCTGATCGGTTTTGTGCGTGGTGGTTTGGCGATGGTGAATATCGGCGTCTCGCTGTTTTTTGCCGAGATTTCGGGCTCGGCGGTCGCCGATGTGGCGGCGCTCGGCTCGATCCTGATCCCGCAGATGAAGAAGCGCGGCTATTCCGGGCCGTTCTCGGCGGCGGTGACCTCGTCTTCGGCCTCGTTGGCCATTATCATCCCACCCTCGATCCCGATGATCCTCTATGCGACCTCGGCCAACACATCAGTCGAGCAACTTTTCGTCGCCGGTTTCGTGCCGGGGTTGATGGGCGCCGCGGGGCTGATGTTCGTGGCCTATCTCTTCGCGCGCAAATACAATCTGCCTGTCGAGGAAGCGTTCAACACGCGCCGCCTGGGGCAGACCTTTCTGGACGCGCTGCCTGCCTTCTCGCTGCCGGTGATCATCCTCGGCGGGATCTTCGGCGGTTTCGTGACCGCGACCGAGGCCGCGGGCCTCGCTGTCATCGCCGCCTTCCTTGTCGGGCTGTGGTACGGCCAGATGGATCTGGCGCATCTGCGCCGCGCTATGTTGGACGGGGGCATGCAGACCGCCGTGGTCATGCTGCTGGTGGCCGCCTCGGTCTTGATGGGAGGCTTTCTGACCCGGGCGCAGATGCCCCAGCAACTGGCCGCCTGGCTGCTCGATATCACCTCGAACAAATGGTTGATCCTGCTGATCCTGAACTTTTTCTTCCTGGTAATCGGTTTCTTCCTGCACTCGGCCGCCGCGATCATCCTGGTGGTGCCGATCGTGATCCCGCTGATCCAGGGCGCTGGGATCGATCCGGTTCATTTCGGCCTCGTCGTGACCTTGAACCTCGCGATCGGGCAGCAGACGCCGCCTGTGGCATCGGTCCTGATAACCTCCTGCGCGGTCGCCCGGGCGAACATTTGGGAGGTCAGCAAGGTCAATATCTACTTCGTCGCCGTCCTGCTGACCGTTCTGTTGATGTGCACCTACATCCCGTCGATCCCGCTGTTCCTGGTTGAGTACTTTTATCGCTGAGCGAACTCTTCTCAGTCTCGGAACCGCAGAACGCAGAGCAATACGCCAAGGCAACCTGCCAAAACCGCTCTCAGTCGGCGGTGGCTGACACTTACCCGCTCGCGACGGGGCGCTTCCACGCCGCATCCGAGACGGTTGACCCGACGACGGTTGCAGCAAGATGTGGGGCGAGATCGGTCTTCAGGTCTCGATCTGCAGGCGCGGCGGCGCTGACCTCAGCGACAGCACAAATCGCTCTCAGCCATTTCGTATGCTGCCACGAGGCTTGCGAAGACCCATGATGATGGTGACACGCATCTTTGTACGCCGTGCCCTGCGCGCTTCGCGCGCTCAACGTACGGGGTCACAAAAACCACGGCTTATGATTAATGTCTTAACCAT
>JBCBIS010000162.1:0-9910 GCA_038524325.1 Pseudomonadota bacterium
GATCCGTTTTCGCTTTCTTGAACTTCTTGGCGATCGTCTCGGGGTCGTCGGTCAGATTGATCCGCGACATGTCGGACGGATCCGATTTCGACATCTTTTTCGAGCCATCGCGCAGGCTCATCACCCGCGGGGCCGGACCGCCGATCAACGGCTCGGGCAGGGGGAAGAAATCCTCGACCCCAAAATCATTGTTGAACTTGGTCGCGATGTCGCGCGCCAGTTCGAGATGCTGTTTCTGATCCTCACCCACCGGCACATGGGTCGCGCGATAGGCCAGAATATCGGCAGCCATCAGCGCAGGATAGGTATAGAGCCCGGCCGACGCGTTCTCGCGGTTCTTCCCCGCCTTGTCCTTGAACTGCGTCATCCGGTTCAGCCATCCCAGCCGCACCACACAATTAAAGACCCAGCCGAGTTCGGCATGGGCCGCCACCTGGCTCTGGTTGAACAGGATCGATTTCTCGGGATCCAGACCACAGGCGATATAGGCCGCCGCGACCGAGCGGATCGCCTGGCGCAGCGCCGCGGGGTCTTGCCACTGCGTGATTGCATGGAGGTCGACCACGCAATAGATCGTCTCCATCCCGCTTTCACGCTGCATCTCGGCAAAGCGTTTCAGCGCACCCAGGTAGTTGCCAAGCGTCAGATTGCCGGTCGGCTGCACGCCGGAGAAAACCCGCGGAGTGTGGCTCATATCTGCTCATCCCATCCCAACGCCGGCCCGCAAACCGATCGGGGGCGGCGACAGCGCTCTCTCTTGGAGACTACGCGCATTGACGTCAAGGCTGGCGGGGGCGGCAGCACTGCGCTAAATCTCGCGGATGCGAGACGACAGCCCCTTCTCCTCAGGACCGGACCCGGCGGGTCAGGACGTCCCGCCGCCCGAAGCCAGCGTTCCCGTCCATACCGGTCTGCTGGTGATGGTCGGCGTGATGGTGGCGATCCACGGGTTGCAGACCCTGGCCTTGGCGAGTGTGGTCTCACCGCTGTTTCTACCGAACAGCGTCTATGGTCTGTTGGGCTTTTTCGGGTTCAGATTCGATGCCTGGCTGGCGGGAGAGCCCTATTCCATCCAGCTCTGGTGGTCATTTCTGACCCATGCACTGGTGCATGGCAGCTGGCTGCATCTGATGATGAACTGCGCGATCTTCCTGGCGATCGGCCATATGATCGTGCGGACCATGGGCATCGGCGTCTTGCTGACGGTGTTCCTGTCCTCGGTGATCGGAGGGGCCCTGGTGCATGGGCTGATCGCCGGGCACCAGGGCGTTCTGATCGGCGCTTCAGGCGGCGTCTTCGGCCAATTGGGCGCCATGGTGGTCTGGCGCGCGATCATGCTGGTGCGCAGCGGGTTCTCGCTGGGTCCGATCTGGCGCCTGCTGCTGGGGCTGATCGCGATGAACCTGATCCTCGCCTTCGCGCTGTCAGGCGGGTTTGGCGGCGGCGAGAGTGGCGGAACCGAACTGGCTTGGGAGGCACATCTGGGCGGCTTCCTCGCGGGTGCGCTGGTGGCTCTGTTCTGGCAGCCGCGGCCCATGCCCTCGTCCCAGCGCCGCCCGCGTAATCAGCGCACGATCCTCTAAACAGCACAGGAACCGGGCGGCGTGGTCACCGCGCGCCCCGGTTCCGGCCGGACCCGACAAGTCTGCCGACCTGACGCCCACACCAACGCCCGCAGACCCGGACCGGCCAGAAGATGACCGAGAGCAGCGCGAAAAACGCCATGCCGAGCAGGAAGCCATCGGCCTGATCCACAAGGATCACATTGATGAAGTTCCGGACCAACCCCCATGCGCCCTCGCCACTGACCAGCAGTCCGGTGAGCCAGTTGGAAGCGTCATAAAAGGCGGCATAGGCGCCCTTCGGATCCTGCACCCGCCAGCCATAGAGGCCGAGAGCGGCAGCGCCGGTCGCCACCCGCGCCCACATCGCCTATTTCGCAGGCGGCGGGTTGCCCGGGATCGGCTCGCCCTGCATCGAGGGATGCGAACGCGCGTATTGCGGCGGGAAGGCCGCGCGAGGATCGTTCAACGCCTCGGCCGCGTGCCAGGCCCAGCGCGGGTCATAGGTCACGCCGCGGGCCAGGGCGACCATATCCGCCTGCCCGGTCGACAGGATCGTCTCGGCCTGATGCGGATCGGTGATCTTGCCCACGGCCATGGTGGTGATGCCGGTGGCGCGTTTGACCTCGGCCGCGAAACGGGTCTGATAGCCGGGGCCAACCGCGATCTTTTGCAGCGGAGAATTGCCGCCCGAGGAGACGTCGATGAAATCGCAGCCCCGGTCCGCCAGGGCCTGGGAATAGACAATCGCCTCCTCCAAGCCCCAGCCCGAGTCGTCGACCCAATCGGTGGCCGAGAGGCGCACGCCGAGGGGCCTCTCCACAGGCCAGACCGCGCGGATCGCATCGAAGATTTCCAGTGGGAACCGCATCCGGTTCTCGAGGGTCCCGCCGTACTGATCGTCCCGCTGATTCGAGATCGGCGAGAGGAACTGGTGCAGCAAATAGCCATGGGCGGAATGCAACTCGATCACGTCGAAATCAAGCCGCAGGGCCCGCTCCGCCGCCTGCACGAAGGCCGCACGCACCCGGGCCAGGGCATTGTCGCCAAAGGCCTCCGGCACATGCCAACCCTCGGCGTAGGGCAGGGCCGAGGGGCCGCAGGTCTGCCAGGCTCCCTGTTCCGCCGTCAGTGGCTTGCCGCCGCGCCAGGGCACATCGACCGAGGCCTTGCGCCCCGCATGGGCCAGTTGGATCCCGATCTTGGCCGAGCCGTAACTGCGGAAAAAGTCGACGATCGGGCGATAGGCCGCCTCCTGCGCATCCGACCACAAGCCGGTGCAGCCCGGGGTGATCCGCCCTTCGGCCTCGACCCCGGTGGCTTCGATCAGCACCAGCCCAGGACCCGAAATCGCGAACTGGCCCAGATGGACAAGATGCCAATTGCCCGGCACCCCATCCTCGGCCGTGTATTGGCACATCGGCGCCACCACGATGCGGTTCTGGATCTCACATTCGCGCAGCCGGATCGGGGCGAAGAGGTGGCTCTGCATGGGCGGTGTCTCCGTTGGATTGAAAGGCTCGCAAAGCGTTACCCGAGACGCCGGGCGGCGTCTATCTCGGCGTCGGCCCCGTCGGCATACCCGGTCGCAGGGGATGCTCGAGACGCGATCAGACGGGCAGGCCGTCCCGCTCCGCCCGGCGGCGTTGTCGCTCTCGGAGCGCGGCCTTCGCCCGAGTCGTCAGCAGTTCGACCGCGCGCCCCCTGCCGAAGGCTTCCAGTGCGGCGGCCCGCGCGCGCTCTTCCTCTTGCACGATTTCGGCGCGGCGTTCGGCCAGCACGCGCAACCTGCGGTCAGCCTCGGCCTGCCATTTGGCCGCGGCCTGGTGTTCAACCGGGCCGGCGCCGGTCTGCAGCATCGCAATCTCGCGGGCGGCCCGGTTGCGGAGTTGCGTGATCTCGGCCGCGGCCCGTTCCTGCTCGGCCCGGAGGTCACGCAAGATCGCCAGATCCCGCAGGAGCAGGCGTTCCGACACATCGGCCAATGCGGCCAGGCGTTCCGGGGTCATAGTCCACGCTCCTTGGCTTTGCGGCGCATCTGATCGGCGAATCGGATCGCTGCCGCGGCGGCGTGATAGTGATCGGGTTCGATTTCCTCGCCAATCTCGACCATGCCGTGGATCGCCCGCGTGCCCGCAGGGTCGGAGTGGATCGGCACGCCCGCCTCCATCGCGATCTCACGAATGGTGAGGGCGACCTCGTCCACGCCCTTGGCGACCACCACGGGCGCCGAGCCGCGCAGCCGGTCCCAGGTCAGCGCCACGGAGTAGTGGGTCGGGTTCACCATGATGACATCGGCCTTCGGCACCTCCAGCATCATCCGGTTTTGCGCGATCGTCTCGGCCTTTTGCCGGCGCTGCTGCTTGATCATCGGATCGCCCTCGGTGCGCTTGGCTTCGTCCTTTACCTCCTGAAAACTCATGCGAAGCTTGCGGGCATGGGCATAGCGCTGCCAGAGATAGTCGAGCACCGCAATCGCGCCGGCGACCACGATGATCTGCGCCAGCAGGGCCAAGGCGATTCGCATCATCTCGGGCGGCACTGCCATCGGCGAGGCCCGGACCAGCCCGATCAGGGTATCCGTTTCGGAGGCCAGATAGACGAACAGGATGGTCGAGATGATCACCATCTTCAGCGTCGCCTTGACGAATTCGGCGATGCCGTTCAGCCCGAACTTGTTCTTCGCCCCCTCGATCGGATTGATCCGATTCAGCTTCGGCTCCAGCTTCTCCGGCGCAAAGACAAACGCCTGCTGCGCGATGATCGTCAGCAACACCGCGACGAAGGGCAGGGCAAAGATCGGCAGCAGACCCCATAGCGCTTCGCCCATCATCGACAGGCTGAGGCCCGGGCCGCCAGCGCTCAAGAGGCGTGGCGCCAACGTATCGGCTCGCGCGAAAAACGCGGACAAGACGGTGCCGGTCTTCTCGGCGGCCCAGGCCCCGGCCAGGGCCAGTGCGATGAAAAGACCGAGATAGGCCGCAGCCGCGCTCAGGTCGGTGGATTTGGCGACATCGCCTTTCTTGCGCGCCTCATCCAGCTTTTGCTGCGTCGGCTCGTGACTCTTTTCAGAGGCATCTTCCTCGGTCTGGCTCATCGCTTATCCCGGCATCGCCAGCGGATTCGCCAGCACCTCGTCCAGCATCCCGGCCCAATGAGCGATGGCCAGCGGACCCGACAGCCAGAGGATGAACAGTGCACCCGCCGTGATCGCCGGCGCACCGACCAGGGCCACCATGAGTTGCGGCATCGCCCGATTGATGGCGCCAAGCGCGATGTTGTAGGCGAAGGACGCAATCACGAAGGGCGCGGCCAGCGAGAAGGCGAGCGCGAACGCGTCAGCCGCCCGTGCCACCCCCCACATGGCGACATCGCCGGCCAGAGGATATTGGCCCAGCGGCGCAATCTGATAAGAGCCGATCAGCAGAAGCGCCGCTTTGATATGCAACCCCATGGCCAAGGCGATCGCGATGCCGGCCAAGGTCAGCAGGTTGCCGATGGCCGGCATCGGATCAGGCGTGACACCGGCGCCGAAGATCTGAGCGACAGACGTCGCCTGCGCCGCGATCGAGCCCGCCAGCTGCAACGCCATCACCATCAGCCGGATGGCAAGACCGAGGAGCAGGCCGACAATTGCCTCCGCAAAGAGGATGCCCGCCAGGACCCCCGCATTCGAATCGTCGATCCCCGGCACCTGAACGGCCATCGAGGCCACCGGTGGCCAGACCACCATGGTGAAGGCGATGGCCACGCCGATCCGCACCCGACCGGGGAGGGTCTGTTCACCGAATCCGGGCAAGAGGAAGACCACGGCGCCGATCCGGGTGAAGACCGCAACCAGGGCATGGATCTCGGCCGTGCCGAAATCGAAAAGAGCGCCCAGCAGGGCGAAGAACTGGGGCGGCTCCATCGCCGGTTCAGGCCATGCCCAGAAGGGCGGGTTTCACATGGGCGCCGATTTCCTCGAAGCTGAGCACCGGGTTGCGCACGCCTTTCGCGCTCAGCACGGTGCGCAGGAAGCGCCGCCGCCGGGTCGATGTGGCAATCGCCGGATACCGGCCTTGGCTGGAGGCCATCGTCACCTTGTCGGCGACGGAGTTGGCCAGGCGGTTGAATTCCGAAGGCGGCAGGGCGACATCCGCGATCCCGCTCTCGCTTTCGATCTGATGCTCGGTGAACAGTTTCTCCCATTCCGGGGCAAGCTGGATCATCGGCAGGGCGCCATCGGCTTCGGTCAGATCGGCCACGAGTTGGAAACCCAGCCGGTGGCGAACATGTTCGGCGATCACCTCCGGCGCGCTCGCCACCAGCTTGGCCTCGGCAATCGCTTCGAGAATCAGGGGGAGATTGCGGACCGAGACCCGCTCCTCGAGCAGCAGGCGCAGGACGGTCTGGAGCAGATCCACAGGCACCTTCTCGGGCACAAACTCGTCCAGCAGGCGGCGGTTGGCATTGGCCCGCGCCTGATCGCTGACCGCCACGAATTCATCCAGCAATTTGCGCAGGGCCCGGCGGGAGAAGAGCTTGCCGAAATTCTCCTTGATTGTCTCGAGCAGATGGGTCGCCACCACCTCGGTCGGCGTGATGACCGAGAGGCCCTGGATCGCGGCTTCCTCCTGCTGCTCGGGCGCGATCCAACGTGCGGGGGCGTTGTAGACCGGTTCCTTGGTATCTTCGCCAGGCGGCGGGGTCAGACTGTCATCCCCCAGCAGCACCAGAACCTTGGACGGTTTCAGCGTCGCCCGCGCCACTTCGACTCCCTGCACCTTGATCAGATAGCAGCCTGGCGCCAGAGCCATATCGTCGGTCAGTCGGATTTCCGGGATCACAACGCCATACACCTGGGCGATATGGTTGCGCATATTGGTGATCCGGTTGCCGAGACCGCTGGCCTCGTCCATCACGCTCTGCACCATATCGGCGGCGAATTCGAGGTGGATCTCGTCCAGGTCCAGCATGTCGCCGACGGTTTTCTCCGCCGGTTTCTCGGTCTCCTCGGCGCCTGTCAGCGGGGTGAGTTCGGCCTTCTCCACCCCAACATACCAGGCTGCGACGCCCAATATCAGCGCCCCGAGGACAAAGGGCAGGAACGGCAGACCCGGCACCAGCGCGAACAGCCCCATCAGGCCGGCAACCGTCCAAAGCGCGCCCGGAAAGCCGCCCAATTGATCTAGGATCGCCTGATCGGCCGATCCCATGACCCCGCCTTTCGACAGCAGCAGAGCCGCAGCGATCGAGATGATCACCGCCGGGATCTGATTCACCAGCCCATCGCCCACGGTCAGGATGGCGTAGGTCTCGAACGCCTCCCCCACCGGCATGTCATGCGCCAGGATGCCAATGGTCAAACCCATGACCAGGTTCAAAAGCGTGATCAGCAGCCCCGCCACCGCATCGCCCTTGACGAATTTAGAGGCACCGTCGAGCGAGCCGAAAAACGTCGTCTCTTCCTGCTCGGTCTTGCGGCGGACACGGGCTTCCTGATGGCTGATCGCTCCTGCCGCCATATCGCTGTCGATGGCGAGCTGCTTGCCCGGCATCCCGTCCAGAGCAAAGCGCGCGCCAACCTCGGCCATCCGACCGGCCCCTTTGGTGATCACGATGAAATTCACGATCAGCAGCACGCCGAACACGACGAGGCCCAGATAGACCGAGCCCCCCATCACGAACATTGCAAATCCCTGGATCACCTCACCCGCCGCGTGGGTGCCGTTATGCCCCTCGCCAATGATCAGCTTGGTCGATGAGACATTCAGCGACAGCCGCAGCATCAAACTGGCCAGCAGCACGGTGGGAAAGGCCGAGAAGTCCAGTGGCCGCTCGATGAACAACGTGTTGGTGAAGATCAGGATCGCCAGGCCAAACGAGACGGCAAGGCCCAGATCCAGCACCCAGGAGGGCATCGGCAGAACCATCATCACGATGATCGCCATCAGGGCCAGCGCCAGGAAGATCGTGGGCTGGTAGAGTTTTTCGATCGAGAAGCTCATCGCGCGGTTTCTCCGTCACTTGCTTCAGGCTGTTTGGCGCGGCGATCTCCGCCTCACCTCTGACTGTTCTCCCCGGGCCAGCGCGGCGGAGGTGCCGCGCGCCGGGGGGGGGGGGGGGGGGGGGCCCCCGCCGCGCTGGCCCGGGGTCCGGCTAATCGAACAAGGGCCGCCCCGGTGCCAGCAGGCCCGACCCATCGGAAAAGGCCGACAACCTCACAGACCCCGGCGTCCGCGCATGCTGCGGCCCGCTTATGGCCGGCGCCAATCCGGAAGCCGAGGCCCCACGGCTGCGATGCGGCACCAGCCCGGCCAGCCGGCGGGACGGGTTCGGCGAGGTCTCGACCACGACAGGCATGGGCACCGCATCCGGTGCGGGGCCCAGAGCGGTCCTGATCCGGTTGAATCGATCACGATATTTCTTCGACAGGCTGGGTGTCCGGGAATGGTAATGCCCTGCGGCAATCGCCCATTGCCCGCTTTCCCGGTGCAGATCACCGATGAACTTGGCCGCGTATTCAGCATTCTTCTGCGGGTCGAACATCATCTCGATCGACTCGAACGCCTCGCCATGCCAGCGATAGTTGATCTGGAAACAGCCCACATCGAAGGACCGCGCGCCACGGGCATGGTGGCGGAGCGCGAATTCCAACGCCTCCTCGCGCGTGTCAAACCAGAACCCCGCGCCTTCCATATTCACCGTCCAGGGCCAGGGACGCAGGCGCCCGGCCATCTTGCGGCCCGTCTCGGTCCGGGTCAGAGCCCGCAGCACGTCGACCGGAACACCGCTCGATTGCGAAGCCAGCCGCGCCGCGCTGTCGCAAATCGCCGAAATCTCGGTCCGTCCGTCCGGCGCGGCCCAGGCCAGGCTTGCCGCGAGACCACTCACCAGGGCCAGCACACGCCACATCCGTCAGGCCGCCCCTGCGATCAGCGGAATGATCCGGTCCTGGAACAGAGAGACGGCCAGGCCGGTCATGAAGCTCATGCAGATCCAGAATGTCAGCGCCACCGCCCCCAGTTTAGGCACGAAAGTCAGCGTCAGCTCCTGCACTGAGGTCAGCGCCTGCACCAGACCGATCGCCACGCCGACCACCAGTGCGACGCCGAGGATTGGCAGCGACATCACGAAGGCAACCCAGAGCGCCTCTCGCATGATATCCATGATTTCGGGACCGGACACGTTCTGTCTCCGTCTCGGTTCAAGTTGCGGGGAAAAGCCGGATCACACCGGCATACGCAGAATTTCCTGATAGGCTTCGACGACCTTGTCGCGGACCGTCACAGCGGTCTGGACCGCCATCTCGGCACTGGCGAGCGCAGTGACGACCGATTGCGGATCGGCCCGACCGGCCATGCCCGAGATCGCCGTCTCCTCGCCGCGGCGCAGAGCCTCGACGAAACTGGCCGCGGTGCGCAGGAACGCCTGGCTGGCCGTCGGGTTGGTCTCGGTCTTCTGGAGCGGCGCGCCGGGCTTCAGGGCCCCCTGCGCGGTTTGATAAAGCTTGGTCGCGAGATTTGAGGTCAATTGCATCTCAGGTGTCTCCTTCTGGGGTCACGGGGATGAAAGGGGTCAGCGGCGCAGCAGATCGAACAGACCGTTGATCATGCCGCGCGACTGATCGAACATGCGGAGATTGGCTTCGTAGGAGCGCCGCGCCTCGCGCGCATCGGCGATCTCGATCATCAGGTCGACATTCGATCCGTCGTGAAATCCTTCCTGGTCCGCCAGGGGATGGGCGGGGTCATAGACCCGGTCCAACTCGTCCTCGCTCAGGAAGATCTTGCCCGTCGCCACCGCCCGCGCATCGCCATGGCGGTGGACTTCCTGGAAGCTGATGGTCTTCCGCTTAAAGCCCGGCGTATCGACATTCGCGATGTTCTCCGAGACGAGACGCAGGCGGCTGGTTTGCGCCTCCATCCCGCTGGCCGAGGCGATCATACTGCTCAGAAGGTTGCTCATCGCTCTGCCCCTTATCCGCGGCGGCCAAGCGTGGCGCGCAGCATGTCCATCGATTTACGCATGATGGTCAACGCCATGTCGTGGTTCAGTTTCGCCTCGGCACCGCGGACCATCTGATCCTCGAGCGAGACGGTGTTGCCCGAGGTCGAGGCGGCCCCGATCTGCGTGATCTCCAGCGCTTCCATCCCTGGAAGACCTGCATTGCCCGAGGACAACTCGATCCCGCCGGTATGGCCCGGGCGGCTGGCCGCGGGGACAAAATGGGCCCGCGGCAATTGTGCCCCCGGCGCCTCGTAGATATCGGCGAAGGGTTTGACATCCTTGGCGCGGAATTTTGGCGTATCGGCATTGGCGATGTTGTCGGTCACCAGCGCCTGTCGAGTCGAAGCATGGCGCGC
>JBCBIS010000163.1:0-9807 GCA_038524325.1 Pseudomonadota bacterium
TATGGCGGACTCGACACGCCCGAATACCTTGCGATGAACCCGAACGGAGTTGTGCCGACCCTGCAGGATGGCGACCTCACGATCTGGGAGAGCCAGGCGATCCTGCGCTATCTCGCCGCGCGCTATGGCGACAGCGCCTTCTGGCCCGAGGATGTGGCCCTGCGCGCCGAACTCGACATGTGGGCCGAGTGGATCCGCACCACCTTCCAGCCCAAGTTCAACTATCAGATCTTCTGGCAGCTGGTCCGCGTTGGCGCTGCCGAGCGGGACGAGACCGCGATCGCCGAGGCGGCCAAGGCCCTGAAGCCGCTGATGGCCCGGCTCGAGGCTCGGATGGCCCGCCGTCCGGGCGCCTATCTGAATGGAGATTCACTCTGCTGGGCCGACATCACGGTCGGCCATCTGCTCTACCGGTATTACACGCTCGCATTCGACCGCGCCGAGACCCCCGCCCTCGACACCTATTATCACGCCCTCACCCAGCGCCCGGCCTATGCCGAGCACGCGATGGTCAGCTACGAGCCGCTGCGGGTGCTGTGACGTGGAGGCCGATTTCGTCATCGTGGGCTCGGGCTCGGCGGGGTCGGCGATTGCCGCTCGGCTCAGCGAGGATGGGCAGCATTCGGTGCTGGTGCTGGAATATGGCGGCTCGGACTGGGGCCCGCTGATCCAGATGCCGGGGGCGCTGTCTTTCCCGATGAACATGCCGCGTTATGATTGGGGCTTCGCCTCGGAACCGGAGCCGCATCTTGGCGGGCGCCGGCTCGCCTGCCCTCGAGGGAAGGTGCTGGGCGGCTCGTCCTCGATCAACGGCATGGTCTATGTCCGCGGCCACGCGCGGGATTATGACCATTGGGCGGATCAGGGGGCGGAGGGTTGGAGCTATGCCGATGTCCTCCCCTATTTCCAGCGGATGGAGACCTGGGATTCGGCGGGCCATGGCGGAGATCCGGATTGGCGGGGCAAGGACGGCCCTCTGCATGTCACCCGCGGCACGCGGACCATCCCGCTCCACCAGGCGTTTGTGGAAGCGGGGCGGCAGGCGGGGTTCGAACTGACCTCGGACTATAATGGCGAGAAGCAGGAAGGGTTCAGCCCGATGGAGATGACGGTCCGGCGCGGGCAGCGCTGGTCCACGGCGAATGCCTATCTGAAGCCGGCATTGAAACGGCCCAACTTGGATCTTCTCCGCTGCCTCGCCCGGCGTGTGTTGATCGAGGAGGGCCGCGCCGTGGGGGTCGAGATCTCCCACGGGCGCGGTTCGCTGAAACGCACCGAGATGGTGCGGGCGCGGCGCGAGGTGATCCTGGCGGCCTCCTCGATCAACTCGCCCAAATTGCTGATGCTCTCGGGCATCGGCCCGGCGGCGCATCTGGCGGACCACGGCATCGAACTGGTCGCAGACCGCCCCGGGGTCGGGCAGAACCTGCAAGACCATCTGGAGCTCTATATACAGCAGGCCTGCACCCAGCCGATCACGCTGTTCAAACATTGGAGCCTGTTCGGCAAAGGCCTCGTCGGTCTGCAATGGCTGCTGGCGCGCAGCGGTCCCGGCGCGTCGAACCAGTTCGAGAGCGCGGCCTTCCTCCGCTCCAAGCCGGGGGTCGAATATCCGGACATCCAATATCATTTTCTGCCGATCGCAGTGCGCTATGACGGGCAAGCGGCGGCGGAGGGGCATGGCTTCCAAGCCCATGTCGGGCCGATGCGCTCGCCCTCGCGCGGACATGTGACATTGCGCTCGGCCGATCCCGAGGACCCGCCGAAGATCCTGTTCAACTATATGAGCCAGCCCGAGGATTGGGCCGATTTCCGCCATTGCATCCGCCTGACCCGCGAGATTTTCGGGCAGGACGCCTTCGCCCCCTATCGCGGGAAGGAAATTCAGCCGGGTGTCGATCTGCAATCGGATGACGAACTCGACGGCTTCATCCGCGAACATGTCGAAAGCGCCTATCACCCCTGCGGCACGGCCCGAATGGGCCGGGCAGACGACCCGATGGCCGTCGTAGACCGGCACTGCCGGGTGATCGGGGTCGACAATCTGCGCCTGGCCGACAGCTCGATCTTTCCGCGCATCCCGAATGGCAATCTGAACGGGCCCAGCATCATGACCGGCGAGAAAGCCGCCGATCACATTCTGGGCCGCGACCCCCTGCCCCGCTCGAACGCACGTCCCTGGATCAACCCGCGCTGGCGCGAGAGCGACCGTTAACGAGAGGCCCCGACATGACCGAAGACCTGATCCGCCGCTACTTCGCCGCCTTCAATGCGCAGGACGTGGACGGCATGTTGGCCTGTCTGTCAGACGATATCGTCCACGATGTCAGCCAGGGCGCACAGCGGGTTGGCAAACCGGCCTTTGCCGCGTTTCTGGCGCATATGAACCGCTGTTATCGCGAGACGCTCTCAAACATCGTGGTGATGACCGAACCAAGCGGGCAGCGCGCAGCTGCCGAGTTCAATCTCGACGGCGCCTATCTTGCGACCGATGAGGGGCTGCCGGAGGCCAATGGCCAGACCTATCAGCTCCGGGTCGGCACGTTTTTCGAGTTTTCAGACGGGCATATCACCCGGGTCTCGACCCACTATAACCTTGCTGACTGGACCCGGCAGGTGGTTAGGGCAGCGGCATAGAGAACGCGGTGCAATTCCGCGCCGCAGGAAGAAGCTGCTCAAGCTTCTTCCATACGGTCCGTCTGAGCAACGGGGCTCACGTCGCGATGGCCGATCGATAGCTCACGGAGGAAGCGGAGCAGACGCTCGCCGTCATCCTCGGTCAGTGTCGCGCACGCGTCATCGCCAAATTCCTGCTTTAGCAAACCACCATCTTGGTTGCCGTTGTGGAATGCCATCGTCCAGTTGCCGAACGCCCGTGTGTCCGTTTCCTGCACAAGAACAGTGCGTACCGACGAATGTCGCGTGTCGCGGCGGATCGATGCGTAGAGCGCTTCGACATCCTGCTGGATACCCTCAATCTCCTGAATGAAGGCGTCGGAGTCGAAATAGAGATAGCCGGTGATCCCCTGCACCGCGTTTCGCGTCAACGAAACCTCGGCAATACTCCTCAGATCATCATCATCGATGCTGTCTTCGGGACGGCTGACATATATGAGACGGTGAATCAGGGCTTATCCTTTCGTCGCTGTCTGCAACTAATCATGGAGAGGGTGTAGCGCTCAAGGGCCTTGGGTCTCGTTTTTAATCTAAGGAATAGGGCACCACCTCGCGGTGGTGAGGGTCTATCCTCAGTGGGCGCTCGACCGGGGGCACCGCCCTTTGGTGGCAGTGCGCCCGCTCGCAGATCCGGCAGCTCACCCCGATCGGCTGATACGCGGCGTCATTCTCTAGCGACAGATCGTCGGCATAGACCAGCTCGGCAGCATATTTCACCTCGCATCCCAGGGCGATGGCATAACGTCTTGTACCAGAGGAGAAAGTTCGCCCCGGCTTGACCACGTCGCGCGCCAAACAAAGATAGCGGATCCCATCGGGGGTTTCGGCCAGTTGCCGCAGAATCCGGCCCGGAGTCTCAAAAGCCTGGTGCACATTCCATAGCGGACAGGCCCCACCGAACCGTGCGAATTGCAGCGGGGTCGAAGAATGCCGCTTTGTGATCGTCCCGGCCTGATCGACCCGCACGAAAAAAAACGGGATGCCGCGCGCATCGGGTCGCTGCAGGGTCGAGAGCCGGTGCGCGATCTGCTCGACCGAAGCGCCAAACCGCAAGGCGAGCGCGTCGAGATCGTGCCTCTCCTCCCGCGCCGCCGCCGCGAATGCGCCATAGGGCAGGATGGCAGCGCCGGCGAAATAATTGGCGAGACCGACCTTCGCGATCTCGCGCGCCTCGACCGAGCGGAATCGCGCAAGATCCAGGGTCGCTTCGATCAGCCCATCCTGCGCAATCAGGGCGACCTGATGCGCCAGCTGGAACGCCTGCGTCTCGGCACGGCCAGTGCCGAGCGTCAGCGTCCGCGTTTCAGGGTCGTAGCGCCGCAGCCCGCCGCCACCCAGCATCGTCGCCACGCTATGTTCGGTCCTGAGCCAGGTCATCCCGGCCGCGAGCTTTTCCCGCCCCTCGAAATCCGCGCGCCGGGCAAATTGCTCGGCTGCCCGATCGAGGGCATCGAGATAATTGTCACAATAATGGAAGAAATCCCGCACCTCCTCCCAGGCCATCGGCGTCTGCGCCGGACGGTCGAGCGCCGCATCCAGCGAGGCAAGCCGCTCCTGCCCCTGCCGATGCGCCCGGTGCAGAGCGAGGAACGCATGGGCCAATCCCGGCGCGTTCGACGCCAGGATCTGCAGCTCCGCCCGGCTATGCGGGATATCTCGGAACATCGGGTCGGCCAGCGCCTCGCGCAGATCCACGGTCAGCCGGTCCGCCTCGTCCATCGAGAACAGGGCGACATCGATGCCATAGCGCTCGGACAGCCCGGCGATGACGTCCTTGCTGACGGGGCGGTTGTTGCGCTCCATCTGATTGAGATAGCTGAGCGAAACCCCCAACTCCTTGGCGAACCCGGTCTGGGTCAGCCCCTGTGCCCGGCGGATCTCGGCCAGCCGCGCGCCCGCATAGATCTTTCGCGCCATCGACTCTCCCCCTCCCGTCGCCTTCGCAGATTTGCATATTTTCTTCGCACCTCCTATGGCTTTCGCAGGTCTTCCGGTGCAGACCAGCCGGAGACGTGAGGAGACGCCCATGACCACCATTCTCGATCAGCTGGAAAAACGACGGGCCGAGGCGAAACTCGGCGGGGGCCAGCGCCGGATCGACGCGCAGCACGAGAAAGGCAAGCTGACGGCGCGCGAACGCATCGATTTGCTGCTCGACCCGGGCAGTTTCGAGGAGTTCGACATGTTCGTCTCGCATCGCTGCACCGATTTCGGCATGGAGGCCAGCCACATACCCGGCGACGGCGTGATCACCGGCTGGGGCACCGTGAATGGGCGCCAGGTCTATGTCTTCAGCCAGGATTTCACGGTGTTCGGCGGCTCGCTGAGCGAAACCCATGCCGAGAAGATCTGCAAGGTCATGGATATGGCGATGAAGAACGGCGCCCCGGTGATCGGCCTGAACGACAGCGGCGGCGCCCGGATCCAGGAAGGGGTGGCGAGCCTGGCCGGTTATGCCGAGGTGTTCCAGCGCAACATCCTCGCCTCGGGCGTGGTGCCGCAGATCAGCGTGATCATGGGGCCCTGTGCGGGTGGGGCGGTCTATTCGCCCGCGATGACCGATTTCATCTTCATGGTGCGCGACAGCTCCTACATGTTCGTCACCGGCCCGGATGTGGTGAAGACCGTCACCAATGAACAGGTCACCGCCGAGGAGTTGGGCGGCGCGAAGACCCATACCTCGAAATCCTCGGTCGCCGATGGCGCCTTCGAGAACGATGTCGAAGCGCTGGCCGAAGTGCGGAGGCTGATCGATTTCCTGCCGCTCTCGAACCGCGCCCCCCTGCCCGAGCGGCCGTTTTTTGACGATGCCGTCCGGTCTGAGCCCAGCCTCGACACCCTGGTGCCAGATAACCCGAACCAGCCCTATGACATGGCCGAACTCATCACCAAACTGGCCGACGAGGGCGAATTCTACGAGATCCAGCGCGATTTCGCGAAGAACATCCTGACCGGGTTTGTCCGGATCGAGGGACGCCCCGTCGGCGTCGTCGCCAACCAGCCGATGGTGCTGGCCGGCTGCCTTGATATCGACTCGAGCCGCAAGGCCGCGCGTTTCGTCCGGTTCTGCGATGCGTTCGAGATCCCGATCCTGACGCTGGTCGATGTGCCGGGCTTTCTGCCCGGGACCAGCCAGGAATATGGCGGCGTGATCAAGCATGGCGCGAAGCTGTTGTTCGCCTATGGCGAGGCAACCGTGCCGAAAGTGACCGTGATCACCCGCAAAGCCTATGGCGGGGCCTATGACGTGATGGCCTCGAAACACCTGCGCGGCGATATCAACTACGCTTGGCCGACGGCCGAGATCGCGGTGATGGGCGCAAAAGGCGCGGTCGAGATCCTCCACCGCAAGGATCTTGGCGATGCCGAGAAGATCGCAGCCCACACCAAGGACTATGAAGACCGCTTCGCCAACCCCTTCGTTGCGGCCGAGCGGGGCTTTATCGACGAGGTCATCATGCCTCGCAACACCCGCCGCCGCATCGCCCGCGCCTTCGCCGCCCTGCGCGGCAAACGGTTGGAGAACCCGTGGAAGAAGCACGACAACATCCCGCTGTGACGAGGTTTTCCGTGTCCTTTCTCGGATCACAGATTTTTTACGGCGGTCTGCGGAATGAAACGCGCCTCGACACGTTGTGTGGTCATCACAATGTGGAGGCGAGACTATGCGAAAGACAGTTCTATCCCTTGCTATCATCGGGCTCGTCGCGGCCTGTGGTCAGACCCGCACGGACCGGGCGGTCTCCGGCGCCGGGATTGACGCGGCCACCGGCGCAGCAGGCTCGGCGGTCGTTGGCGGTGACATCGCAGCCGGCGCCATCATCGGTGCGCTGGGCGGGGCGGCGGTCGGCGCTGCAACCGATGGCCGTGATATCGACCTGGGCACGCCGATCTGGCGACGCTGACGGCCCGGCCAACGGCGCGGTGCCGCGTTGAGCGGCCCGCGTTTTCATATGATCCAAGGCGGGCCGCAACCCGTGGCGCCGTTCTCGCATGCCGTCGAGCAGGATGGCTGGGTGGTCCTCACCGGGCAGATGCCGACCGATCCGGCAGCACCGGAGGCTCCGCTGCCCGAGGGGATCGAGGCACAGACGCGGCGGGTGATGGAGAATCTGCGGATCGTGCTAGCGGGGCTCGACCTCGGGCTTGGCCAGATCCTGCAATGCCGCTGTTATCTGACGGCGTTCGAGCGGGACTATGCCGCCTTCAACGCGACCTATGCCAGTTTCTTCCCGGTTGACCGGCTTCCGGCGCGCACCACCATCGGGGTGACGGCCCTGACGGTCGGCGCCTTGGTCGAGATCGATTGTATCGCTCGGAGACCGGAGGCTGCATGACCCGCAAACGTCCCCAACTCGACGACAAGAAAGACCCCTATCGCGTGATGAAATATGTCGCGGTCGGCGCGATCGACGGGATCCTGGCCGGCTGGGCCTTTGTCGCGATCCTGCTGGCGCTGGATGTGATGGGCCTGCGCTCGATGGCGGCGAATGTCGCCTCGGCACCCTTGGCTATGCTAATGTTCTTCCTTCTGACCGGCATCACCTTTGGCATGCTGGGCATCGCCTGGCGGGTCATGGTGCTGCTGCCGGACGAGAAAGACTGATGCAGGCGCGCTGGGTCGATCAGGCGGGGCCGGAGGGGGTGCTGCACCACCGCGCAGGGCACGTACCGCGCTGGGACCTGCGCATCGCGCGGTCCTGGCCTGTGGCGCCGCATCCCTCTCGGCGGCGCTATGCACGGCAGATCAGGCAGGATGTCTGGCGCGCCGCCCGCGGCCAGCGCGGCTTCGTGCCGATGGTTCTGGTCTCCTGGCGCGAGGGAGAGCTTACGGTCCTGGCCGGGGGCACGCTGCGCGCCGGCGGGGCCGCTGGGATCACTCAGACAATCGCCGCGGTCCTCGACGACCCGGCCAATCGGCGGCGCTGGGACGCCCATGCTGCCCAACGCCCAAAAAGACGAATGGGGGACCCATGTTCAAAAAGATCCTGATCGCGAACCGGGGCGAGATCGCCTGCCGGGTCATCAAGACCGCCCGGCGCATGGGCATCGCGACAGTGGCGGTCTATTCCGATGCCGACAGCAACGCGCTGCATGTCGCGATGGCGGATGAGGCCGTGCATATCGGCCCGCCCCCGGCCAACCAGTCCTACATCGTGATCGACAAGATCCTGGACGCGATCAAACAGACCGGCGCCGAGGCGGTGCATCCGGGCTATGGTTTCCTGTCCGAGCGGGCGGAGTTTGCCGCGGCGCTGGATGCCGCAGGCGTCGCCTTTATCGGCCCGCCCCAGGGGGCGATCGAGGCGATGGGCGACAAGATCACCTCAAAGAAACTGGCCGCCGAGGCCGGGGTCTCCACCGTGCCGGGCTATATGGGCCTGATCGAGGATGCGGATGAGGCGGTGAAGATCGCCAATGACATCGGCTATCCGGTGATGATCAAGGCCTCGGCCGGGGGCGGCGGCAAGGGGATGCGGATCTCATTCAACGACACCGAGACGCGCGAGGGGTTCCAGAGCTCGAAGAACGAAGCCGCCTCCAGCTTTGGCGACGACCGGATCTTCATCGAGAAATTCGTCACTCAGCCGCGGCATATCGAGATCCAGGTGCTGGGCGACCAGCATGGCAACTGCATATACTTGGGCGAGCGGGAATGCTCGATCCAGCGGCGGAACCAGAAGGTGATCGAGGAGGCGCCCTCGCCCTTCCTCGACGCGGCCACCCGCAAAGCCATGGGCGAGCAGGCCGTGGCGCTGGCCAAGGCGGTGGATTACTGCTCGGCCGGCACGGTGGAGTTCATCGTAGATGGCGCTCGGAATTTCTATTTCCTCGAGATGAACACCCGGCTGCAGGTGGAGCACCCGGTGACCGAGCTGATCACCGGCATCGACCTGGTCGAACAGATGATCCGTGTTGCGGCGGGCGAGGCCCTGGCGCTGACCCAGGACGACGTGAAACTGCATGGCTGGGCGATGGAGAGCCGGCTTTACGCAGAGGATCCCTATCGCAACTTCCTGCCCTCAATCGGGCGGCTGACGCGGTATCGCCCGCCGGCCGAGACCGAGGGCTATCAGCCCGGCGTGCTGCCCGAGGCCCCTGTGATCCGCAACGACACCGGGGTCTATGAGGGCGGCGAGATCTCGATGTTCTACGACCCGATGATCGCGAAGCTTTGCACCTGGGCGCCGGACCGGCTGGCCTCGATCGACGCTATGTCAGTCGCCCTGGATGCGTTCGAGGTCGAGGGGATCGGGCATAACCTGCCGTTCCTCTCGGCGGTGATGGACCATCCCCGGTTCCGCTCGGGTGAGATCACCACGGCGTTCATTGCGGAAGAATATCCGGACGGCTTCCTGGGCGCCGACCTGCCGCAGGATGTCCTGCGCCGCATCGCAGCGGGGGCGGCGGCCATGCGGCTGGTCACGGCACGGCGCGAGAATCGGATCAGCGGGCGACTGACCGGCCATGCGCCCGAGCCAGGCGAGGAATGGGTGGTGGGGATCGCGGGCCAGACCCTGCCCGTCACCGCCACCCGCCAAGTCACGGGCCATGTGGTGACGGCCGAGGGGCGCGAGCTCAGCCTCACCTCGAAGGGCCAGGACCCGGCCAAACCGCAGATCCTGATCCATGGCCAGGGCGCGGTGATGGTGCGGTTCTCCGACGGGCAGGAAATGCTGGTCGAGGGCGATTGGACCCCGGGCGACCGGCTGACCCGTGCGATGATCGACGGGCAGGAGATGGTGGTCAAGGTGGACCGCCGCACCGAGGGGTTCCGGATCCGCCATCGCGGCGCCGATCTGGAGGTGACCGTGCGCACAACCCGCGCGGCCGAATTGGCCGAGCTGATGCCGGTCAAGGCGGCGGCGGACACGTCGAAACTGCTGCTCTGCCCGATGCCGGGCGTCGTCGTCTCGCTGGCCGTGGCCGAGGGCGACGAGGTGCAGGAGGGTCAGGCGCTCGCCACCGTCGAGGCGATGAAGATGGAGAACGTATTGCGCGCCGAACGGGCCTGCACCGTCTCGAAAATCTGCTGTGCGGCGGGCGAAAGCCTTGCGGTCGACGATGTGATCATGGAGTTCTCATGACCCATCCGTCCAAGCCAAACGCTCACCATTGCGCGGAGAAGCT
>JBCBIS010000164.1:0-9760 GCA_038524325.1 Pseudomonadota bacterium
TGGCCCGGGCCGCGCGGGCCGTGGCGCCGGTATGGAGGCGATAGGCTTCCTCGATCTGCCCTCCGACCCGCATCACCGGATTGAGCGAGAATTTTGGATCCTGCATGACCATCGAGATCCGCTGACCCCGGATGCGGCGCATCTGACGTTCGCTGAGCGCGGTGAGATCGGTGCCGTCGAAGGTGATCCGGCCCGAGGCGCGGCCCGGCGGGCGGATCAGGCGCAGAATTGCGCGGCCGGTCATGGATTTGCCCGAACCCGATTCGCCGACGATCCCCACCCGCTCGCGCCCGATCGAGGCGTTCAGGCCGCGGACCGCGGCGACCTCGCCCCCGGTGCGGGTCGCAAAGCGGACCCAGAGATCCTCGATCCGCAGCAACTCGCTCACGAGGCGCCTTTCTTGGGGTCGAGCACGTCGCGCAAACCGTCTCCCAGCAAGTTGAAGCCCAGTGAGACGATGAAAATCGCCAGCCCCGGCATGGTCGCCACCCACCAATGGTCGAGGATGAATTTCCGCCCCGCCGAGATCATCGCGCCCCATTCTGGCAAGGGCGGCTGCGCCCCGAGGCCGAGAAAGCCGAGACCCGCTGCGGTCAGGATCACCCCGGCCATGTCCAGCGTTACCCGGATGATGATCGAGGACATGCAGAGCGGCCAGATATGCCCGGTGATGATGCGCACCGGCCCCGCGCCTTGCAGCCGGATCGCCGAGATGTAATCAGCCTGCCGGATGGTCAGCGTCTCCGCCCGGGCGATCCGCGCATAGGGCGGCCAGGCGGTCAGGGTGATGGCCAGCACGGCGTTCTCGATCCCCGCCCCCAGCGCCGCGACAAAGGCGAGCGCCAGCACCAGGCGGGGGAAGGCGAGGAACACATCCGTCAGCCGCATCAGGACCACATCGACCCAGCCGCCCAGATAGCCGGCCACCGTGCCGACCAGAAGCCCGATCACCGGCGCCGTCACCGTCACCAGTGCCACGATCATCAGCGTGATCGAGGCGCCGTGGACAATGCGTGAGAAGATGTCCCGCCCCAGTTCATCGGCGCCGAGCAGATAGCCGCTCTCGCCCGGTGGTGTCAGACGGGCGGAAAGGTCCTGGGCATAGGGATCATGCGTTGCGATCCAGGGCGCCAGGGCCGAAACCACGACCAACGTTAGCAGGATCCCCAGCCCTGTCATCGCCAGCCAATTCTGCGAGAAGGTCCGCCAGCCGAGATAAAGTTGCCCAAGCCGCGCCTGCCGGCGCGATCCCGGCGTGTCGCTGAGCAACCATGCGCGGAGCTCGGACACTCAGCGGCTCCGCGGGTCGACCAGGCGATAGAGCACGTCCGACAGCATGTTCAGGCCGACAAAGACCAGACCGACCACCACGGTCCCTCCCAGGACGGCGTTCATATCCGCGCTGAGCAGGGCGGTGGCGATGTATTGCCCCAGACCGGGCCAGGCGAAGATGGTCTCGGTCAGGACGGAGCCTTCCAGCAGATTGGCATAGGAGAGCGCGATCACCGTGATCAGCGGGATCAGCACATTGCCGAGCGCATGGCGCCATATCACGGCGCCTTCGCTCAGTCCCTTCACCCGCGCCGTGGTGATGTATTCCTTGCCCAGTTCCTCGATCATGAAGCTGCGGGTCATGCGGCTGATATAGGCGAGGCTGAAATAACCGAGGATCGAGCCCGGCAGCACGATATGGCTGACCGCGTTCCAAAAGATCGTCATGTCGCCCGCGATCAGGCTGTCGATCAGGATCATGCCGGTGATGGGGGGGATGATGTCCTGATAATAGATGTCGAGCCGCCCCGGCCCGCCGACCCAGCCAAGCTGGCCATAGAAGATCATCAGCCCGACCAGCGCGATCCAGAAGACCGGCATGGAATAGCCGAACAGGCCAAAGACCCGCACCAATTGGTCGGGCCAGCGGCCCTGATGGACGGCGGCCATCACCCCCATGGGCACGCCCAGGGCGACACCGATCAGGACGCCGATGGTCGCCAGCTCCAGCGTGGCGGGGAACACCCGTGCGATATCCTGGGCCACTGGGCGGGCGGTGAGGGTGGAGGTGCCGAAATCCCCCCGCAGCACATCGCCCAGGAAATAGCCGAATTGGACAAGAAGCGGTTGGTCGAGGCCCATCTGCTCATAGACTTGCTGGTAGTATTCGGGGCTGGCCCGCTCGCCCACCACGGCCAGGACCGGGTCGATTGGCATCACGCGTCCGATAACGAAGGTGACGAAGAGCAGCCCCACCATGGTCACCGCCACGCTGGCCAGCGCCCCAAGCAGCCCCCAGCCGCGGCGTTGCAGCGGCGCGAGGAACCCGCGCCGCCGCTCGGTCAGGATAGTTCGTTGGGACACTTACTTCGTGACCGTCCAGTAGAAGGCTGCCGTGATGGCCGAGCCGGTGACGAACCCGTCCACATTGGCGCGCCGCCCAACCTGCTCGATCTTTTGGAACATCGGGGCGAAGGGCGAGGTCTGCTGGTGCTCGCGCTGGATATCCACATACATCTGCGCCCGTTTGGCGGCATCGAGTTCCTCGACCGCGGCCGAGGTCTTTTCGGTCAGCTCGGGGATCTCCCAA
Organism: Pseudomonadota bacterium; assembly: GCA_038524325.1. Taxonomy (GTDB): domain Bacteria; phylum Pseudomonadota; class Alphaproteobacteria; order Rhodobacterales; family Rhodobacteraceae; genus Thermohalobaculum. The sequence goes on from JBCBIS010000164.1 coordinate 2,582, forward strand.
CCGTTGCGCCAGGCGAGCTTGCCGGTCAGGTTCGCCTCCTGCCTGTTGTCCGGGTTATGCGCGAATGTGTCGGCATTGGTATGCGGATCGGGGTAATCCGGCCCCCAGGCGCCGACATAGACGTCGAATTCCCGCGCGCGGTACTTGGCCAGCGTCTGCTTGCCGGTGCCTTGGGTGATCGAGACATTGATGCCCGCCTGCTGAAAACTGTTCTGCAGGCTTTGCGCGATCTCGATCCGCTCCTGCGCGGTGCGCACGATGATCTCGAGATCGAACCCGTCAGCATGGCCTGCCTCGGCCAGCAGCGCCTTGGCTTTCTCGATGTTCAGCGCATAGGGCTTGTCCTTCAACTCACCCATATAGGTCAGCGGCAGAAAGGCCTGGTGGACGGTGTACTGCCCATCGAGGAAGCTGCCTGCCATGCCGTCATAATCCGCGAGATACTTGAGCGCCTGGCGGACCTGGGGCTTCGACAGGATCGGATGGGCCTGGTTCATCGAGAAATACATGATCCGCCCTCGCAGATCGCTGTCGACCGCGAGGTCCGGGTTCCCGGCCACGGCCTTCACATCCTCCGGGCTCAGATTGCGGGCGATGTCCACATCGCCTTTCTCCAGCAGCAGGCGTTGGGTGGCGCTTTCGTCGATATGGCGCACGATGACCCGCTGCATCGGCGGCGCGCCGCGCCAGAACCCGGGATTGGCCTTGAGCGTATAGCTCTCGTTCGGCTTCCAATTCACCAGCTCATAGGCGCCCGAGCCGGCGGAGTTGGTCTTGAGCCAGGTGTTGCCCCAGTCGCCATCCGCCTCCTGCGCTTTCACCGTCTCGGCATCGACGATATAGGCGATGGTGGCAGTCAGGCAGTTCAAGACGAACGAGGTCGCGTATTTCTTGTCCGTGGTCAGCTGAAAGGTGCTGTCATCCAGCGCGACCAGGGTTTCGGCCATATTCTCGGGCGTGAAACCGAACTGTGTCAGGATAAAGCTGGGCGTCTTGTTCATCGCCACGGCCCGGCGCAGGGAATACTCCACATCCTTGGCCGTCACGGCATTGCCGGAAGTGAAGCTTAGCCCCTCGCGGATCTTGAAGGTAAAAACCCGGCCGTCATCGCTGACCGTCCAGCTTGTCGCGATATCCGGGATATAGCCTTTGCTCAGATCCTGCGGGTCGAATGTGACCAGCGAGCCATAGAGGTTGTTCAGAATGTCCGAGCCGGCGAACTCGAAACTCTCCTGCGGATCCAGCGAGGTGATGTCATCGATCCGGTTGGCGATCACCAGGATATTGGATGGGGTGTCGGCCAGGGCCGGCGGTGCCACTGGCAGGACCAGGGCAAGGCCGAGGGCTGCGAGGGTTAGGCGAAAGGTCAATCGGCGGGTCAGTCTCATCGGTGTCCTCTCCGTCTTGGATCCGGGCGCTGTTCAGCAGAACCGGACCGCGCGTCCCCCACGACCATCGGTCTCCTCACCCAGTCGATTGAGCGGAGGGCTGCGCGTTTTGTCAACAACTCTGCGGAGATTTGAGATAAATGCCTGCAACGCAGGCAAGCAGCCCGGGCGTCATGCCTGCACCATGGGCGCTGAAGGTTCGAGATGTCAGGGCCAGCTTTCCCGCTGGCCCTGATCATATGTTCAGATCGCGCTTTTCGCCATCTGATCGGCGATATAGTCCGCCTGTCGGATCGCCAGGCTGACGATGGTCAGGGTCGGGTTTTCCGCCGCCCCCGTCGTGAATTGCGAGCCATCCGAGATGAGCAGATTGTCGATATCGTGGCTCTGCCCCCATTTGTTCACCACCCCGTCGCGCGGCTTCTCGGACATCCGGTTGGTGCCGAGATTATGGGTCGAGGGATAGGGCGGTGTCGGATAGGTCGCCGTCGCCCCGACCGCATCATAGAGGGCCGATCCCTGCTGATAGGCATGGTTGCGCATCGCGATATCGTTGGAGTGGTCGTCGAAATGCACATTCGGAACCGGCAGGCCGAACTGGTCGGTCTCGGTCGGATGGAGGCTGATGCGGTTCGTCTCCTGGGGCATGTCCTCGCCCACGATCCACAGGCCGGCCATATACTCATAGCCCTCCATGGCCGTGGCAAACTCCCGCCCCCAGGCGCCGGGGTCGAGGAAAGCCGCCATGAAGGGGACCCCGATCGAGAGGGTCTCCAGCTCATAGCCGCCGGCAAAGCCCCGGCTGGTGTCGTGCCGCGCCTCGGCGCTGATGATCCCCGCCATCGTGGTGCCGCGCCACATCCGCACCGGCTCAGGGAACACAGCATAAACCGACCCAGTCATGTGGCGCATATAGTTCCGGCCCACCTGGCCCGAGGAATTCGCCAGCCCGTCCGGGAACATCGCCGAGGCGGAGTTCAGAAGCAGCCGCGGGCTCTCGATCGAGTTCCCCGCCACGGCCACCGCGCGGGCGGCCTGGCGCTGCTGGTTCCCCTCGGCATCGGCATAGACGACGCCCGAGACCTTGCCGCTCGCGTCATGTTCGATGGTCAGGACATGGGCGTTCTCGCGGACTTCGAGATTGCCGGTGGCCTCGCCCTTTGGGATCTCGGTGTAAGCGGTCGACCATTTGGCGCCGTATTTGCAGCCCTGGAAACAAAATCCGGTCTGCTGGCAGGCGGGGCGCCCGTCCCGCTCGACGCTGTTGATCGCCATGCGCCCGGTATGGGCGTCATAGCCCAGCTTCTTGGCGCCGGCTTCGAAGACTTTGAAGTTGTTGTTGCCGGGCAGGCCGGGGATGTCGTTGGTGCGGGTCACCCCCATCTTGTCCTCGGCCTTGGCGTAGTAGGGCGCCATCTCGGCCCCGTCGATCGGCCAGTCGAGCAGGTTCGCGCCGGGGATATCCCCATAGGTCGTGCGCGCCTTCCACTCATGGTCCTGGAACCGCAGCGAGGCGCCTGCCCAGTGCACGGTCGAGCCGCCCACGGCCTTGACGATCCAGGCCGGCAGGCCCGAGAAATCCTTCGCCACACGCCAGCTGCCCGAGGTGGTGCGCTTGTCGAGCCAGGCGAGCTGGCCAAAGCTCGGCCATTCGTCGTTCAGATAATCCTCGGGCAGATGCCGCCCGCCGGCCTCCAGGGCCACGACCGAGATCCCCTTTTGCGCCAGCTCGTTGGCGAGCGTCCCGCCGCCCGCGCCGGTGCCGATGACGACGACCACGCTGTCGTCGGTTTGGTCGAATGGTGCAGTCATGATGATCCTCCCAGATCAAGGCAGCCTGCCCCGGTCTGTCCGGCGGCGGAGCCACAGCCCTCGGTGGGTGGGTGGGGGAGGGCGGTGGCTTTGTCGACGGACAGACCGGGGCGGCGCCGGAATGGTTCAGAGCCAGGCGATGTCGTCGAAGCCGCGCTCGATATAGCCGCCCTGCTCGAAGGACGCCCCCTCGTAGCCGAACAGGCCCCAGATCTCTTTTTGATTGTAAAGCCCCACGACAAGGCCACCGCGGATCGCCTGGAAGAACTCCGTCGTCTCGATCTGCTTCAACAGCGCGACCCGGTCCCGCTCCCATCCGGTGGCGAGATAGCTTGGGTTGCCGGCGCCTTTGGCCAGCGTATCCAAGGTGGCGACACCGCCCTCCAGCATCGCCTTCGCCGCATCGTCTCCGGCCGCCTTGTCGTCATGCGCCTTGACCGTGATGGCATAATGCCGGTCGGCGATCCGGTCATGCGGATAGCAGTCGCGCGACATCTGGATCAGCGTCGCAAAGGTCGCCGGCGTCAGCGCCTTGGCCTCGGCCGCCCAGGCCTCGGTGGGATGAGCGACAAAGCCCGCCCCCACCACCAAAGTGGCCCCGGCCGTGACGCCGGAGGCCAGCAAGTCGCGCCGGGTCAAGCCCCGGACGCCCGTCAGTTTGGTCATCGTTTCCTCCTATGGCTCGCCCGGGTTGGCCCGGGTCGTCGCTTGGTTGAGATGCGGCTAGCCGAGCCGCGCTTTCACATCGGCTGCAAAATCCTCGTAACGGCGGAGCGCCTTGACCTCGACCTGCACATGCTGGCCGTGGCGTTTCATGATCGGCAGATCGAACAGGATCTGGTCGAGCGTGTCCGGCCCGTCGACATTGACGACAGCAAAGACCCGCCGCTCGCCGACGACTTTCCAGAGATCGACCACAGCCCCCGCCGCCTTGGCGCCCAGCGCCGCGTCGGCCTCTTCGGCCCAGACTGAGAACAGGTCCTGCTGACCCTGCGCAGCACCATATTCGACCTTGAATGCGAGATGATAGAGCATTCGATTCCCCCGTTATTGAAAGCGGCCCGAGCGTTCGAGCACTTCGATTTCATACCCATCCGGATCGGCGACGAAGAAGAACTTGCCGACCAGCACGCCGTCGGGCGCGAATTCCACCAATTTGCGTGGCGCCAGTCCCTCACGCTCGAACCGGGCGTGTTCCTCCTCCAGATTGTCGACCGAGACGGCGAAATGGCCATAGCCATTGCCGAGGTCATAAGGCTCGGTCTGGCCCTTGTTGACGGTCAGCTCCAACTCGAAGCTTTGTTCTGCGTTGGAGAGATAGATCAGCGTGAAATTCTCGAAATCCAGCCGGTCGGCCACGGTCAACCCAAAGGCTTTTTCGTAGAAGGCGACCGAGCGGGCCTCGTCGCGGACGCGGATCATGGAATGGATGGCCTTGGCCATGCGGCACCTCGAAAGCGGTCATGATGTTTGACCAGCCTAGCGAGTCGCGCCCCTTTGTGGTGGTAGCGGGCTACTACTCCGCCGCCAGCAGCGCTTCGGGCTGGCGGGCATGCACAAGGCAGGCACAGCGCAGCAGCGAAGTGAAATTCCGCGCCTCGCCATGCAATTCCAGCACCTCGCCATGCAGTTTCGAGACGAATTGCGGCAGCGTCATATCCTGGCGTGCCGCGATGCCTTCCAGCGCGGTCCAGAACGCGGCCTCGAGTCGGATCGAGGTGGAGTGGCCGTTCAGCCGGATCGACCGTGTCTCGCTGTCATAGGTGGCGGGGTCCTGGCCGGCGAAGATCTGGCACATGAAAACCTCTTCGGGTTGTTTCCTCCTGTACGTCATACTGGCGCAAATCTGGCAATCCGCAACCCCGCGCGGCGGGCGGGCTCAGAACCGGCGCCAGATGCTGACCTGCACGCCCAGCCCGTCATCGGGATTCAAGAGGTCGTAATTGAGGCCGATCTGGATGGTGCCCGGGCGCACCGGGCCCTGAGGTTTCTTGCCGTTGCGCGGGATCTCGGGCCAGATCGTATAGGCGAAGGAGGGGGCAATCTTGAAGGCTGGGTCCTCGTCGCCGCTGACCGGGATCGTGGTGAAGCCGCTGAGAATGGCAAGGCAGCAGCGCCAGGGCTCCCAGCCGATGGTGGCGTCGAGGCGGATCTCGTCGGCATCGTCATCGCCCCGCCAGTCATAGCCGGCCTCGCCCGAGAAGAAGGCGCTGCCCCAATCGCCCCACCAACTGTGGCCATAGAGCACCCGCGCCTCGACTTCGGGCACCGAGCCGGTGCCGTTGCGCCCGAAATCCCCGGGGAACAGGTCCTCGATCGGGTGGACATAGCCGGCCTGTACCGAGAGCACCCCTTTCTGCCCCTGCCAAAGCCGTTTGCGCAGAAAGAGGCCGGCGGAGGCGGAGCCCTCGCCGAGATCGGTGCTGGAGAGTTCGGCGAACAGGGTCGCGCCGATGGTCAGACCGTCGAGCAGCCCGTATTCGATGAAGATCTGGGTGGTGTTGGCGTCATCCTCGGCGAGTCCGCCGGCCAGGGCGCCAACCGGGGCGACGCGGCGGCCGGTGGAGAGGATGAGCTGACCCGTGCCCTCGGCGCGCGTCCAGGCGCCGGCCATGGCCGTGCCTGCTGAGAGGAGCGCCGCTCCAACGCAGATGAGGGGTTTCCAGGGCAAACACGGCCTCCCGTTTCGTCCGGGAGCGAGCCTGCCAGCGCAGTATTAACGATTGGTTTACCAAGGTAAACGGAAGGTGAAACTGTGCTGCGGCGGCTGGGCTCCAAACATCGCTGCGCTTGTTTGCCCGCCCACCCTGCCGCACCTGACAAGGGGAAATTGTGGCGGGGGGCTCACGGAGCGGGGGGAATCTCGATCCGGAAATGGGCGCCTGTGGTGCTGGGCACGAGGGCGATTGTGCCGAGATGGGTGGCGAGGAGCGCCTTGACGATTTCGAGGCCGAGGCCGGTGCCGCCGCTCTCGCGACGCGTGGTGAAGAACGCATCGAAGATCCGGTCGCGGTTGCCGGGAGAGATCCCGCTGCCATCGTCGACGATATCGAGCGTGATTCTCGGACCGACCTTTGCCTCGATCGAGAGATGCGTCGCGCCATGGGCGGCGGAATTGTCGGCGAGATGGCCGAGCAGGATCGCCAGGCTCTCGCGCGGCATGGCGAGCCGGACACTGGTCGCGCCACGGGCCTGGAGGTCGAGCTGTCGATCGGTTGCGCGGAGCTCGTCGAGCGCATCGTCCAGCGTCGCGGGCGGCCCGGCCACGGCGCGTTCGGCCCGGGCCAACGCGCGCAGACGGGTGAGCAACTCCGAGAGCCGCCCCGTATCTCCGATGATCGTCTCGGCGAGCCGGGCGCGGTCGCCGGGGTCGAGATCGTCCTCGCGGATCAGTTCTGCGGCGCCCTGGATGGTCGTCAGCGGCGATTTCAGCTCGTGGCTGACATGCTGAGCGAAGGTGGCGATGTAGTCTGAGCGGGCCTGGAGCGCGTGGGCCATACTTTCGAAGCTCTCGGCCAGTTGCGCGATCTCGCGGGTGCCGAGCCGTCCGCTCTGTGCCGGACCGGCAGGCGGGCTGCGGGCGATCTGCTCGGTCCAGGCGATCAGGCGGGCGACGGGGCGGTTGATCAGCCGGATGAAGAACCATCCGATCAGCCCGACCGCACCGAGGACCACCAGCCCGGCTGTGATCAGTTTCACCCGCTCGGCATAGAAGTACTTCACGATGTTGTTGGGGGTGCGCGAGGCATAGACGACGCCGGTCACGCGCTGGTCGAGCACGACCGGCATGGCAACGAAGACCCGGATCTTTGTCCCGCGCGAGATGGAGTAGAGCGGCGGTGCGGGCGTGTCGCGGACCCGCGAGCGGATGACGGAGGCGTAATGTCCCGACAGGGCCGAAGCGACCTCGGGCACATGGGCGAAGGATAGGCCAATCTCGGCGCTGCCGCCGATCACCGTGCCCTGCGCGTCGAGAAAG
>JBCBIS010000165.1:0-9678 GCA_038524325.1 Pseudomonadota bacterium
GCGGCCATCGGCAAGATGGCCGCACAGGTCGCCGGGCTGGAACCCGACATCGCCGAGAACAGCGCACAGGCCCCGAGGTTTGAGATCACCAGCCCCCCCGGCACACGGGTCATCCACCGCTCCAACGCCTCATAGAGATCGGCGCCAGCGCGGGTCGAGGCGATCGATGCCCCCATGATGATGAACATCGGGATCGCCAGCAGGGCGAAGTTATCGATCTTGCCGAACAGGATCTCGGGCATCAGTTCCAGCGCCCGCATCCCGTCGAAGATCATGAGAAAGCCGGCCGATACCACCAGCAGGCCGAGCGCCACCGGCATGCCGGAGAACAGGACGACCACGGTGGCGATGGCGACGATGGCGCCGAGGAGAAGCGGGTCCATCTACTCCTCCAACCCGAATGGCGGCTCGATCCGCAGCACAAGCGCGACGAAATCGGCGATCAATTGCAGCATAAACAGGCCGAAGCCGATCGGAATCGAGAGATAGGGAATCCAGAGCGGCGGCCCCCACACCGTGTCCGAGCGCCAGCCGCGGCTCCACGCAAAGTGCCAGTACTCATAGCCATACCTGAACATCACCCCGACAATGGCGATCGAGAGCAGCAGCATGAAGGCCGCCGCATAGAACCGCGCCTGCCCCTTCAGCATCAGCGGCACCAGATCGACATTCACATGCCCGCGCAGCCGCTGCACATAGGGCAGCCCGATCAGGGTGGCGGCGATCACCAGATAGATCACCGCCTCGGTCTGCCACACGGTCGAGCCGTTCAGGACAAAGCGGATGAAGATCATCTGGCAGGTAATCGCCACCGCCGCCACGATCATCCCCGCCGAAAGCCATCCGGCCAGGGTCGAGATCGCCGCGACAAGGCGCAGGAAGGGATTGCCGCCCGTCTGGGCGATCCGCGTGTTCATCTGGCCGGCCATGAGGTGCCCCCGTTTGGTGGCGGGGCGGCGGGGCCGCCCCGTCCTGCGCTTACTCGACGCTCAGCGCCAGATCGAGCAGCTTCTGCCCATCGGGGACCTGCTCGACGAAGGATTTATACGAGGTCTCCTGCGCGATGGCGCGCCAGGCTTCGAACTCCTCTGCGCTCATCTGAGCGATTTCCACACCGGCTTCCTTATAGGCTTCGACCGAGGCGGCGTCCTGTTTCTTGGCTTCGTCCAGATAGAACGCCTCGGCCTTGGCGGCCCCGGCCTTCAGGGCGGCCTGTTGCTCGGCAGTCAGGCCCTCGAAGGTCGATTTGTTCATCAGCAGCGGCTGATACATGAACCACAGCGCGACATCGCCCGCAGGGGTATAGCATTTCACCTGCTCGAAGATCCGATAGCTGACGAAGCTGGACGACGAGGTGTTCGCCGCTTGCAACACACCGGTCTGCATGGCGTTGTAGATCTCGGACGACGCCATCGAGGCGATCGAGGCGCCGGCACCGGCCAGCATCTGCTCGAACGCCTTACCAGCGGCGCGGGTCTGCAGGCCTTTCACATCGTCGGGCGAGGTGATGCATTTATCCTTGCCGACAAAGCCGCCGGCCAGATAGCCGTGGACGAGGACCATCACGTCGTCCTCGGCCATCTTCGCCTCGATCTCCTTCATGAAGTCCGAGTTGTTCAGGCGCGCGGCGTGGTCGTGGTTCTTCACCAGACCCGGCATCAGGGTCAGGTTGAAGGCCGGCTGTTGACCGCCGGCATAGGACAGCGGGAACACCGTCATGTCCAGCTGCCCGCGGCTGAGCGGCTTGTACTGCTCGCGCGGCTTGAACAGCGACTTTGACGGGAAGATCTTAATGTCGAGGCCAACATCAGCGGCGGTGACCTCGTTGGCGACGATCTCCGCCACCTTGTGGCGCACGTCTTTGGTCGACCATTGGTGGCTGAGACGCAGTTCGGTGGCGCTGGCCGTGGCGGCGGCGCCGAGCGCCAGGGCGGCCGCAGCGGCGGCGGTGATGAATTTCATGAGGAACCTCCCAAAACCTGACCCGATCAGATGCCGGGCTCTGCAGCAGGTATGGCTTCAATGCATTTTAAGTCAAGCTTCTTGTATACAGAAAAGGACCAATTGCACTCAAAGGAGCAGTTTGGTACAGCATCGCCATGGAACCCAGACGTGCCGATGCCATCGCCAATGCGCTCGAGGGCCTGATTTTCAGCGGCGAGTTTGCAGATGGCGACCGGCTGGATGAGATCAAACTGGCCGAACGCTTTGGCGTCTCGCGCACGCCGATCCGCGAGGCCTTCCAGAAACTCGCGCTGTCGGGCCTGGTCGAATCGATCCCGCGCCGGGGCGTGTTCGTGCGCGAGCCCGGTCCGATCGAGCTGTTGGAGATGTTTGAGGTCATGGCCGAACTGGAAGCCGTATGCGCCCGCCTTGCCGCCAGCCGCATCAGCGACGCGGCGTTGGCCGAACTCCGCGCCAGCAACCGGATCTGCCAGCAGGCCATCGCGCGCGGCGACGCGGACGCCTATTACGACGAGAACGAGCGCTTCCACAAACTGATCTATGCTCAGGCCGGCAATGGGTTTCTGGAGCAGGAGGCGCTGCGCCTGCATCGGCGGTTGAAGCCGTTCCGCCGCGTGCAACTGCGTTTCCGCGGACGGTTGCGCCAGTCGATGGCCGAACACGAGGATATCGTCGATGCGCTCAGCGCAGGCGAAGCGGACCGCGCCGCCGATGCCTTGCGCCGCCATGTCGCCGTGCAGGGAGAGAAGTTCCACCGCCTCGTCGCCAGCCTGAAGTCCGGCACCGGCTGAGGCCGACGGTCAGAGCCCCGCGTTATGCTCACGCAGCAGCATCGCGGCGTGGCGCACATGGTCGATGGTCAGCGGTTTGTTGATGAAATCGCGCACCACTTCAAACTCCGCCGCCCGCGCCCGATCCTTCGGGTCGAGCGAGGTGGTCAGCATCACGATCACGATCTTCGCGAAATCCTCGCCGAGTTCGCGGGTCGCCGCCTCGAGAAATTCGAAGCCGTTCATCCGCGGCATGTTGATGTCGAGGAAGATCACATCGACATTGTCGACCTCGCCATCCTTCAGAAAATCGAGGGCGGTGTCGGCGTATTTGAAGACATGGACATTTTCGACGATCTCAGACCGTTGGATGATCCGGCGATACATCTTCTGGTCGATTTCTTCATCATCGACCAGCATTGCTGTGGAAATCGTTTCAGTCATCGCGGGTTTCCCTGAGATAGACCCGGAACGTCGTTCCCTGGTCAAGAATCGAGTCGACCTCGATGCGCCCGTTATGATTCGCGGCGATGCGCTTGCACAAGCTTAAACCGAGTCCCGTTCCGGGAAATTCGGAATGCGTGTGCAATCTGTGGAAGAGTCCAAAGATTTTTTCGCGGTGTTCAGCAGCAATTCCGATCCCGTTGTCGCTGACCGTCAGGCAGACCTCGCCAGGCATCTCGGTGCGCTCCAGGCTGATCTGGATCCTCGGCACCACCCCGTCGCGGGTGAATTTCAGGGCATTGCCGAGGAGGTTTTGCAGCAGGATCTGAATCTGCATCCGGCGGGCGATGAGATAACCGAGCGGCGCGGCGACGATCTCCGCCTCGCTCCGCCCAATTTCGCCGCGAAAGTTGGAGAGCACCTCGCCAAGCAAAGCATCGAGATCGACCTCCTCACGCTTGACCTGTTCCCCGACCATCCGCGAGTAATCGAGGACATCTTCGACCAGCGTGCTCATCCGTCCGATTGTGCCCTTCGCATCGTGGAGCAATTCATTGCCATCGTCGTCGAGGTGCTTGCCGTGATGGTCGGCCAGTTCGTCAATCAGCATCTCCAGGGTATTGGCGGGCGCCTTGAGGTCATGCGAGATGGCATAGGTGAACTCGGCCTGCTCGCGGTTCGTGTTCGCGAGATCCTCGTTGGCTTGCGATAACTGTTCGGCCTGAAGCTGCAATGCGGAATGTGTGCTCCATACCCGCGCGATCCGGCGGTTAAGCGCTGTCACGATTTTATCCAGATCGTCAGGGATCGCGGATCGGGGCCGGTCCAGCGTAATCTCCGCGGCCGCCACCTCGATCGGCGACTCAATCACCCCGCTCGCAATTCGGCGCAGATGCCGGCCGACGAAATACTCGAAAACAAACAGCATCAGCATCGATGCCAGCAACGTCTTTGCGAAATTCAAGAGAGCGAGGGTGAAAAACTGGTCCAGCAGGCGCTGGTTCACATTCTCAAAGGACAGCCCGGCGCTAAGCCGACCGACATCGATGGGCGAGCGATCGGGCTCCGAAAAGATCAGGGGAAGCTCGACGATGAAAAGATCCTCCGAGGTTTGGCCGCGTGTCCAGACCTGGCCCGTGGTCGCCTCGAGCTGCAGGAACTCGGTGTTCTTCTGCGCATGGATACCGTCCAGCAGCACGTCGATCTGATTGAAATCAAACCGCCAGAGGGCGTTCTCCAACCCCTCCTGAAAACTGGTCTCGATGATCTCGAACTCTTCGTAAACTTCAGAGACGTCGCGCAGATAGACGATATAGAGCTGCGCCGAAGCGGCGAGGGTCGAGATCACGGCCGTGCCGAGGATCATGATCAGAACGATCCGTCTCCCCAAACGGTTCCGCAAAAAGGTCATGACACCCGCATTCCCAGACCCGCCACCGCCATTGTTGTTAGCGGTGTTTGGCCAATAAAGCATTGAGAGAGCCATCGGCCTGCATCTCGCCCAGTACACGGTTGAAATCTGCCACGATCTGTGGGTGATCGGGACGGCTGCGGCTCACCGCCATATGAACGCCATGGGTGGCGAGGACGAAAGGCAACACCTCGACCCGGTTCTGGAGGCTGCGGTCTTGGACACGGATGGCATGCGCGATGACCTCCTCGCTGTCGAGCGTCAGGTCGACCCGGCCCGCGGCGACCATCTGGATGCCCTGCAGCGTGGTGCCGACGACCACTTTATCGAGATCGCTGGCCCGGTCGAACCGCTTTTCATAGAGAAACCCGTCGCCCACGGCGATCGAATAGGCGGCAAGATCCTCCATCCCCTCCACCCGATGCTCCGCCGCGCTGCGCCGGACAAACTTCACCGAGGTTTGATAAAAGGGTGCGCTATAGGCCATATAGCCATCGATCTCAGGGTCGAAGAACAGGCTGCCGACGATATCGTATTCACCGCTCCGGGCGCCGGCCATGATGCGCGCCCAGGGCACGATATCCGCCTCGACCGTGTAACCCGCGCGGCGCAGCACGGTCGAGATCACATCGACCGAGATACCGCGGCCAGGCAGGCTCTCGCCGGAGAAGGGCGGCCATTCATCGGCAACGACCTGCACCGCGGGGCGATCTGTGTTCGTTTGATCAGAGGCCGAGGGAGGCGCGGCAAAGACCGTCACACTGGCGATGATAGCGAGTAACCATGAAATGCGCATAATCCCCCGCATCGAACAGCTCCAGAGCCCGCACAGCCCTTGTTTTCTTAGGCAATTATCACGTTAAAGGCGATTAAAGCGTTCTGATTTGCTACCTCTAGATGACTTTTGCAACCCTAAGCCGCTTTGACATGGGCGTCGACTTGCTTGGATCTCTGTAAAACTGTCCGTCTTGTTGGACAGGAGGGGGCATCGGAAATCGGCGCGGACCCTTCCTACCGCAAAGGGTCAGAGCAGCCCGGCGATCAGATCGCGCAGCGTGGCCTCGGTCAGCGGGACCGGATTGCCGCCGGCGCTGGGATCGGCCATGGCGGCGGCGGCGAGGCGGGGGATGTCCGCATTGGTCACGCCCAAATCGCCCAAACGCTGGGGGATGCCCATCGCGGCGTTCAGCCCGGTGACAAATTCTAGAAACCCGTCGAAACCGCCCTCGATCCCCAGATAGGCCGCGGCCCGCACCATCGCGGGCTCGATCGCGGGGCGGTTGAAGCGGAGCACCGCCGGCATGCAGACAGCATTGGTCGTGCCGTGATGGGTATGGTGGATCGCCCCCACGGGATGGCTGATCGCATGGATCGCGCCCAGGCCTTTCTGAAAGGCGACGGCCCCGATGGCGGCGGCGGCCATCATCTGGCTCCGCGCCTCGAGATCGCTGCCATCGGCATAGGCCCGCGGCAGATAGGTCTGGACCAGCCGCATCCCCTCCAGCGCCATGCCATGGCTCATCGGGTGGTAATGCGGGCTGCAATAGGCCTCGACGCAATGGGCGAACGCGTCCAGCCCGGTGCCTGCGGTGATTGCCTTGGGCAGGCCCAGGGTCAGCTCCGGGTCCGCGATCACCTGTGCGGGCAGCATCTTCGGGTGGAAGATGATCTTTTTCTCCTGCGTCTCGGAGCGGGTCAGAACCGAGGCTCGCCCCACCTCGGACCCTGTCCCCGCCGTGGTTGGCACGGCGACGATAGGGGCGATGGCATCTGCATCGGCGCGGGTCCACCAATCGCCGATATCCTCGAAATCCCAGACCGGGCGGGTCTGGCCCGCCATGAAGGCGATGGTCTTGCCGAGGTCGAGGCCCGATCCGCCGCCGAAAGCCACCACCCCGTCATGGCCGCCGGCGCGGAACGCTTCCACCCCCGCGGCCAGATTGGCGCCGTTGGGGTTGGCGTCGACCTCGGCGAACAGCGCATCGCCCAGACCTGCTTCCGCCAGGATGGAGCGCGTACGGGAGGTGATCTCCATGCCCGCCAGGCCGCGATCGGTGACCAGCAGCGGACGCGCCATGCCCGCCGCCGCACAGGCCGCGGGCAGCTCCGAGATCCGCCCCGCGCCAAAGCGGATCGTGGTGGGGTAGGACCAGGTGGCTGTGAGGGACATCGCGTATTCCGTCGGCGGGAGGGGACTGCACCCGAGTGTTACGCGATCCGTCCGGAGCGGTCCACCGCCGAGGCCCGCACGGCCCCGGCGGCGACGCGCTTCAGTCGGAATGGCCGCTATGCCCATGACTATGACCATCCCCGTGGCCATGCCCCGACTGCTTGCCCCGGGCGGTCACGGCCACCGAGATCTCGACCGCGCCCGCCTTCTCGAAGGTCAGGGTGACCGGAAAACTCTCGCCCGCGGGCAGATCGCGCCCTGCTCCGAACAGCATCAGGTGCAGGCCGCCCTGCGCCAGCACGGCCTTGCCGTTGGCGGGGATCGCGATGGCATCGACCGGGTGCATCTTGAAGACGCCGTCCTGCTCCTCGACGCTGTGCAGCTCGATCGCCTTGAAGTCGGGCGAGTCCGCCGCGATCAGACGGTCCTCATCGCCGCCGCTGTTCGAGATTTCCATATAGGCCGCCATCGGCCGGTTCGGCAGGCCAGCGCGGCTGACCGCATCGGTCACCGAGATCGTCTCGGCGCCGGCCACACCCGGCAGGGCCAGCAACAGCGCAAAGGCGCCGATGGTCGAGAACCAGGCGCGGCGGCGGGTCGGGGTCGGGGTTAGGTGAAACATGTCTGCACTCCTCATCAAGGGTGTCGCGTGCCGCGAGCCGATTGGCTGCGGTCGGTCAATCAGGGGGGTGGGCGTCGGGGCTTAGGCGCGCGGGGGCGGTCCTCTCGCACGCGCCGGCTGCACCTGATTTGCGTTTTCGGCCAGAGGCTTGCGGGCCGACCAGGCGACCGAGAGGAGGGTCTGGCGGATCGCATAGGCCGCGCCCGGCAGATCGATCGCGGTGGAAAGGCAGGGGCAAAGGCACGCCCCCCCATGTGCATCGAGTGGATCCGCGTCAAAGGGCAGAAGCACGGGCACCGGCCCACAGGGCGCCTCGGCCCCATGCGCGTGCCAGGCTGCTCCCAGATGCAGCACCAGCGCCAGCAGCGCCAGCAGCGCCGCAAGGCGCATGGCCATCCGCTCAGCCCGTCTGACGATCGCTTGGGTCATGCCTTTTGCTCCGGCATCCGCACGGTGCTGCCAAGGCGACATCGCGCCACGGAACGGCGCCGAGATCAAGGGGCAGCGGATTGACCTCGCCGCCGGGCCCGGATATTCACATGGTGTGGCGCTTTGTCGGACCGGCTTGCGGGCCACGTTAAACATCCCGCTAAAGAGGTCGTGGTGACGGCACGATGGCGCGTAGCCGCGCGGTTCCGCATCACATCCCCTTCGAGAAGGTCGCGACCCCTCTTTCGGCGCCAAACCGGTGCCGATCAAAACAGGACCGCCCCGTGGCGGCACAGGCGATGAGCGAGAACTGGCATTCGAGAACCCGAGCAATCCATGCCGGCACCAAGCGGTCGGCGCATGGCGAGACCTCGGAGGCCCTCTATCTGACGCAGGGCTTCGTCTATGACAGCGCCGAGGCGGCCGAGGCACGGTTCAAGGGCGAGGCGGAGGGCTATGTCTACTCCCGCTATGGCAATCCCACGGTGCGGATGTTCGAGGAGCGGATCGCGGCGCTGGAGGGGGCGCAGGACGCTTTTGCCACCGCCTCGGGCATGGCGGCGGTGCATGCCGCCCTGATGTGTCAGCTGCGCGCCGGAGATCACATTGTGGCAGCCCGGGCGCTGTTCGGCTCCTGCCTCTACATCGTCGAGACGCTCTGCCCCCGCTTCGGCATCGACATCACGCTGGTCGATGGCCCGGATCTGGCGCAATGGCAGGCGGCGATGCGCGAGGAGACGAAGCTCTGCTTTCTGGAAAGCCCGTCGAATCCCACACTGGAAATCATTGATATATCAGCAGTTTCCGAGATTGCACATGCCGCGGGCGCCCGGCTGGTGGTCGACAATGTCTTTGCCACGCCGATGTTCCAGCGGCCGCTCGCCCTGGGCGCGGATATCGTGATCTACTCCGCCACCAAACATATCGACGGGCAGGGCCGTTGCCTGGGCGGGGTGGTGCTGGGCAGCACGGCCTTCATCCGCGACGAGTTGGAGGGGTTCGTCAAACATATCGGCCCGGCGCTGAGCCCGTTCAACGCCTGGGTGATGCTCAAGGGGATGGAGACCCTGGCGCTGCGCTGCGAGGCGCAGACCGACAGCGCCGAGCATCTCGCGGGCTGGCTGGCCGCACGGCTCGACCGGGTGATCTATCCCGGCCTGCCCAGCCATCCGCAGCACAACCTCGCCGCCAGCCAGATGGAACGCCCTGGCCAGATGCTGGCCTTCGAGGTGCCAGGCGGGCAGGAGGGTGCGTTCGCGATGCTCAACCGGTTGGAATTGATCAAACTTTCCAACAACTTGGGCGACGCGAAAAGCCTGATCACCCATCCCGCCACCACCACCCATCAGCGCCTGAGCGCCGAGGCCCGCGCCATTTTGGGTATCACACCGGGGTTGGTGCGGCTCTCGGTCGGGCTCGAGGACATGCGGGATCTCGAGGCCGATCTGTCCCGCGCCCTGGCCTGACAAGCGGGTTTACCTGCCGGTGAGACCGGTTATCGGGCGGTGAAAACCCAACCCTCCCAGTGCTCCAGTGGAAAAACGAAACTTGGAACAGGTGTGAACGGGGCTAGTTCTGGCGCTACGGTAAATGAACCATTACTTAATAGCTCGCCCCCGGAGACCGGGGAATGAGGTGCAAGATGAACAAGTTAACGCCCAAGACCGCCATTTCCGATGCCGAGCCGGTGGAACGGCCCAGTGTCGAGGAGGCCGAAGAGGCGGTGCGCACCCTGCTCCGCTGGGCTGGCGACAACCCGTTTCGCGAGGGGCTGCTTGACACGCCGGGCCGCGTCACCCGGGCGTATCAGGAGTGGTTCAAGGGCTATGCCATTGATCCCGTTGAGATTTTGGCCCGCACCTTCGAG
>JBCBIS010000166.1:0-9663 GCA_038524325.1 Pseudomonadota bacterium
GCAGATCGCAGGGCTGAACGCGGGATGGGACGATTGCGTGCTCCGCCCGGGGGCGAAGCCGGGCACGCAGTCGGTCTGGTACTACCTTGGAGATCGGCTGCTGGCGGTGGATGCGATGAGCGATGCGCGCAGCTATATGATCGGCAAGCGAGTGATCGAGGCGGGCAAGACCTTGCCCAAGGCAGATGTGGCCGATCCTGGCGTGACGCTGCGGCCCTGACCAGCGCCGCGCGGCCACCGCCCGCCCCCACCCACCCCCCGGCTGGCAGTGGCCACGCGGCGCTGGTCAGGGCCGCCGATTTCGGGCAGCCTGGGGGTGAGGAGAACTGACATGGACAAAGCTGCCGAGACCACGCCGTTTACTTTGCGGGCACGGCGCGAGGGGGGCGGGACGCCGCAATTGAATTATTGGGGCGCAAATTCCGATTATGGCCGGTTGCGGGATGTCTTGCTGGGGCCGGTGGAAAACTACCGCTGGCTGAAGACCTCCTCGCTGTCGAAGAAGACGCTGCGCCGGGGGATCGCCTATGACCCGGCGGTGGCGCGGGCGCAGCATGGCGAGATGGTGGATGCCTATCGCCAGGCTGGGGTGGAGGTGCATGTGCACGAGCCCGATCCGGACCTGCCCTATCAGATCTTTGCCCGGGACAGTTCGGTGATGACGCCCTTTGGCGCGGTGATCACCAATATGGCGCAGTGGTGGCGGCGCGGGGAGAATTTTCGCGCGATCGAGACCTATGCCCGGCTGGGCGTGCCGATCTATGACTATGTCACGGCCGGGACGTTCGAGGGTGGTGATTTCAACGTGATCGAGCCCGGCTCGGTCCTGATCGGCTGGGAAGGAGAGGAGGGGCGCTCTCAGGAACAAGGCGCGCAGCAGCTGGCCGGCTGGTTCGAGGCCGAGGGCTGGGAGGTGCGGCTGGCGGATATCGACCCCTATTATGTGCATATCGATCTGATGGTTGTGATGCTGGCGCCGAAGCTGGCGGCGGTTTGCGTCGACTGCACGGATCCGGGGATTGTCGACTGGCTGCGGGGGAAGGGGATCGAGATTGTCGAGGTGCCGTTCCGCGAGACGATGGATCTTGGCTGCAATGTGGTTGCCTTGGGCGATGATCGGGTGCTGTTGCCGGCGGCCTCGGCGACATTGAAGGCGAAGCTGAAGGCTTTGGGGTTTGCGATCTATGATCCGGAGCTGTCGATGATCACGCAGGGCGGCGGCGGGGTGCATTGCATGTGCCAGAGCCTGCGCCGCGATCCGGTGTGAAGCCGCCGCGTTAAGCGGAATGCGCTGCTGCGCAGCGCATGCGCGATGCTGGCGTTTCGTCCCGAAACGCGCGGGCGCCTGTGGCGGGCGGAGCCGCGTCAGAGTTGCGCCGCGCTGGTGTCCAGGGCGGTTCGGTCGAGACTGGCAAGCAGGGTGCTCCAGGTCTGGATCTGTGGCAGGTCATGGGCCAGGAAAAAGCGGTAGGCGGCGATTTTACCCTGCAGGAATGCGGCATCGCTGCCGGTGGCCTGGGGCAGGAGGCGATGCGCGGCCTCGGCCTGGCGGAGCCAGAGCCACCCGACGACCAGATGGCCGAGCGTGTCGCAATAGAGCGTGGCGTTGGCGAGCATGGTCTCAGGATCGTTCGCCGCCAGCAGGGTTTGGGTGGTTTGGCCGATTTTCTGGGCGGCCTCTGCCAGGGTTTCGGATCCTGGGAGGGCGCTGGCCTGGGCGTCGGCGGCGACCTCGCGCAGGAGCTGGGTGAGGGCGGCGCCGTTCTGGGCCGGGACCTTTCGGCCCAGCAGGTCGAGGCCCTGGATGCCGCGGGTGCCCTCGTGGATATGGTTCAGGCGGTTGTCGCGGTAGAACCGCTCGAGCGGCCAATCACGGGTATATCCGGCGCCGCCCAGGACTTGGATGGCGATCTCGTTGGCGCGCAGGCCGTATTCCGAGGGCCAGGATTTGGCGACCGGAGTGAGGAGGTCGAGGCGCAGTGTGGCATCGCGGGCTTCCTCTGCGTCGCCGGAAGTCTGGCGGTCGACCAGGCTGGCCATGTAGAGGCTGAGGGCCATCGCGCCTTCGGCCCAGACCTTTTGCTGGAGCAGCATGCGGCGGATATCGGTGTGCTCGATGATCGGGACCATGGGCTGGGCCGGGTCCTTGGCGCCCAGCGGGCGGCCTTGGTTGCGGTCCTGTGCATAGGCCAGGGCGTGGAGATATCCGGTCAACGCCAGGGCGGATGCGGCCATGCCGACGCCGATGCGCATCTCGTTCATCATGGTGAACATCTGGGCAAGGCCCTGATGTGGGGCGCCGACCAGCCAGCCCGTGGCCCCGTCGACATCACCGAAGCTGAGCGCGCAATTGACCGTGCCGCGGCAGCCCATTTTATGGTTGAGCCCGATCAGGCGGATATCGTTGCGCTGCCCGTCGATCAGTCGCGGGACGATGAAGAGCGAGATGCCGCGGGTGCCGGGCGGGCCGCCGGGGATCCTGGCCAGGACAAGATGGACAATGTTCTCGGCCAGGTCATGCTCGCCGCCGGAGATCCACATTTTCTGGCCGAACAGGCGGTAGGAGCCATCGTCCTGCGGTTCAGCGCGGGTGCGGATATCACCGACGGACGAGCCGGCATGAGGTTCGGATAGGCACATGGTGCCGAAGTAACGGCCTTCGATCAGCGGCGTCAGCCAGGTCTCCTTCTGCTCCGGCGAGGCGTGATGGGCCAGCAGGTTGGCGGCCGCGCTGGTCAGTGCGGGGTAGTTGGCGGTGGACCAATTGGCCGCGGCGAACCAGGCGGAGACCGCCGTGTGGACGGTGAAGGGCAGCCCCATGCCGCCCAGATCGGGCGGGAAGGGCGCGGCGAGGAAGCCGGCGTCGAGATAGGCGTCGAGGGCGTGGCGGAGCTCGGGGATGAGATGCACCTGCTCCCCATCGAAATGTGGCTCGTTGGCGTCGAGCTTGGCGGCATGGGGTTGGAAATGATCTTCGGCGATGCGCTCGGCGGTGGCGAGCACTTGGTCGAAGACCTCGCGGCCGGTCTCGGAGAAGGCGGGGCGGGTGGCGATGTCGTCGATCCCGAGCACGTCATAGAGCAGGAAGGCGATGTCGTCGCTGCGGAGGATATGGGGCATCGGGATGTCTCCTGCGTCGGTGTCGGTCTGTAGTGGGCGACGGCCAGCCCGCCTCCGGCCCCCCGCCCCCCCCCCGGCCGGAGGCGGGCTGGCCTGGGGCAGATCTCAGGCGGTCATCCCGCCGTCGAGGCAGAGTTCCTGGCCCGTGTAGAAGCTGTTGGCCGGGTCGAGGGCGAAGAGAATGGCGGGCAGGGTCTCGGCCACTTCGCCGATCCGGCCCATCGGGATGCCGCTGGCCAGTTTGGCAAAGCCTTCCTCGGGGGTGGCGTAGTCTTTGATGATCCCCTCCATCACCATCCGGGTTTTGATGAAGGCCGGGCAGAGCGTGTTCACGCGGATGCCGAACCGGGCATATTCCATCGCCGCCGTACGCGACAGCCCGACCACGGCATGTTTCGACGCCGCGTAGGTGCCGAGTTTCGGCGCGCCGGAGACGCCTGCGACCGAGGCGGTGTTCAGGATCGCACCGCCCTGCGAGCCCTGTTTTGCCTGGGCCAGAAACTGCGCCAGTTGCGCCTGCATGGCGAATTGCACGCCGAGCACGTTGATCTCGAGCACCCGGCGGCTTGTCGCCTCGTCGATCTCGGCCAGCCAGGCGAGGCGGTGTTCGATGCCGGCATTGTTGAAGGCGGCGTCGATCCGGCCGAAACGTTCGACCGCAGCGGTGACCCAGCTCTCCGCCGTTTTCGGGTCGGCAATGTCCCCGGCGGTGAAGACCGCCTCGCCCGGCAACCGGGCGACCAGCGCCTCGAGCGCGGTGCTGTCGAGATCGGTCAGGGCCAGGCGCGCGCCTTCGGCCGAGAGCGCCAGGCAGGCCGCCTCGCCAATCCCGCCGGTCGCGCCGGAGACGAGGATGGTTCGATTCGCGAATCGCTGCATCGGATCAGTCCCTCGGGAACAGGGTGGATTTGGCATGGGTGCTCATCCCGCCGTCGATCGGCAGGATCGCGCCGGTGATGTAAGCGCCGGCCCGGCTGCACAGGTAGAGGGTGGCGCCGGCGATATCTTCCGGCTCTCCCAATCGGCCAAAGGGCACGTCTTTCGCCATCAGCGCGGCCTTCGCCGGGTCTTCGATCGCGAAGGCCGTCATGCGGCTGCGGAACGGGCCAGGGGCAAAGGCGTTGCAGGTGATCCGCTGCGGCGCGAGATCGTTCGAAAAGATATGGGTCAGATGATGCACCGCCGCCTTCGAGGCGGCATAGGAATAGGCGCTGTCGGCCAGGGGCCGTGTCCCCATGATCGAACCGAGATTGATGATCCGCGCCGGGTCCTCGTCAGAGGCCGCGGCCTCGAGCAGCGGGATCAGGTTCCGCGTCAGGGTGAACAGGCCCGCCACATTGACATTCATCACCTTTTCCCAGGCGGCATGGGGAAATTCTCCGAACGGCGCGCCCCAGCTGATGCCGGCATTGTTGACCAGAATATGCAGCCGGTCGGTCCGCTCTGCCACGGCTTCGGACAGGGCGTTCACCCCTGCTTCGCTGGCGACATCTCCGGCGAAGCCGATGGCGCTGCCGGGGGCCTCCATCGCGTTCAGCTCGGCGGCGACGGTCTCGCAATCCGCCCCTTTGCGCGAGGCGATCATCACCTCGGCTCCGCCTTGGACCAAGGCCTCGGCAATCATGCGCCCGATGCCGGTCGCGCCGCCTGTGACCAGGGCCCGCTTGCCGGTGACGGCGAAGAGTTCCGCTAGGTAACCCATTCATCTCTCCCATTTATTTTTGGCCAGAGGGCATTTTGGCTGGCGAAATTGGTTTGACAGCATACCGACGCGTATGCAACCACGAAGGCATACCTCCGATGGCGTATGTCACCGCAGCGCCTGATGGAAGGACAAGAAAAAGGCTGGACGGCCGCCCAGGCGATGTCCGCTGTTTGGGAAGAGACACACGTGACCGAGAGCGCTATGGCCCGGAGTCCTGAACCTGCAGACGCGCCGCTGAGCGACGCCGAGCAGGCCATTCTGCTGGCCGCCGCAACCTGCTTCGCGGAGCGCGGGTTTGCCGCCACCAGTGTCGATGAGGTCGCGCGCCGCATGGGCTACACCAAGGGGCGCGTCTATCACTACTTCCGCTCAAAGGCCGAGCTGTTCATTGCGGCGGCGACCTATGGCATCGATCGCCTGGTGGCGGTTGTCGAGCCCGAGGCGCTGAAGCCGACCCCGCCAGCGGAGCGGCTGGCCGATATGGCCCGCGCCCATGTTCTGACCCAGATCCGCGATCTGCCCTATCACCGGGTGATGCTGCAGGGCGTGACCATGGTCGTTCGCGGCGCCACGACCCCGGACGAGCGGATGATGCAGGAGCGTTTTGTCGACCGGCAGCGCACCTATGAGACCATCTTCCGCGACGTGTTGGAAGAGGGGCGCAAAACAGGGGCGTTCTGTGGCGGCAATCTCAGCATTCAGGTGAAGACCCTGCTGCTGGCGCTGAACGGCGCGTGTTTCTGGTTCTCGGAGCGGGATGGCCAGACGCCCGAGGAAATCGGTGCGATCGCGGACCAACTGGTCGCTCTGACCCTCGATGGCATGCGTGGGGGCGGGCGATGAGCATGGCGATGTCCCTTGGCGTGACGGATCGGCTGGCCCCGATCCTGGCGGATGTCCGGACCATGATGCGGGAGCGGATCGCGCCGCTTTCCGAGGAATTCGAGGCCGAGGTCGCGGTTGGCGACCGGTGGAGCCACACCCCGCGGCAGACCCAGATCCTGACCGACTTGAAGGCCGAGGCGCGGGCCAAGGGGCTCTGGAACCTCTGGCTGACCGACAGCACCCGGGGCGCTGGTCTGACCACGGTGGAATACGCCTATCTGGCCGAGGAGATGGGCCGCGCGGCCCTGGGCGCCGAGACGTTCAATTGCTCCGCCCCGGACACGGGAAATATGGAGGTGCTCGAGCGTTATGGCACCGAGGCGCAGAAAGCCGCTTGGCTGGCGCCCCTGCTGGCGGGCGAGATCCGTTCGGCCTATCTGATGACCGAGCCGGAGGTGGCCTCGTCCGACGCCACCAATATCGCCATGTCCTGTGTCCGCGACGGCGATGACTACGTGCTGAATGGCGAGAAATGGTGGGCCTCGGGCGCCGGCGACCCACGCTGCCGGATCTATATCGTCATGGTGCGCACCGGGTCCGAGGATGCGCCGCGCCATCAGCAACACTCGGTGATCCTGGTTCCCGCGGGCACGCCGGGGGTCGAGGTGCTGCGCGCCATGGAGGTCTATGGCCAGGATGACGCGCCGCATGGGCATATGCATCTCCGCTTCACGGATGTCCGGGTGCCGGTCGAGAACATGATCCTGGGCGAGGGCCGCGGCTTCGAGATCGCGCAGGGCCGGCTGGGTCCGGGGCGGATCCACCACTGCATGCGCGCCATCGGTCAGGCCGAGGCCGCGTTGGAGCGCATGTGTCGCCGCGCGCTGGAGCGCGAGGCATTCGGCAAACCCTTGGCGCAACTGGGCCAGAACTTCGACATTATCGCCGAATGCCGGATGGAGATCGAAATGGCCCGCCTGCTCTGCCTCAAGGCGGCCTGGATGATGGATCAGGGCGATCCCCGCGCCGCCGCCCCCTGGATCAGCCAGATCAAGGTCGTCGCCCCCCGCGTCGCTCTGAAAGTCGTGGACGAGGCGGCGCAGATGCATGGCGGCCAGGGGGTCAGCCAGGACACGCCGCTTGCCCGCTCGTGGATCCATCTGCGCACGCTGCGCCTCGCCGACGGGCCGGATGCCGTGCATCGCCGCCAGGTCGCCCGGGCCGAGCTGGCGCAATACACGCAGCGGAGGGTCGGATGACCACATTGCCTGACGACATGCTGGCCCTGGTGCAAAAGAAGGACGGCTTCGCCAAGATCGAGTCGACTGGCCCCTATCTCGACGATCTCGCGCCCTATCTTACGGCCACGCGCCAGCCGCTGCCCGAGATCGGCCCCGGTCAGGTGCTGATCCGCCTGCGGCTGGCCGCGATCAACCCCTCAGACATCCATTTCATCAAAGGCGAATACGGGATTCCAAGGGTGAAGGGCGCAGCCGCGGGCTTCGAGGGTTGCGGCGATGTGGTCGCCACTGGCCCGGGTGCCGAAGCCCTGGAGGGGCGCCGTGTCGCCTTTATCGGCTCGAAGACCGGCACCGGCGCCTGGGCCGAGTATGTCCGCGCCGAGGCGGCGTCCTGCGTGCCGCTGCCCGATATCATCCGCGACGAGGATGCCGCGGGCCTGTTCGTCAATCCGCTGACGGCCATCGGCATGGTCTCGCTGGCGGCGGAGGCGGGCACAGGCGCAATCGTGATGACGGCGGGGGGCTCGCAGCTTTCGAAGCTGATGATCGGGCTGGCCAAGGACCGGGGCATCAAGACCATCCCGCTGGTCCGCCGCGACGCGATGCTGGCGCCTCTTGCTGCGCTGGGGGCCGACCATCCGCTCAACGTGACCGCCCCGGACTTCGCGGAGCGTTTTGCCGACGTCTCGAAGCAAGAGAAACCGCGCATCCTGCTCGACGCGGTTGCCGACGATGTCACCGCGCAGGTCTTCTTCGGCATGCCGAACCGCACCCGCTGGGTGGTGTATGGCAAGCTCAACCCGATGCCCGTGGCAATGACCGAGATGGGGCAATTCGTCTTCACCGGCAAACGGATCGAGGGCTTCTGGCTGACCCAATGGTTGGAGGAGGTTGACAGCGACACGCGCAAGCAAGCCTTCGGCACATTGTTCGAACGTTTCGGCTCGGGCGCCTGGCGCACCGATCTTCAGGCGGTCATCCCGCTGGCCGAGGCGCATGCCCGCCTGCCGGAGGAACTGATGCGCGAAAACACCGGCAAAGTGATGTTCGCGCCGTGAAGAGGGAAAAAAACCGGTTCGCGGTTGCAATCTTTGTCAGAGGAAGGATCGATTCTGGGGGCTGCGACAGAACGACACAAACGGTTCGGCACAGGACCGATGCGCAGACACGAGAGAGGACTCGTCAGAGAGGGGACGACCAATGAAAACGAAGAACATACGGCTGAGAGCCGCATTGGCAGGGACGACGGCAGTGGCCGCGATCGGGTTGATCAACACTGCGGTTGCCGAAGAATACCGGGTCAATGACGACATCACGATCACGACCAATGTCTCGCTGAGCGCAGGCATCTCGTTCCGGACCGAGGATCCGTCCTCGGAGGCGATTTTCGCCGGTAACGGGGCGCGGAACGGTGTGGCGGGTGTCGGCGGTTCGGCCACGCAGGACGATGGCACGCTGAACTTCGACAAAGGCGATGTCGTGACGGCGCCGATCACGGTAATCGCGGATGCCGAGTTCAATTATCGCGACGATATCGGCTTCTTCATCCGCGGCAAGGCGGTCTATGATGCGGCGCTGGACCAGCAACGGGTCAATCACGGCCATTCGCCGAACGGTTATGCCGCCGATGGTTTCCTGGATGATGAAGAGTTCAACACGCTGGCCCAATTCGCCAATGCGACCATTCTCGACGCCTTCCTGTTCGGTGAGGTCGATGCCGGCCCGGTGCCGATCGAGCTGCGCGTCGGGCGCCAGGTGGTCAGCTGGGGCGAGGGGACCTTCATCCAGAACGGCATCAACTCGATCAACCCGATCGACGTGAACGCCTTTCGCCGTCCGGGGACGCAGTTGAAGGAGGGTCTGCTGCCGCTGGGCATGATCTATGCCAATGCGGGCCTGACCGACAATCTCAGCCTCGAGACGTTCTGGAATTTCGAGTTCCAGCCGACCCAGCTCGACGGCTGCGGCACCTTCTTCTCGACGGCGGATGTCGCGGCACAGGGCTGTGACGAGCTGTCCCTGGCGACCGTTGCGGCGGCTCAGGTGCCGCTGGTGCAAGCGGGGATCGGACAGGTTCAAGCGGGCATCGCAGCCGCGCAGGCGGCCGGGGATGCCGTGACCGAAGCCGCGCTGCAGGCGCAACTCGGCGTGCTGCAAGGGCAATTGGCCGGTTTGCAATTCGCCAGCGACGATGCCGGCGCCTCGGCGGCGGGCTTCTTCCAGCCACGCGGCCCGGACCGCGGGCCGGACGATTTCGACTTCGACAATTTCGGAGTTGCCGCCCGGTATTTCGCCGATGCGATCGATACCGAGTTCGGCTTCTACGTCACCCGGCTGGACAGCCGTGCACCGATCCTGAGCTACACCTCCGGCGGCTCGATTCTGGACCCAAACAACCCGACAAATGGCTTCAGCCCGAATTCTTCGACCTACAACGTCGAATATGTCGAGGATGTGCACACGATCGGCGTCTCGGCCGCGACCACGCTGTTCGGCGTCGCGCTGGCGGGTGAGCTCAGCTATCGGCCCGACCACCCGGTTCAGATCAACACCAACGATCTGACCGCGGCCTCGATCACGGCGGGCACCTCGTCGGGCGTGTTCACGCCGGTCAACCCCGCCGATGCGCTGTTTTTGAACCTGCCCGAAGGTACGGAAGTCGACGGCTTCATCGAGACCAATCAGATCCGCGCCCAAGCCTCGGCTGTGGCCTTCTTCGACCGGGTGATCGGGGCCGATCGGGTGACCGCGATCGGGGAGTTCGGCATCGAA
>JBCBIS010000167.1:0-9399 GCA_038524325.1 Pseudomonadota bacterium
CGCATACATCTTCTCATAGGCTTCCCAATAGCGGGCCTTCTTGCCGCCCAGAAGGTTGCCGAGGCCGCCTCCGGTCTCGATCCGTTCGGACAGTTGGTTCGGGTCGAGCCGGGCGAGCAGGTCTTTCAGAGCGGCTTCCATGCCCGACATCATCGCAACCTCATGGGCCTTGATATCGTTCAGCGCCTCGGCTGTCGCCGTGGTGGCATCCTGATAGCCAGGGACCGAGGGGCGGATCATCGCTTCCATCGCCTGTTCCGCGCTGATCGAGAACTTCAGCGGGTTGTTGCCGCCCATATTGATCATGGTGCGGTTCATCCGCATCTCGGATTTGATCGAGGCGCGGGTCATCAGGATCTCGCGCATGCCCGCGACCATGGCGGCAAAGACGCCGCCCATGCGGGCCATGGTGGCGGCCAGTTCCTCATCGGGGATGTTGAGCCCGCTCGCCCCCGCCGCGTCCAGGAAGGCCCGTGCGGCCGCGTCGCCCCCGGCTGCACCTGAGGGTGGCGGCGTCGTGGGGCGTGAGCCCGCAGCAACACCGCTGCCGGTCGAGGGCATCTCCGGCACAGGCGCCGCAGGAACCGGGGCCTGGGGCGGGGGTGGGGCAGACGGCTCGCTCTCTGGCAGGACGGTCTTCGGGAAGGGTGGCGCGGCCTGCTCCGGCGCGGGCTGCGGCGGCGCCGCGGGTGCCGCGGCGGCGTTCGTGGGCGGGCTGGCCGGGATCGCGAATGGGTCCTCCGTTGCAGGCGGCGGTGTCGGAGCCGATTTTGGCGCAGTCGGCACCGGAGAGGCAGGATCAGCGGCCGGTGCGCCCATCAGGTCGTCATCCCAATCCTCGGGGATCAGCGGCGCATTGGCCTGTGGGGCCGCGAAGACGTCCTGGGTCGAGGGCGTGTGGTCCGGCGCGCTGGTCCCATCAGCCAGGCCGGGGACCGGCTCGGGTTTGTGGAAGAAGGGGTCCTCGGTCTCCGGCAAGGGGTCGGCGGGGCTGAGCGGATCCTCGCGCTGCGCCGCTTTCTCCCAGGACGGGCGGTCATCGGCGGCGGGTGGCGCGCCGAGCAGGTCGTCGAGGAAATCCCCCCCATCCTTGCCCGCAGGATCGTCCAGCGTGCCGACGAAATCGCCGCTGGGCCGTGCATCGAAGGCCTGTCCGGGCGAGACGGGCGCGTCCTCCAGCGGTGGCGGGGCTGCGGCGAAGGGATCGGCTTGGGCCGCGCCTGCGCCGGCCGAGATCTCCACGACCAGCTCATAGGGGCCCAGCAGGATGACATCGCCATGGTTCAGCGGGGTCGGCAGATCCCCCAGCCGCTCGGCGCCATAGTTCAGGAAAGTGCCATTGGTCGAGATATCGGTGACGATGTACTCGCCCGCCCGTTCCTCCAGCACGCAATGGCGTTTCGAGAGGGTGCGGTCGGGATCGGGCAGGGCCAGATCGTTCTCCTCGCCCCGGCCGATGGTCAGGCTGCCGCCCTGCATCTCGACATGGCTTTGCCCGCCCGGAAGGGCGCCCGAGTTCTGGAATCTGAGCTTCAGACCCACGCGCGCCTCCTCACCCGCCGACCAGAACGGTGGCGCAGCCCATGACGATCGAGCCGCCATGCGACGTCAGATCGCCAATCCGCGCCTGCGGTTTCTTGCCGGTCAGGGTCTTCATCGAGCCTTTGACGATCGTATCCGGCGGGCCGACGCAGACACAGGCGGCCGTCGCCGTCGCCGCGGGCATCTTGCCGATCAGGACGGTCGGAAAGGGCATAACGATCGGTCCGCCGACATGGGGCACCACGCCGGTGACCATCGGGCAGACATGGTTATCCAGCACACGGGATGCGGGCATGGTCATGGGCGGGCCTCCTCGGTCTCGTCCGCGTCGTCATCGTCGAATTCGTCTTCCAGGTCCTCGTCGGTTGGCGGCGGAGGCACCTCGGGCGCCTCGACCTTGCCATTGCCTCCGCGGGCGATGTCGAGGCCGCGTTCGAGGATCCAGGGACCGCGCATATCGGTCAGCTCTTCGTCGTCGAACATCGCGGTCAGCGCCATACCGAAGGCGGCGCCGCCGACAGCGCCCGGAGGGGCCTCGTAATCCTCCAACTCGCCCGGCCCCAGCGTGCCATCGGCAAAGGTGGCCGCCATGGCGCAGAGCATGGTCTCGTCCTCGTTATCCGCATTGTCCAGCGCCTCACGCGCGCGGGTGCGGGTCTCGTCATTGGGCTTGAACACCCAATCCTCGGCCGCTTGCAGGGGTGGCGGCATCTTCTCGGTGCCCTCCGGCACGATATCGCGGCCCGAGAGGCAGGCCCACCACGTCGCCTCGCGCGGCGGCAGGGCGTGCGCGAGAAGATGGAGCATATCGATCAACTCGCCCTTCTCTTCCAGCTCGGCCAACACGTCCCCGACCGAGGCGCTGGCTGGCGCGTCGAGCTTGGTTTGCAGCACCACCTTGCCGCGGGCCATGATCTTGGCCGCCGGTTCGGGTGGGATCTTCTTGAGGTCGCCGAAGCGGTGTTCTTCCGTCATCGCGCAGCCCTCAATTGATCATCGTCACGGAACCCTTGGCCATCAGGAGGCCAGAGGATTTCAACTGTGTCATGCCACCGCCTTCAAGCTTGAGCATACCGGAGCCTTTCAGTGCCGCCTGCCCCTTGCCCTCCATTTTCAGCTGACCGTTGGCGGTGATCTTGGCGGTGGCGTTTGCCTTGATGTCGATCTGTGTGGTCGAGATCGTCACCTTGGTCGGCGTAATCTCGATCTTCGAGCCACCGCATTTCAGGGTGATCTTGGATTTGGCCGAGATCTCCATCGAGCTGCCGACATCGACCTTATACGCCTTCGAGATCTTGTCGGTCTTGCCGCCCTTGATGGTGAATTTCTGATCCTTCGAGACGGTCAGCGTGTCGGCATCGCCGATATCGGTGGTCCGCTTCTTGGCGATGTCGATCTTCTCCTCGCCCTTGGCGATCTTGAAGGTGTGGTTGCCCTCGTTGATCGTTTCGGTCTTGTCGCCATGGATGGTCTGTTTGAAGAAGCCTTCCTTCTTGTGCTCCAGCCCGACCGTGATCTCGGCATTGTTCTTGATGATCTGCTTGAAATCCCGCTCGGATTGCAGGCGGACGAATTCGGCGTCCTTCTTGTCCTCGAAGACCAGCTCGTTAAAACCGCCGCCGCCTTTCGATTTGTTGGTCTTCAGGCCGACCTGGGTCTGGTTCGCGGGCAGGGTATAGGGCAGTTTCGTCTCGCCATTATAGACCATGCCGGTGATGATCGGGCGGTCAGGGTCGCCCTCCTCGAATTGCACCACGACTTCCTGGCCGATGCGGGGCACGCCGACCATGCCCCAGTTCTTGCCGGACCAGGGCACCGAGGTGCGGATCCAGCAGGAGGCGTTCTCGTCCTTCTTGCCCTCGCGGTCCCAATGGAACTGGACTTTCACCCGGCCATGCTTGTCGGTCCAGATCTCCTCGCCCTTCTTGCCGACCACCACGGCGGTCTGCACGCCCGGGATCTCGGGCCAAGGTGTCAACAGCGGGGCGCGGAAGGTCTCCTTGATCGGCTGCACCTCGAAATAGGTGCGAAAGATGTCCGAGCTGGTCTGCCGGTCGAAATCCAGCGTCGGGCCCAGGATGGCGCTGACCATCTCCGGATCCTCGACATCGGCATCGATCTGGATCTGATGCGTGGCCGAGATCACCAGATATTCTTGGTTCTCGGTCTTGCGCGGATGCTTCTCCAGCGTGAATTTCGCGCCGGCCATCATCTGGCGGACATTGCAGGCGCCGTGGCTGCGCTGGTACTGCGCCGCCAGTGCCTCCACCTTCACCCGCGCGTGATGCTCGCCGGTTTTCGTATCGCGGTGATGACCGGGATAGTCGTAGATCTCATAGCTCTTGTGGCTGTGTTTGCCCTTGGAGAGCGCCTTGACCGATTTCAGGTCTGATTTCGGCTTCTCGAAGTCGTAGTCCTGCAGCGTCACCTTGCCGGTCTGCACGCTCTCGCCGCCGCGCCATTCGAAGATGTGATCGTCCTTGCGGCGGTATTCCGGCTCGCGAAAGAAAAAGTCGATCTTCGCAGCACTCTCCACCGCCTTGTGCGCGCTTGCGTCATCGGCGAGGACCAGGGTCTCTTTGGTTTTTTCGTGGGTGAAGAAGAAATAGATCCCCTCTTCCTCCATCAGCCGGCAGATAAAGTCGTAATCCGTCTCGCGGTATTGCACGCAATACTCACGCTTGGCAAATTTCTGCTTGGTGCTGTCTTTGAAGTCCGAGAAACCGCGGTCTTTGAAGATCTCCTTGATCACCTCGATCACGGTTTTGTCCTGATAGATCCGGCAATTGCTGGTGCGCGTGAGGAACCACATCCAGGGGCGCAGGATCGCGCGGAAATAGCCGCGGCCCGCATGGGCGCCCAGATATTCCGCCGAGATGCAATGCCCCTGGAAATACCGCGTCTTCTTCTCGGGCGCGTCGATCTCGAGATGCAGGCGTTCGCCCACGACCTTCTGGAGGTCCAGGTCCAGGTCCGAAGACATGAACTCGACCACGGTCTCGGTGATCTTGCTCAGCCCCTCATCGACCTGGGCACGCATCAGGAAGCCTTTGAGCTTGTTTGGAAGCTCAAGCCTGACCTGACGGCCCTCGAGTTCGATTTCCTTCGCCATACGGCACTCCTTTCCGGCCGGTCGCCCGGCCCCTCGCTCACTCGACCGGGGGGTCGATCACCACCAATTCGTTCTTCTTCTTCAGCCGTTCGACGATTGCGGGGTTGATGCCCCACAGGCCCATCAGGTTCTGCCCGTCGGGCAGGAACAGGTTGAGGTCGAACTCCGAGTCGAACTGCACGCACCGGACCGGTTTCGGAAACGGTGCCATGTCCGACAGCATGGCATTCAGGTGCGGCTCCCCCTCCAGCAGCCAGTAACTCTCCTTCACTGCGACCAAAATGATCCGGTCGCCCTCTCCGTCATTCGGGATAATTCCTTCGTCAGGCATCACAGCCCCTCCAAAAGTGCCGCCAGTTCGGCGTCCATATCGTCATCATCGCCGCCGTCGGAGGCATCGTCGTCAAATCCGGCCAGCAGCGCGTCGAGATCGTCATCGGATGACGCCTTATCGGCCGGGGTGTCGTCGAGCCCGTCGAGCAGCGCATCGAGGTCATCATCGCCGCCCGCCGCCGCATCTGCAACATCTCCGCCGCTGGCCAATTCGACTTCCGCGGTCATCTGGCTCGCCGGTGCGCCGCCCGCCGGAGCCGCAGCCCACGGCCCAGCCAGCTCGCCGGCACCCAGCGCCTGGAACGATCCCTGGCGCACCTCGTTGCGGCCTTTGATGGACAGAACCGGCATGAAGCCGCGCGCCACCACCTCGGCTGCTGTCGTGGTGTTCAGCAGCCGCTCGGTACAGGGCAGCGCGACCTGATCGCCATATTGGTCGGTCATATAGTGGAAGGGCATGTCGCCCAGGGACATGACCTCTCCCAACCGCATCTTCTTGCCCATCTTGGTCACGGTGCCCGCCATCAGAATGGCCGAGAGCACGACCGGGTTGGCCCAAAGCATCCCCTTCAGCCCCGCGCGCAAGGTGAATTCCTCGAACTCGAAGGGGTAGATCGGCTCGGTTTTCTTGCCATAGGGCAGACGCAGCAGGAAGCGCGGCGAGACGAGGCCGACATAGGCCGTCTCCGGCAGTTTGCGCATGCCGTCCCAGGTCTTGGCGACCAGAGGATGACGGTCCTTCCGCGGCGTCTCGAGGAATTGTGGCGAGATCGACGTGACGAAGGGCGCGTTCATGTAGGCGGAGATCTTCGCCATCCGCGCCAGCAATTCGGCATGGGGCGGCGTCTCTTCTAACGTGTAGAGCGCGAAGACCGCCGAGAGCGGGCCCTGGTTTTCGTCCAGCCGCGGCTCCTCGGCCAGCATCTGGAACAGGCCGCTCTCCGCCATATCCTCTTGCGCCGAAAGATCGGCGGCCCATTCCTCGGCCGAGACGTCGTAGAGCACGATCTCCATCCCCGCCCCGGTCTCGATCCGCCGGGCGAGCAGATCGAGCGAGCGCCAGACCGACTCGACCGCCTGGAAATCCGGATGGTGCAGCACCGTGCGCATCGCGCCCGACAGCGCCTCGTCCACCGCGGCCAGCATGCTTTCCTGCTGTGGGTCGGGGGAGGCCTTGATATAGGGCCCGACGATGCGCTGGATCAGGTCCTCCGCCTCGCTTGGCTGGGTCAGAGTGCCCTGCATATCGCCGATGAGCTGCTGGAATTCGCTCAGCTTCCGGTCGGCGGGCACCGCCGTCCCTTTGGCGCGCTTACGGGCCGAGAGGTTCAGGTCGCCGAACTCCTCGGCCCAGCCCTGCATCTCGGAGATCGCCGCCGCCCCGCCGCCCATCTGCACCCGCTGGCGCAGGGCCGAGAGTTCCTCGAACAGCTCGACATTGTCATAGAGTTCGTCGGGGTGGAGGTCGTCCAGATTGCGCAGTTTCACCTCGATCCCCGCGCCGTCCTCTCCGATCGGCAGGACCAGCGTGGTGGCGAAACGGGCGATGACGTCGTCGATATTGTCGATATCGAACTTCATCGCCTTGCGCCCGCCCAGCGCCGCGCCGATCTCCAAAGCGCCGCGGCTGGCCCGGCCTGAAAAATCGCCGAGGAGGGCGATGCGGAACTTGCGCTGGCTCTGGTTCAACTCGTCGGGCCGCGTGGCCGTCATCTTGCCGAAGGGATCGACAGAGGGCGCGGCGGGAGCTGCGGTTGCCGCCGCCGCGCCGCCCGCAGCCGCGGCCATGGCTGGGTCGAGTTTGTCCCCACCGCTGTCCCCGTCCTCCGCCAACAGGGAATCCAGATCGTCACTCTCTGCCGTGGCCGCTTCCCCGGGGGTCTCGTCCGCCTCGGCCAGCAAGGCGTCGAGGTCTAGGTCATCTTCCTCGGGAGCAGCCTCTCCAGGGGTCGGGGTGCTGTCAGCGTCATCGGCCAACAGCGCGTCGAGGTCAAAGTCGTCGTCCGCCGCGGCATCATCCGCCTCGCCCGGGGTCGGATCCTCGGCCAGAAGGGCATCGAGATCGAGATCGTCCTCCGCAGTCTCCGCCGGCGGCTCAGCGTCGTCATCGGCCAGCAAGGCGTCGAGATCCACGTCCTCCTCCGCAGCGGCGGCATCGGGTATGGGACCCCCGGCGTCATCCGCGAGCAGGGCATCCAGGTCGACATCCTCTGCGTCATCCGACCCCGCGCTTTCCGCAGCGCCGCTGTCATCTGCAAGAAGAGCATCCAGGTCCAGATCATTCGCCGCTTCAGCCTGGGCATCGGGGATGGGCGCCGGATCGTCCGCCAGCAGAGCGTCGAGGTCGAGATCATCCGCATCACTGGTGTCGTCAGGTGCTGAGGCCGCATCCGGGGATGGTGCCGGATCGTCCGCGAGCAGAGCGTCCAAGTCTAGATCATCTGCTCCGCCGGCATCCTCGGGTTCCGGGACCGTAGCGTCCGCATCGGGAGCTGAAGCCGGATCGTCTGCGAGCAGAGCGTCGAGATCCAAATCGTCGGCGTCGCCGGTGTCTTCTGGTGTATCTGCTGCAGCCTCTGCAACGGGAGACGGGTCGTCAGCGAGCAAAGCGTCAAGATCCAGATCATCGGCGTCGCTGGCGTCTTGGGAGACATCGGACGAACTCTCCATCGCGGTGTCGGGCGACGTGTCGTCTGCGAGAAGCGCGTCGAGATCGAGATCATCTTCGGCAGATGCCTCCTCCTCCGGCCCATCTTCGGCCAGGAGCGCATCCAGGTCGGATCCACCCTCGGCCGCTGGCGCCGCATCTTCGGCCAAGAGAGCATCGAGATCTAGGTCGTCGCTCTCCGCCGGCTCCGGCGCGGATAGGGAAGCGTCGCCATCCGTCGCCAGCAGCGCGTCGAGATCGAGATCATCGGCTTCATCCGTCGCTTCGGGCCGCGCCTCTCCAACATCTCGCAGAGCCGAGAGGGCCTCGTCGGTCGCGCCGTCTGCCTGGTCGTCTGGCGTATCGATGCCAAGGTCCCTGAGCGCGTCCAAAGCTTCGCCGGCGCTGTCGTCGGCGGCCTCGGGCACAGCATCTGCAGCGTCTCGCAGGGCGGTGAGGGCGCTGTCTGCGGCGCCGTCTTGCTCGTCTGGCGCATTGATGCCGAGGTCCCGGAGGGCGTCCAGGGCCTCGCCGGCGTCGTCTCTGGCCTCTGCTGCGTTGGCGTCTTCGGCGCTGTCACGGAGGGCTTCCAGCGCTGCGGTTCCGTCCGTTTCAGCGGTTGCTTCGGCCGCCGGGGCCGCGCGGAGGGCGTCGAGGGCGGCGCCTGCGCTGTCTTCGGTTTCGGCGGGGGCCTCTTCGCCGGCGGCGCGGAGCGCTTCGAGGGCAGCGCCGCCATCGGAGTCGGGTGCATCCTCGGGCGGCGAGGCGGAGCGCAGGGCATCGAGCGCACCGGCGGCGGCATCCTCGGCAGGTGCGTCCGTCGCTATGGACGCCTGGCGCATCGCGTCCAGAGCCTCGGCTGCACCGTCTTGTGGGGTGTCTGCCGCCTCTGGCACGGCGGTCCGCAGACTGTCGAGGGCGGAGGTTGATGCGGTCTCTCCCGCCTCTGCCGCTTGGGTGTCTGCGGCCTGGCGCAAGGCATCCAGCGCGCCTGTCGAGGCGTCCGGGCTTTCAAACGCTGCTGTCGGGGTGGCCGAGCGAAGGCTGTCGAGCGCGTCGCTGGCGGTCTCCTCGGTCGCTTCAGCACCAGCATCCGCCTGATCGCGCAAGGCGTCCAAGGCGGCGCTGGCGGTATCGGGTTGCGGCGTGTCCGGGGCCTGGGCGGCACCTGCGCGGAGGGCATCGAGCGCGGCTGACCCGTCATCCGCCGCCGGGGTTTCCGCCGCGTCGGCCGCCGCGCGGAGGCCTGCCAAAGCGCTGGCGGAGGTCTCCTCGGACGGGCTCTCAGCCGTGGGTGCCGCGGTCCGCAGAGCGTCCAGTGCGCTTGCACCGTCATCGGCCTTGGCCGTCTCGTCCGGGGCGGCATCACGCAGCGCGTCGAGGGCAGAGGCCGCCGTATCCGGTGCCTCCGCTGCGGCGGGGGCCGAGGCCCTGAGCGCGTCGAGGGCGGCATCCGCTGTACCTGCCGCCGCCGCCGCCGCTGGAGCGATCTTGCGCAGCGCCGCAAGCGCCTGCGAGGCGCCGGTGCTTTTCCCACCCTCACCCGCCACACCGGCGAGAGCGCGGAAGCTTGTGGGGTCCGACATCAGATTGGCGATCAGATCCTCGGCCCCCGCCTTGCCGTCCATATACGTGGAGAGATTGGCGAGCTGGGTCCGCGCTTCGAGCAGTTTGCGCAGCGGCTCGACCTTGCGGGCGATGGCGGCGGGAGAGAAATCCTCCATCTTCTCGAAGGTCAGATCGACCGAGAGATTGCCCTCCTGCG
>JBCBIS010000168.1:0-9378 GCA_038524325.1 Pseudomonadota bacterium
CAACAGACGGTCGGCGAGTTCGGGGTCCATATAGCGGGACATGGTGGACTTCACCCGCTTCTCGTTCGAGATATCCTCGATGATGACCAGGGTGCCGAGCGACGTGTCATCGCCAGAGGTCAACGGCAAGACGGTGATGTTGGCGGAGACGGTCTTGCTGCCAACGGTGATTTCCAGGTCCACCGCCGTCTCGTTGGTCCGCGTCTCCTCGACCCGCTTGACCCGTTCCACCAGCCAGGGGGCGGTCTCCGAGAACAGATCCTCGATCCCCTTGCCGATCAGATCGGCTTCCTTGGTCTTCAGGATCCGCTCGGCCGCCGCGTTGGCGGTTTTCAGCACGCAATCATCGTCAAAGGTCAGAACCCCGTTCGACATCGATTGCAGCATCGACTCGTTATAGTTCTTCATCGACTGGACATCGTCGAACAGTTTGGCGTTCTCGAGCCCGATCGAGATCTGCGCGGTGAAGGCGCGCAGCCGGTTCTCGTCCTCATCGCTAAACGGCCCGCCGCGCTTGTTCAGCACCTGGGTGACACCGATCACCTTGCCTTGCTTGTTGATCACCGGCACGCAGAGGATCGAGCGGGTGAAGAACCCCGTCTGCCGGTCAAAGGCCGGGTTGAACCGCAGATCGGCATAGGCATGGGGGATGTTCACCGATTTGCCCGAGGTGAAGACCGTGCCCGCGATCCCGGTGTGGTTCGGCAACCGGATCTCGGTGGTCGCCAGCCCGTCGCCGACATGGGAGAACAGCTCGCTCGACGCCTCGTCATTCAGGAACAGGGTCGAGCGTTCGGCGTCCAGCATCCGGCTGGCCTCGCTCATCACCTTGCGCAGAAGGCGCGTCAGATCCAGATCCGAGGTCATATCGGTGACGACGTTCAGGAACTCGCGCTCACGCGTCTGCACGGTCTCGATGTGCTCGACCATCTGGATCGATTCGAGGGTGATCGCGCATTGCGTTGTCACCCCCTCGACAATCGCAACGTCATGTTCGGTAAAGACGCCGCTGCGCTTGTTCAGGATCTGCGTGACCCCGATGATCCGCCCCTTGGCATTGCGCAGCGGCGTGACCAGCATGGATTTGGTCTTGAACCCGGTTTCCTCATCCACCTTAGGGTTGAAGCGAGAGTCGGTATAGGCGTCCTCGATGATCTCGCCCTGGCCCGAGCGATAGACGGCACCCGCCAGACCCTCATTTGCCAACAGCCGGATCTCGCGCGTCCGCACCCCTTGCGCGACGCGCGAATAAAGCTCGCCCGTCTGCTCGTCGCGCAGGAACAGCGAGCCGCGTTCGGCCCCTGTCTCCTGCACTGCGACGCTGACCAATTTGTCGAGGACCGCATCCAGCGTGTCCATCGCAGCCACTTGGCGCGAGACATCCAGCAGCAATTGCAGATGCCGCATGTCCTGGCCGGCATCTCCGGTCGAGGGGGGCAGCGTGTCGTCAGGCATCGGCCCCCGCTTTCGCCGCGCCTTGGCCGCTGGCCTGAGCCTCCAACTCGTGGCGGAGGACGTCGATCAGTTCCTGATACTGCTTGCACTCGACCCGGTGATTGGATTTCAGCTCGGTGATCTCGTCCTGGTGGTCGCGCCGCAGCGCCTCCATCTCGGTGCGAAGGACGCGGATAAGCTCCTTGAGGTTCTGCGTCTCGTTCGACAGGGCGACCCGTTCGGTCTGTAACTCACGCTCATTGGCGCGGGTGAGCCCTTCGAGTGCGGCGCGCTGGCTGATGATCGCGTCCTTCAGTGCGTCGACCTCGGCATTGGCCGAGGCATAGGCTTCCTGCACGGCGGCATTCAGCTCGGCATTCTTGTCTTCCAGCGCCTGGCGCAGGGCGTCGATCGTCCCGCGCAGCGACCTCAGTTCAGCGGCCTGATCTTGAATGCTCCGATCCATGGACAAGGACATACGCTCCGAGACAAAAACCTGCAGTGAGAATTATCACGGCAACCGCGGCTTGAACAGTCGCAGGACTTTGCAGCGGCAGTCTGACGTTGACAATCTCCGCGCCCGGGGGAAGCTCACGCAGGAAAATCAGGGGGGAGCATCTGATGAAGCAGCGTATACTCGGCCAGACCGGCCCGACCGTCGGCGTCGTCGGTTACGGCGCCATGTCGTTCACGAATTTCTACGGCCCGGCCAGCGACGAAGGGTCGATGGCGGTGCTGGACGCCTGTCTCGATCTGGGGATCACCCATCTCGACACCTCGAACGTCTATGGGATGGGCCGCTCCGAGACAGTGATCGGCGACTGGCTAAAGCGACGGGGCGGGGCATGCCCCTTCACCATCGCGACCAAGGGCGGGATCACGCGCGATCCGGGCCGGCGGCTGAACAATGACGCCAGCCATCTGGCAGAGGCGCTGGACGCCAGCCTGGATCGCTTGGGTGTCGAGTCGGTCGATCTCTACTACCTCCACCGGCTGGAACCCGGCCAGCAGATCGAGGACGTCACCGAGACGCTTGCCGGCTTTGTGAAGGCGGGCAAGGCCAAGGCCATCGGGTTCTCCGAAATCGCCCCCGCCACGCTGCGCCGGGCCCATGCGGTGCATCCGGTGGCGGCGGTGCAATGCGAATACTCGCTGTCAACGCGCTCGCCCGAGCTGGGTCTGATCCAGACCTGTGCCGAGCTGGGCACTTCGCTTGTCGCCTTCTCTCCGGTTGGCCGGGCTCTACTGACCGACCGGCCGCATGACGCCACCGCAATCGAAGGGATGGATTTTCTGAAGGCCAACCCGCGCTTTATGGAGCCCAATCTTAGCGCCAACCGGGCGCTGACCGAGCCGTTTCGCGCCCTCGCCCAGGAGATGGGCGTCGCGGCGGCAACGCTGGCCATCGCCTGGCTGGTCCATCGCGGAGAGCATGTCCTCCCGATCCCCGGCACCCGCCATATCGACCACCTTCGCGAATTGGCCGCCGGGGGCAGTATGGATCTGACGGCGGAGGATATGGCGCGGATTGAAGCCATCCTGCCCCTCGGCTGGGCCCATGGCGACCGCTATAAC
Source organism: Pseudomonadota bacterium (assembly GCA_038524325.1). Taxonomy (GTDB): domain Bacteria; phylum Pseudomonadota; class Alphaproteobacteria; order Rhodobacterales; family Rhodobacteraceae; genus Thermohalobaculum. The sequence continues at coordinate 3,010 of JBCBIS010000168.1, forward strand.
GAGAAGCAATGGGTCGGACCGGAGCGGTATTGCTGAGCAGATGGCCAAACGGGTCGCGATTGCCGGGTTCCAGCACGAGACGAACACATTCGCGCCGTTCAAGGCCGGGCTCGACGCATTCCAGCGAGCCGATTCCTGGCCCGGCCTGCTCCGCGGGGACGAGATCCTCTCCGTCACGCGGGGCCTGAACCTGCCGATCGCGGGCTTTGCCGAGGGGGCGTCTAACCTCCCGGATCTCTCGCTGATCCCGCTCATCTGGTGCGCGGCCGAGCCATCCGGTCCGGTCACATCCAACGCGTTCGACCGGATCGCGGGCGAGATCATCCAAGGCTTGCGGGAGGCCGGCCCCTTAGATGGCCTCTATCTCGACCTCCACGGCGCTATGGTGAGCGAGACAGAGACGGATGGCGAGGGCGCGCTGCTCAGCCGGATACGGGCGGCAATCGGGAACGATCTACCGATTGCCATCAGCCTGGATCTGCATGCCAATATCAGCCCGCTCATGGTCGAAATGGCGACCGTGATGGCTGTGTTCCGCACCTATCCGCATCTGGATATGGCCGAAACCGGCGCGCGCTGCCTGCCTCTGCTGTGCCAGGCCCTGGCCGGGTGGCGGCCCGCCAAGGCGTTTCGGCGGGCGCCGTTTCTGATCCCGCTCCACGCGCAATACACGGGCCAGGATCCGGCGCGGGGCCTCTATGCCCGCGCCGCGCAGTGTGACGGTGTGAGACGTTCCGTTGAGCTGGCTCTCGGGTTCACGGCCGCGGATATCCCCGACACCGGGCCCGCCGTGATCGCCTATGCGGACAGTCAGGACATGGCGGATCGCGACGCGGCGCGGCTGATGGAGGCGTTGCAAGCCGTCGAAGCCGCGTTCGACGCCCCGCTTCTCTCGCCCGAGGAGGCCGTGCGGCTGGCCATGTCCGCCGCGTCCGACCGCCCGGTCGTTCTGGCGGATGTGCAGGACAATCCCGGCGCCGGGGCGTCCTCTGATACCACCGGTCTGCTCCGCGCTCTGATCGAGGCGGGGGCGAGGGGCGCGCTGCTCGGGCTGCTCCACGACCCCGAAATGGCGGCCCGCGCCCACCGGGCCGGCATTGGCTCGGTGATCGAGGGCGCGTTGGGCGGCAAATCCGGCCAGCCCGGCCAGCGACCGTATCACGGCAGGTTCCACGTCGAGCGGCTGGGAGACGGCATCTGCGCCTATACCGGCGCCATGTATGGCGGTGGCGAGGCGATCCTGGGACCGACGGCGGTGCTCCGCCCCGTCGATCCGGTGGCGGAGGTGCAGATCATGGTCACATCCGAGCGCAGCCAGTGCCTCGACCTCGCGCTCTTCACCAATCTCGGCCTCGATCCGAAAGCCGCGCAGATCGTCTGCGTGAAGAGCACCGTGCATTACCGCGCCGATTTCGAGCCGATTGCCGGTCAGGTGCTGTCGGTCGCCGCCCCCGGCGGTTTTTCCTGCCGGTTGGAGGAGATCCCCTATCGCAGGCTCCGCCCCGGGCTGCGCCTGCCCGGGGGGCAGACGCTCTCTTAAGCCGGCAGAGACCGCCGCCTACTCGGCGAGCGCCTTTATGATCTCCTCGGCGGCGGCGTCCTCGATGGCACGCCGCGTCTCGACAACCGCACTGCCGATATGCGGCGTAAAGAACGTGTTTGGCGCCGACAGGAGATCCGGATGCACCGACAAGGGCCGATCAGGACGCGCCCAATCCTCCATCTCGAAGACATCCGCAGCATAGCCCGCCAGATGGCCCGAGGCCAGCGCCCCGACGACTGCTGCCTCGACCACCACCGAGCCGCGGGCCGGGTTGATGAGACGTGCTCCGGGCCGCATTCCTGCAATGAAGGCGGCATCGACCAGACCTGTCGTCTGCGGCGTCAGCGGCAGGCCGAGCACCACGAAATCCGCCCGCGCCTGCAGTTCGGCCAGCCCGACTTGATCCGCCTTCAGCTCCGCCAGAAGCTCTGGGCCAAGGGGGGCCTGATCGTAGCAGATCCGCGTACAGTCGAACCCCGCCAACAGAAGAAGCAGCGCCTGCCCAACCTTGCCCGCGCCCAGCACCCCCACCGTCGCACCATCGAGCGAGCCGCCATAGAGATGCGGCCGCCAGCCATGGAAATCGCCCGACCGGATATGCGCGTCTCCGGCCCGCATGTTCCGGGCCAGGGCGATCATGAGACCCAGCGCCAGCTCGGCCGTCGGTTTGGTCAAAAGATCCGGCACATAGGTAAATGCCACCTGATGCCGCGCACAGGCGTCGAGATCGACATTGTCGAACCCTTTGAACGCGCCCGCGACGATCTTCAAGTCCGGAGCGGCGCTGAGCAGCGCTTCGTCCACCCGCTCGGTCATGAACGCCATCAGCGCCTGAGACCCTTCGCAGAGGCGGCGCAGATCCGCCGGCTCCAGGGGCTCCGGTCCCGGGTTCATATAGACCTGCCCGAGAGCCTCCAGCCGCGTCAGAACTGTCCTGTCGATCGGCTGAGCCACAATGATCCGGTGCGCCATCGCCCTCTCCCCATTCCAATCTGGGGCGTTCTGCGGCAGCCATGCCGTGAGTTCAAGATGTATCGCGCGCGTCACCAAACTGTCTCCGAAGCGGCGCATCTTGGGGCTCACAGGGGACCACATGAACCAGATTTCACCCGCACCAGACCCGGTTGCGCCGGCCCAAGAGGCCGTGCTGCGCCTGCAGGATGTCAGCGTCACCTATGCAAATGGGACGACAGCGCTGCACCCGACCTCTCTGGCGCTTGACGGACATTCGGTGACCGTTCTGCTGGGACCTTCAGGGGCTGGGAAATCGACCCTGCTCCGCACAATGAACCTGCTCGTCGCGCCCAGCGAGGGCGTCGTTGAGGCGCGCGACCTCGGTGTGCTCAGCGGGTCCGGCGTCATCCGCCAGCATCGCCGCCGCTGCGCCATGGTGTTCCAGCAGCACCAGTTGATCGGCCGCCTGACCGCGCTGAGCAATGTGCTGACCGGGCGGCTGGGGCGGCATTCGTTCTGGCGCACGCTGTTGCCGCTGGCCGAGCCCGAGCGGCGCCTGGCGCTGGCCTGTCTCGACCGGGTCGGCCTGCTGGAAAAGGCGCTCAGCCGCTGCGACGCGCTGTCGGGCGGGCAGCAACAGCGGGTCGGTATCGCCCGCGCCCTGGCGCAGGAGCCGGGGATGATCCTGGCCGACGAACCCGTCGCCTCGCTCGACCCCGCCGCGTCCGAGCGGGTGCTGACCAAGCTTCGCGAGATCTGCAAAGAGGATGGCACCCCCGTCGTCATCTCGCTGCACCAACTGGAATACGCACGGCAGTATGCCGACCGGATCATCGGCCTCTCCGCGGGCCGCGTCGTATTCGACGACGTGCCCGAGCGGCTGGATCAGGCAGCGCTGTCGGCGATCTATGGCCCCTGACCCCAACCCGAGGAGACCTCGCATGTTCCGCCGCACCCTTCTGACCACTCTGACCGCTGCTCTGGCGCTGTCGAGCACCGCGCTCGCCGGCGACTACAACCCGGACACGCTGAAAGTCGCGCTGCTGCCGGACGAGAACGCCGCCACCGTGATCCAGGACAACAAGCCGCTGGCCGAGCATCTGGAAGCCACGCTGGGCAAGAAGATCGAGCTGATCGTCACCACCGATTACTCCTCGATGATCGAGGCCATGCGGTTCGGCCGCATCGATGTCGCCTATTTCGGTCCGGCCTCCTACACCATCGCGAAAGACAAGATGCAGGGTGGTGAGTTGGACATCGCTCCGTTTGCCGCGCGCCTGAAGGGCGGCTCGACCACCTATCAGGCAGTGCTGATCGCCCATGCCGAGAGCGATATCAAAGCGGTCGAGGACATCAAAGGGTCGGGCATCGACATCGCCTTCGGCGACCCGGCCTCGACCTCCAGCCACTTTGCGCCGAAATTCACCCTGATGAACGCGGGGGTGATGCCGGATGAGGATTACAAGTCCAACTATCTCGGCGCCCATGACGCGGTGGCAGTGAATGTCCAGCGCGGCAATGCGCAGGTCGGTGGCCTCAGCCGGCCGATCTTTGAGCGTCTGGTCGAGAAAGGCACCATCGACCCGGCAAAAGTGCGGGTTCTGGGATACTCGGATGATATCCCGCAATACCCCTGGGTGATGCGCACCGATATCGCCGGCGATGTGCAGGAGAAGCTGAAAGGCGCCTTCTATGGCCTGAAGAAGGGCACGCCCGAGGGCGACGCGATCCTGAAGCCGTTCAAGGCCGATGGCTTCGCCGCGATCACCGACGAGGATTACAACATCATCCGCGATATCCGCGCCAACGTCGCGAACTGATCGCCCCCGCGGCCCTTGCCCCGCGCCGGGGCCGCCCCCTATCGCCAGAGAGGCGCCCATGGCCGAGCAAACCCTGCCCCCCGCCACCATCGTCAGCGACATGCTGGCCGCCGAGCGGCGCCAGCGCCGGGTGCGGTTGCTGCAAGTGGCCGGGGTTGGTCTGGCCGTGTTGTTCTGCCTCTGGTTCACCGAATTTCTGAACGGGCCGCGCATGGCCGAGGGGCTGCCCGCCATCGGCGTCCTGATGGGCGAGATGGTGCCGCCCGATTTCTCGCGCTGGCAAGCCTGGATCACGCCGCTGATCGATACGATCGCCATGTCGGTGGCGGGCACGGCGCTGGCCGTCGTCCTCTCGCTGCCGCTGGCGTTTCTGGCCGCGGTTAACACCGCGCCGAACAAGACTGCTCACCGGATCGCCCGGGTCGTGCTGAACGCCCTGCGCGCCGTGCCGGAGCTGATCATGGGGATCATCTTCGTCGCCGCCGTGGGCTTTGGCATGCTGCCGGGCGTGCTTGCTCTGGGCCTGCATTCGGCCGGGATGGTGGGCAAGTTTTTTGCAGAGGCGATCGAGCACGCGCATCCCGCCCCCATCGAGGCCGCCGAGGCGACCGGGGCCACGCCGATGCAAGTGATCTCGCACGCGGTCCTGCCGCAGGTCTTTCCCCAATTCGCCGATGTGACGATGTATCGGTGGGAGTACAACTTCCGCGCCTCCACCGTGATGGGGATGGTGGGGGCTGGCGGGATCGGGACCGAGCTGGTCGGTTCGCTTCGCCTGCTCGACTATCCTCAGGTAGGCGCGCTGTTGATCGTGATCCTGATCGCCGTGACCATCGTGGATGGTTTGAGCAACCTTCTCCGCGCCCGCCTGACCTGAGGGGTCATGGTCCCGATTGCACCGGGTCGCAAACGCTCACCTCGTGCGCCGCTGCGCTTTCACGATGCCAATTTGGATCTGGCGGAAAAGCCTCTATCGACCCGCGATTTCAGCCTCACGCAGCAGCGCGGCGAAGCGATAGAAGCCATGGGCCATCTTCGAGAACGGCGTCAGCAGGAAGAATGTCAGCACCGTGCCCAGATGCAGCGGCAACAGCCATGCCACCGCCGCTGTCCCAGTCGCCGCGTAAAGCGCCAGCCCCGTGGCGCTGACCGCAAAGAGCAGCAGGACAAAGGCCATCTCGCCGCCCCAGATCGCCGGGGCGCCCAGCTCCGGATCCGCCTTGGTCTTCAGATAGGCCAGCCCGGCGGTCCCCGCACAGAGCATCAGACCGCCCGGCACGCCGAACAGTTTGGGCAGGCTGAGGAGGTCATAGGGGGCCTCGAGCCCGAAGCCGTAATGCAGCACCGTCCCGGTCGAGGTCGACGCGAAGCACAGCAGAAACCCATACATCGCGAGCTGATGGCACCAGCGGCGGGTGTTCGAGAACCGGTCCGCGTCTTCAAAATTGCAGCCCTCGCCATGGCCGCCCGACAGCTGGGTCATCCGCCCCGCCGATGCCGTGGCCTGGCGCAGCGCCGCCCAAGTCACCGCGCCACCCCCAACCGCGCGCCAATACCCGCGAAGCGAGACGCCAATCGCCAGCAACGGCAAGAGGAAAGCCGGGGCGAAGACCGCCACCATCAGCCCGTGGGACATATAGGCGTAAAAGCCCGCACCCCCCTCGGGCCGCATCGCCTGGGCCAGCGCGAACAGCCCCGCCGTCGCCAGCACCAGCAGCGCCGCCATCGCAACGCCCGCACGGTCGAACACCCGCGCCAGCCCTTGCGGCCAGGCATGGGCCTTCCAGCTCTCCTGCCGCAGTTCGGCCAGCGCCCGGGGCAGGTTCAGCGCGAACTCATGCGGCTCGGTGTATTGGCAGGCGTAATAGCAGCCCCGGCAATTGTGGCAGAGATTGGCGAGCTGGGTCAGATCGCCATCCGAGAACGCCCGCTGCCGGGTGATTGCGGGGAAGACGGCGCAATACCCCTCGCAATAACGGCAGGCATTGCAGATCTCGACCTGCCGGCGGGTCTCGGCGATGACATCAAGCGACATAAGCGGCGGCTCCCTGC
>JBCBIS010000169.1:0-9350 GCA_038524325.1 Pseudomonadota bacterium
CGCGGCGACGCGGAATTTGAAGGACCGGCCGAGCGCGTCGCTCTGCAGCGTCACGGGCTGCAGGTTCGGCAGCCAGCGGTGCCGGGTCTTGTTGTTGGCGTGGCTGACGCGGTTGCCGGTCTGCACGCCTTTTCCAGTCAGTTCGCAGCGCCGTGCCATGGCCCGCATCCTTTCTCTGTCGGTTGTTCGCGGCGGCTGGGACGGCCCAGGGCGCCGGCGCCCCTGTCGCGGGGCGGCTGAAATCGGAAGCGGCTGTCTAGCGGCAAGGGGGGGACCAGTCAAGCGGGGCGCGCCGGGTCAGGGATCAGCGCTCTGGCCGGTGGCTGCAGCCACCCTGGCGGGCTTGCACCCGGCCGGCGTCCACGGGCTGCGGGGCTGCGGGGCCGGGTGCTGCCAGGGTCACCATGGACGCTCATCGGCCCAGCCACCAGCGGTTTCTTCAACCTAAGCGGGTAAGCCCCGATGCAAGAGACGACTGCGGGCGGCCCCCGAGGCTAGGTGGCAGAGTTCACGTATGCGCTGCGGCCTGTCGTCTGGCGCATGACCTGGCGGACAGCGCCCTCTGACACCGGGCGTAGACCGAAGAGGCGTCCGAGGACGGGTGGCAGAGTGCACGTCCGTGCAACAGCCTGCTGTCGGGTGCAGGACCGGGAGGCCAATGCTCCATGACACCGGAGGCAGCCTGAGGCGGCACGCAGCGGTCCCGTGGCCGTGCGGTCCGGGGATCCGGGGCGGGCGCGCCGGATCTTCAGTCATTCGCTGAAACCCCATGCCTCGGTGCGGGCGGATATGTCGCTTTGCCTGAGTCTGCGCTGGGTGACCCTCCTCCGGTGGGAGGTGCGCGGGCCTGCCGCCGGGGGTATTCGGGCTCCGCGGCGAACGGGCCCGTGCCTCCGGCTCATCTCGCGCGGAACAGGTTCAGCAGATGGTCGGCGGCCTGTTCGGGGGCGAGGCTCTGTTGCGCGACGGCGCGATCGATCTCGGGCAGGGCGGCGGCCACGGCGGGGTGGGCGTAGAGCGCCTCGACCGCGCCGCGTTCCAGGGCGCGGCGGAGCCAGAGCCGGTTCTGCTCGGCCCGGCGCCGGGTGTGCCAGCCCTGGGCGCGGCGCCAGTCGTCGAGTTCCACCAGCTTCTGCCACACCGCGGCGATGCCGTCTCCGGTCAGGGCCGAGGCGGTCAGCGCCTGGGGGAAGCCCGGCGCATCGCCCGGGCGGCCCCGCATCAGGCGGAGCGCGCCGGCATAATCCGCGCGGGTCGCCTCGGCCACCGGTTTCAGCGGGCCATCGGCCTTGTTGATGACGATCAGGTCGGCGATCTCCATGATGCCGCGCTTGACCCCTTGCAGCTCGTCGCCACCCGCCGGAGCGAGCAGCAAAAGGAAGAGGTCGGTCATATCGGCGACCATGGTCTCGGACTGGCCGACGCCGACGGTTTCGACCAGCACGAGGTCGTAGCCCGCGGCCTCGACCAGGCGGATCGTCTCGCGCGTGCGCCGGGCGACGCCGCCCAGCATGGTCTGGCTGGGCGAGGGGCGAATGAAGGCGCCGGGATGGCGGGCGAGCCGCTCCATCCGGGTTTTGTCGCCCAGGATCGAGCCGCCGGAACGGGCCGAGGACGGGTCGACCGCCAGCACCGCCACCTTCTGCCCTTGATCGGCCATCTCCATGCCAAAGGCTTCGATGAACGTGCTTTTCCCGACGCCGGGCGTGCCGGAAAGGCCGAAGCGCCGGGCACGGTCGGTCTCGCCCAGGGTGGCGAGCAGCGCCTCGGCCTGGCGGCGATGGTCGGGCCGGGTCGATTCGACCAGGGTGATCGCCCGCGCCAGGGCCCGGCGCTGACCGGCGCGAAGGGCGTCGGCGAGTGCTGCGGTGTCCTCGGATCTGGGGTCTGAGATCGGATCGGGCATGGCCCTGGGCCTCTGGGCTCACTGGAACGGAGGCTGAGTGGTCTATATGATGCAAGAGCGGTTGAGAAGACAGGAGGCAGAATGAAACAGCGCCTGATGAGAACGATCCTAGCCGCCGGTCTGGCGGGAGGGACGGCCGGGGCCGCCCCGGCGCCGCAGGATGTGGATCACATCTATGACATCTATCTGGGCGGGTTGTGGGTCGCCGAGATGCGGGTGACCGCCGAGATTGAGGGCGATGCCTATCGCGCCGATGCGGCGCTGGTGACCAAGGGGATGGTCGCGCGGCTCTACAAGGCGAGTTTCGAGGCGGAATCGGTCGGGCAGATCGGGTCGGGCCTCTATGCGCCCGAGCGGTTCACCGCCAATTCCCGCAGCACCAAGAAGAGCCAGTTCGTCGAGATGCGCTATGATGCCGGCCGGCCGGCGGCGTTGCGGGCCGAGCCGGAATTCGACCCCAAACCCTGGGAGCTCGACCCGACCTCGCAGACCGGGGCGGCGGATCCCTTGAGTGCGGCTCTGGGCGTGTTGGCGAACCAGCCGGGCGATGCGCTGTGCGACCGGGCGGTGGAGATTTTCGACGGGCGCAAACGCTATGCCATCGTGCTGGGCGCGCCGGAGCAGCGCGAGGAGGGGGTGCGCTGTCCGGCGGTCTATAAGCGGATCGCGGGGTACAAACCGAAGATGATGGCCAAGCCCGATATTCCGTTCGAGTTCTGGTTCGAACAGGGTGCTGACGGCGCCTATCACGTGCAGAAAGCGCTGGGCGAGACGCCGATCGGCACGGCGGTGATCCGGCGGCGCAAGGCGGAGTGAAGCTCGGCGCGGCAGGCTGGGGTGATGGCGAGCGCCCGATCCGGCGCTTTGCCCTGTTCGGATAAGCGGGTGAGCGGCCTGCCGCTCTCCAGCGCCCTTGGTGGGCCGTTGCTCTGACATGAGACTGGGGAGCGGCGGTATGCGTCGCCCTTTCGAGCAGGCTGATGGTTTCCGTGCGTTGCGTTGGATGCGTGGCGCGGCAGGGGTGCTGTCGTTCGAGGCTTGGGTCGGGGCCCGGGCCGACGGCCTCCCGCGGGGCTGGCGCCCCGCGTATCGCCCGCCCGCCCGGCGGATCCACAAGAAAAAAGGCCGGGCTGTGGGGCCCGGCCTTTGATTTCTGGCGGCTGCCGTTACTGCGGCTGGGGTTCCATGCCCGGATCGGGATCGTTCCGACGCGGTTTGCCCGCTTTGGGCACGGCGGCGTGGCCGCCGCTGCCGGTGGCGGGCGGTGGCAGGCCGGCATCGTCGGAGCGGTCAAGTTTTTCGCCCGCGATCACCTTCTTGATCTCGTCGCCGGTGAGGGTTTCGTATTCCAGCAGCCCCTCGGCCAGGCGGACGAATTCGTCATGGTGATCGGTCAGGATTCCCTTGGCGGTCTCGTACCCGGTATCGACCAGGCGGCGCACCTCGGCATCGATGATCTCCTGCGTCTCGGGCGAGTTGCTCGACGGCGCATTGTAGGAGCCGAGGAAGCTCTGCTGCTCGTTGGCATAGTCGATATTTCCGAGCTTGTCCGAGAAGCCGAACTGCGTGACCATGGCCCGGGCGATGCGAGTCACCTGCTGGATGTCCGACATCGCGCCGGAGGTGACATTATCCGCGCCGAAGGTGATCTCCTCGGCCACTTTGCCGCCCATCGCCATGGCAATTTTCGACTGATACTTGGTGCGGGTGACCGAGTATTGGTCGCGCTCCGGCAGGCTGAGCACCAGGCCCAGCGCGCGGCCACGGGGGATGATGGTCGCCTTGTGGATCGGGTCATGCTGCGGCACGTTCATGCCGACGATGGCGTGGCCCGCCTCGTGATAGGCGGTGAGCTTCTTCTCCTCCTCGGTCATGATCATCGAGCGGCGTTCGGCGCCCATCATCACCTTGTCCTTGGCCTGCTCGAAATCCTCCATGGTGACCACGCGCTTGTCGGCGCGGGCGGCGTGGAGGGCGGCTTCGTTCACCAGGTTCGCCAGATCGGCGCCCGAGAACCCGGGCGTGCCGCGGGCGATGACTTTCAGGTCCACATTCGGCGCCAGAGGCACTTTGCGGGCGTGGACATGCAGGATTTTCTCGCGCCCGCCGATATCCGGGTTCGGCACGGTCACCTGACGGTCAAACCGGCCGGGGCGGAGCAGGGCGGGGTCGAGCACATCCGGGCGGTTGGTGGCGGCGATCAGGATGACGCCCTCATTCGCCTCGAACCCGTCCATCTCGACCAGCAACTGGTTCAGCGTCTGCTCGCGTTCGTCATTGCCGCCGCCATAGCCGGCACCGCGGTGGCGGCCGACGGCGTCGATCTCGTCGATGAACACGATACAGGGCGCGTTTTTCTTGGCTTGCTCGAACATGTCGCGCACCCGGCTGGCGCCGACGCCGACAAACATTTCAACGAAGTCCGAGCCGGAGATGGTGAAGAACGGCACCCCGGCCTCGCCCGCGATGGCGCGGGCCAGCAGGGTTTTACCGGTGCCCGGCGGGCCGACCAGCAGCGCGCCTTTGGGGATCTTGCCACCCAGGCGGGAATATTTGCCAGGGTCGCGGAGGAATTCGACGATTTCCTCCAACTCCTCCTTCGCCTCGTCGATGCCGGCGACATCGTCGAAGGTCACCTTGCCCTGGCGCTCGGTCAGCAGCTTTGCCTTGGACTTGCCAAAGCCCATGGCGCCGCGCCCGCCGCCCTGCATCCGGTTGAGGAAGAAGATCCAGATCCCGAAGATGATCAGCATCGGCAGCCAGAAGCCCAGAGTCGAGAGGAGGCCGCCGCGCTCCTGCGGGGTGACGTCGATCGCCACGCCGGCATCGCGCAGGTCCTGCACGGTCTCGGCGCCGCGCGGCTGGATCGTCTGGAAGCGCTTGTTGTCCGTGCTCACGCCGGTGATGGTCTCGCCATCGATCGTGACTTCGCGGATTTCGCCGTTCTCGACCTTGCTCATGAAGTCCGAGAATTGGATGCGGCTGCCGCCGGACGTGCCGGAATCGCCTTGGAACATGGTCACCAGGGCGACGAGGAGCAGGATCAGAACGGCCCAGAAGGCCAGGTTGCGGGTGTAATTCACGGGCACTCTCTTTCGGTCGTGCGGAGGAAAGGGTTCAGCAACGAAGATAGATAGGGAGAATTGCGCAGAACTTAAAGGCTGCGACAGCGGCGAAAGCGCGCGGGACGCAGCAGGGTGAGGGGGGGAGGCCCCTCGAATTCGGCAGGATCCTGCCGGTCGAACAGGATCGGAGCCGTCAGGAGGGCGGGGCGCGGCGTGCCGGGCGCGGCTGGCCCGCCCCGGCCCCCGGCGGCGATGGTCAGGCCCGGCGGGCAGTCTGGCCCGACCTTCCAGCGCCCGTCCCAGACGAGACCCGGCCGGGCCGGTTCGGGTGGAGGGGTGGCCGCGGGCTCGCGGCAGATGGTCAGCGTCCCGGCCCCGCGCAGGATCACGCAGCCCGCCAGGGTCTGCGTGCCCGCGGCCCGCCACAAAGCCATCAGCGCCCGCCAGCGCGGGCGGTAAGGGCTGTTCCCGACCCAGGCGAGCGCATCGGCCAGCAGCGCGAAACGCGTGTCCTCGGCGGCGTCGCAAAAGGCGGCCAGTGCGATCTCGACCTCTCCCGCCCAGCCGATCCGGCAGGCGGTTTCGGCCAGCCGGTCGCGATCCGCCTCCAGCACCTGGCGCTGGCGGGTCAGACGGGCGGCGGTCTCGGCCAGGCCCGCCACGTCCAGCCCCAGTGTCTCGATGGTGCGGCGGATCCTGATGCGGTCATAGGCGGGGTCGTCATTGCTCGGGTCCTCGGCCCAGCCGATCCCCTCGGCCCGGAGCAGGTCGCGCAGCGCGGCGCGGCGCAAACCCAGCAGCGGGCGGAGCCAGATTGTGCCCGCCAACGCCACCCGTTCGTCCATGGCCGAAAGCCCGTCGGCGCCCGAGCCGCGCTCAAGCCGCATCAGCACCGTCTCGGCCTGATCGTCCATCGTATGGCCCAACAACACGGCGTCGAGGCGGTGCGCGGCGGCCCATTGGGCCAGCAGCGCCTGCCGCGCCGCCCGGGCGCGGGCCTGCAGGTTGCCCGGCCCTTTGCCGATCGCGCCCCGGGGGTCGCGCTCGGTCCCGCTGGCCTCCCAAGTCTCGCCATCCGGCGCATTCTGACGCCGGATCTCCGCCGCCGCCTCCGCTTCGGCTGACCTGTCCCGGACCGCCGTGAGGGGGTGGCCGGGGGGCTGGGGGGCGCCATGCTCCCACACCAGGATGTCATGCAGGATGCCTAGGCGTGCGGCCGCCTCGCCGGCCGCCACCGCTTCTGCCCCGCTCTCGGGCCGCAGCCGATGATCGACCGTCGCCGCCCGCAGATGCGCGCGCCCCCAGCGCGCGGCGATCAGGGCGAGGGCGGTCGAATCTCCCCCGCCCGAGAGGGCAATGCCCAACCGGCATGGCGGGTCGCTGCCCCTCCCGAGGCGCAGAGCTCCATCGGCACTGGGCGCAGGCTCAGCGACCGCAGGCGCAACGAAGGCAGGAGCATCGGTCGCTGAAGCGGCTGGGTTAGGCGCATCGGCCATAGGAGCGCCGGCCGCAGGAGTGGTGGCCGCAGGCTCACCGACCGCAGGCGCAGCGAACGCAGGAGCACCGGCCGCAGAAGCGGCTGGCGTAGGCGCATCGGCCGCAGGAGCGCCGGCCGCGGGAGCATCTTCCGCAGGAGCGGCGGGCGCAGGAGCAGTGTCCAGAGCGGTCTCGGATCGATCCGGCATCCCCGGGGGGCTGCGTTCACGCATGCCATCGCACAGCCCTGCTGCAAGGCGGTCGAGCGCGGCGATCCCCGCCGCGCAGGTGCCGTCCGGGTCAGCCGCAGCCGAGATTGGCAAGCTCCGCCGCCGCCCCGTCCAGCACCGTCGCCGAGGCGTTGGGATATTGCCGCCCAACCTGGCGCAGGGTCTGGCACCCGGCCTCGACCTGTTGCAGCCGGCCCAGGGTCACGCCCAGTTGCAACAGATTGTCGGCGGCGAATGCGCCGCCCTGATTGGCCCGGTACCCTGCGAGATAGCTGTTCGCCGCCTCGCCCATGGCGCCGCGGACAAACTGGCTCTGACCCAGCCAGTAATAGGCCTCGCCGGTCAGGCTCGACCCCTGATGCGCGCCCAGGAAGCGGCGCAGCCGGTCCTCGCCCTGGTCATAGCGGCCCTGCTGGATGTCCCGCTTGGCGAGATCGAGATCGGCCTGTTCCGAGGCGATCACCGGCGTCGCCGAGGGTTGCGGGGTGCCGAGATCGACCGAGACATCCGAGACGTCTCCGCCCTCCAATTCGGTCACCCGGAAGGTCAGATCCTCCAACTGCCGCTGCAATTGCTGGCGGAGCTGCCGGTTCTCGAACTGCAATTGCTCGACCTGCCGGGTCAGGGCCGCGATCTGCAGCTCCAGATCACCGGTGGCCAGCGAGACGCCGCCCCCCGGCGCCGGCGCCTGCCCGCCCAGACGGGCGCGCAGATCGGCCAGTTCCGCATCCAGCAGATCCAGCCGATACCGCAATTGTTCGGGGTCGTCCGAGGCTCCGCTCCAGGTCTGCGCGGCCAAGGGCGCACTGAACGCAACCCCGGCCGCCACGCCCAGCGCGATCACAGATTTGGACATCGGAGCCTCCCTCACGCTCAGCTCGACGGCGCGCCGGCCACCACGGTCATGCCGCGGCGGTTCTGCGCCCAAGAGGCCGGGTCAGAGCCCAGCGCGATCGGCCGCTCCTTGCCGAAGGTGACCGAGCGCAACCGGTCCGCCGCCACGCCCTGGCGGATCAGGAACAAGCGCACCGCATTGGCCCGGCGCGCGCCCAGGGCCAGGTTGTATTGCCGTGTGCCGCGCTCGTCGGCATGGCCCTCGATCGTCGCCGTGGTGCCGGGATTGGCCGCCATCCACTGCGCCTGCGCGGTCAGCGTGCGGGCCGCCTCGTCATCGATGTTGAACCGGTCGGTGTCAAAGAACACCCGGTCGCCGACGACCTGGTTGAAATACTCGATCGTGTTCGGCGCCGGGCCGCCGGCCACGCCGCCGCCGCCGCCGGTGGCACCGGTTGCCGGGCCGGCATCCGGCTCTGGCTCGCTGCTGCAGGCGGCCAGCACCAAGGCGGCCCCGATCAGGGTCAGATACTTCATGCTCATCTCTGTCTCCTTGCCCGTTCTCACCAGGCTCTGCTCAGTTGCCCAAGTCCCATTGCTCAAATCGCGCCGCGAAAACCTGTCGCTCCGTCCCTACAAGCGCCGCAACAACCACGCAAGAGGCGGGGCGCACCGGTCCCGCCTCCCCCTGCCAGGAACGGCCAGGGTGGGCGGGCAAGCGAGCGCAGCGATGCTTGGAGCCCAGCCGGGTCGCCCCTGACCGCGCATTGCCGCTCATTTGCGCAGCGGCGACCAGGCCGGGTCCGAGGCCGCGTTCGGCGTCGCCACCCGCGTCAGGCCCTGCCCGGTCTTCGCATCGATCCGCATCAGGTTGGGGCGCCCGTTCTGCCCGGCGGTCTCGCGGAAGAACATCAGCACCCGCCCGTTCGGCGAGAACGTCGGCCCCTCCTCGAGGAAACTGGCCGAAAGCAGCCGCTCGCCCGAGCCGTCCGGCGCCATCACGCCAATCCGGAACCGCCCGCCCTGCACATTGGTAAAGGCGATGCGCTCGCCATCCGGCGACCAGACCGGGGTCGAATAGCTGCCGGCACCAAAGCTGATCCGGTTCGCCCCGCCACCGCCGCCGGACATGACATAGAGCTGGGGCTGCCCACCCCGGTCGCTCTCGAAGACGATCCGGCTGCCATCGGGGGAATAGCTGGGCGAGGTATCGATGCCGGGATGCCGGGTCAGACGCCTGAGCTGCCGGCTGCCCAGATCCATCGCATAGACATCCGTGTTGCCATCGCGGCTGAGCGACATCACCACCGATCCGCCATCGGGCGAGAACCTGGGCGCAAAGCTCATGCCCGGGAAATTCCCCAGCCGCTCGCGCTGTCCGGTATCCAGGTTCTGCATAAAGACCTGGGGCTGCCCGGTGGAATAGGAGATATAGAGGATCGACTGATCGTTCGGGCTGAAACGCGGGCTCAGCACCAGGCCGCTGGTCCCGGGCAAATAGCGCAGATTGGCCCCGTCCTGATCCATGATCGCCAGGCGTTTCTGCCGGTTGCCCTTGGGCCCGGTCTCGTCGACGAACACCACGCGGCTGTCGAAATAGGGGCCCTCGCCGGTCAGCTTGGTATAGACCCCATCGGCCACCTTATGCGCCACCCGGCGCCAATCGGCGGGATCGGCGAGCAGTTGCAGCCCTTCGAGCTGCTCCTCGGCCAGGGTGTCGAACACCCGGAATTGCACCTGCAGCCGCCCATCGGACGCGCGCAGAACGGTGCCGGCGACCATCGCATCGGCGCCGATCGCCCGCCAATCGGCGAATTGCGGCACCGTGTCGAAATCGCT
>JBCBIS010000170.1:0-332 GCA_038524325.1 Pseudomonadota bacterium
GAGGCGAGCACCAGCCCGCTGAAGGAGAAGGCCAGGGTCTTTCCCGTCAGCTCGATCCACCAGGCGCCGAGCCATCCGGTGGGGCCCATCAGGACCAGCAGATAGAACCCCATGACCGTCGGCGGCAGGACCAGGGGCAGGGCGACCACGGCCTCGGCCACCGCCTTCCACCGGCCCGATGCCCGCGCCAGCGCCCAGGCGACCGGGGTGGCGGCGAGGAGCAGGATCGCCACTGTCACAGCCGCCAGAGCCAGCGTCGTGAGCAGCGCTGCGGCGTCTCCGGCGCCGAACAGGCTACTCAACGCCATAGCCCCGCGCCGCGATCAGGGCGC
>JBCBIS010000170.1:342-9237 GCA_038524325.1 Pseudomonadota bacterium
CGCGCCTCGGCCGAGGTCAGAAACGCGAGAAACGCCGCCGCCGCTGCCGGATCGCCGCTGGCGCTGAGCGTCACCGCGGTCTGCCGGAGCGGCTGGTGCGAGGTCTGATCCACAAGGCTGAATGCGTGCCCCGGCCGCGCGATCACGGCGGCATGGGCGACGAAGGCGGCCTCGACGGCCCCGCTCTCGACAGCGGCCATGGCGGCCGAGACGTTGCGCAGCCTCACCAATTTGTCCTCGAGCGCCTCGGTCAGGCCCAGCGCCGCGATGGCTTCGCCTGCGGCCCGGCCATAGGGGGCGGTCGCGGGATTGGCGATGGCGACCCGGCGGGCCGCGAGAAGCGCGTCCGGCAGCTCTCCCCCCGGTGGGTTGGCGAAGACGATGGCGAGGCGGCCGATGGCGTAGACGGTTTGGGAGCCCGCAACCGCCCGTCCCTCGGCGATAAGCCGGGCCGGGGTCTCCTCGTCAGCCGCGAGGAAAAGGTCGAAGGGTGCGCCCTGTAGGATCTGCGCCGCGAGGCTGCCGGTCGATCCCGCCGAGACGGCCAGCGCCGGCCCACCTCCCTCCCGGAACAGCGGCGCCAACTCCTCGATCACATGGCGGAAATTCGCCGCGACCGCCACCCGCAACGGTTCGGCGTTGAGGGCTTGGAAAGGGATCAGAGCGAAAAAGACGACTATCACCGCGCGCATGGCGCATCGAAGGCAGAAGCCAAAGGCTGCGTCAACCCGTCAGGTGGCGGGCTTTCCACCGGCGCTGGATTCTAGTGTGCAGCAGCAGCATTTTCGTGTAGGACGGCTGCCAATCGACGGGAATTGGGGGCAGGGGAGCCGGGATGGAACAGGCCGCCGACGCCGATGCAGGGGCAAAAACTGGCGCGAATGCCGGAGCGGACAGCGCCGACACTGGGGCTGCCGGGGCGCATCCGCCATTGATCGTCGATCTGGACGGGACGCTGTTGCGCACCGACATGCTGCACGAGGCTCTGACCGTGCATCTGGGCGCCAACCCGCTGGATCTGCTGCGGATGCCCGGGCGGCTGAAGGCCGGCAAGGCGGGCTTCAAGCGCTGGCTGGCGGGCGAAGTCACCCCCGATATCGAAACTCTGCCGCTGAACCAGGACGTGGTCGCGCGGATCGAGACCGCCCGCTCGGCCGGGCGCCGGGTGGAATTGGTGACCGCCTCGGATCAGAGCTATGCCGACAAGATCGCCGCCCATCTGGGGCTGTTCGACGCGGCCCATGGTTCGGATGGCACGCGCAATCTGGGCGGGCAGAACAAGGCCGATTTCCTGGTCGAGCGGTTCGGCAAGGGCGGCTATGACTATATCGGCGACAGCAAGGCTGATCTGCCGGTCTGGGCCTCGGCCCGCACGGCGCTGGTCGTGGGCAAGTCAGCCGACCTGCCGGTCAGCGCCCAGGGCTCGGTCGAGCCGGTGCCGGGCGCAGGCTCGAAGAAGGCCATGATCAAGGCGATGCGCCCGCATCAATGGCTGAAGAACGCGCTGATCTTCGTGCCGGCGCTGGCGGCGGGGCAGTTCGACCTCGCCACGCTGGCCATGGCGCTCTTGGCGTTTGCCTGTTTCAGCCTGATCGCATCGAGCGTCTATATCATCAACGATATCCTCGACCTCGGCTCGGACCGGCGCCATCCGCGCAAATGCAAGCGGCCCTTCGCGGCGGGCGATGTGCCGATCAAGGACGGGCTTATCCTGGCGGCGGGGCTTTTCGTCACGGCCTTTCTGGCGGCGATTGTCTTTGCTCCGGTCGCGTTCGTGGTGGTGCTGGCGGTCTATTACGCGCTGACCTTCGGGTATTCGTTGATCCTGAAGCGGAAGTCGGTCCTGGATATCTGCACCCTGGCCGGGCTCTATTCGATCCGGGTCGTGGCGGGCGGCGCGGCCTGTGCGATTTATCTCTCGCCCTGGCTGCTGGCCTTTTCGATGTTCGTCTTCCTGTCGCTGGCCGCGGTGAAGCGCCAGGCCGAGATGGTGGATCTGCTCAACACCGATCCCAAGCGCAAGACCGGGCGGCCCTATGAGGTGGATGATCTGCCGGTGATCCGGTCCATCGCCATGTCGGCGGGGTATGCGGCGGTGCTGGTCCTGGCGCTCTACATCCAGTCGCAGACTGCGATCGAGCAATACGCGGTGCCGGAGGCGTTCTGGATGGCCTGTCCGATCCTGCTCTACTGGCTGACCCGGATGGTGATGGTGACCCATCGGGGCGGGATGAGCGACGATCCCATCGTCTTTGCCCTGCGCGACAAGACCTCCTGGGTGGTGGTCGGGCTCTGCTTCCTCGCCGCTGTCATTGCCAAGGTGGGTATCTGAGCCATGGCTGCGTCGATGTCGCTCGGCCGGCTGACGGTCCTCTATGGCACATTCGCGGTGATCGCCACGGTGGCCAATCTGGGCGCGCAATGGGGGGTGCATCAGCTCCTGCCGCCGGATGCGGGCAGCCCGGGGCTGGCCTATTGGGGCGCCTTGGCTTTTGGCACCGGCGTGGGGCTGGTGGTGAAATACGTGCTCGACAAGCGCTGGATCTTTTTCGACACCTCTTCGGGCGTTGCGGCGCATTCGAAGAAATTCTCGCTCTACACTTTGATGGGGGTCGCCACGACGGTGATTTTCTGGGGCATGCAGACCGGGTTCTTCATGCTCTGGGGCACCGAGACGATGCTCTATGTTGGCGGCGCCCTTGGCCTCGCGATCGGCTATGTTGTGAAATACAATCTCGACCGACGCTTTGTGTTTGACCGGCCGGAGGCCGCATGAGGCAGGAGCTCGCCGGCTGGGGCCGTTACCCCCGCGCCTATTGCGCCGTCGAGGCCCCACGGTCCGAGGCGGAGCTGGCCGACCTGATGGACGGCACCAGCCAGATCGCCCGCGGCAAGGGCCGGGCCTATGGCGATGCCGCGCTCCAGCCAAAGCGCACGATCTCGATGCTGAACCTCAACCGCTTCGTCTCGTTCGATCCCGAGGGCGGGTTGATGGTGGCCGAGGCGGGGGTGACGTCTGAGGAGATCATCGACACTTTCCTCCCGCGCGGCTGGTTCCTGCCGGTCACACCGGGGACGAAATTCGTTACCCTTGGCGGGATGATCGCCGCGGATGTCCACGGCAAGAACCACCACGGCGCGGGCAGTTTCGGCGCGCATGTCGCCTGGATCGACGTGATGGACGAGGGGGGAGTGGTGCACCGCGCGCAGGCCGGCTCGCCCCTGTTCGATCAGACAGTCGGAGGGATGGGCCTGACCGGCGTGATCCTCCGCGCCGCGCTGCGGCTGAAACCGGTCGAGACGGGCTGGATCCGGCAGGAGACGATCATCGCCGAGGATCTCGACGCCGCGATGGCCGCGCTCGAGGCGGGTGAGACGGCGGAATACTCCGTCGCCTGGATCGACACGCTGGCGACCGGCAAGGCCTTTGGCCGCTCGGTGATCTATCTAGGCGAACATGCCACCCGGGCCGAGCTCCCCCGCTGGAACCGCGAGAACGCCCTGACCCCGCCGCGCCGGGGGCTCAAGACCATCCCCATCGACGCGCCCGATTGGGTGCTGAACCGGCTCTCGGCCAAGGCGTTCAACGCGCTCTACTACCGCGCGGGCAAGCGCAAGGCGGGGCACGGGCTGATCGACTGGGACACGTATTTCTACCCGCTCGACGCGGTCGGCGGCTGGAACCGGCTCTATGGCCGCCGGGGCTTCAGCCAGTACCAATGCGCCTTCCCCTTGGCGACGTCGCGCGCGGGGTTGAGCGAGATCCTCAAGACGCTTGCCGCGGCCAAGGTCGGCGCTTTCCTCAGCGTGTTGAAGCTGTTCGGCCCCGGCACCGGCAAGGGGATCTCGTTTCCCATCGAGGGGTACACCCTGACCATGGATTTCCCGATGTCGGCGGCCTCGCATGCGCTGATGGACCGGCTGGACGGGATCGTGGCGCGCCATGGCGGGCGGCTCTATTTGGCCAAAGACAGCCGGCAGAGCCCCGATCTGATGCGCCAGGGCTATGACGGGCAACTGCCTGCCTTCACCTCCGGCCGGCCGCAAGGCTTCGCCTCGCTCCTATCCGAAAGGCTCGGGATATGACCGACAAACCGCCTGCGCTGATCCTCGGCGCCCGCTCCGACATTGCCTTGGCGACAGCGCATAAGCTGGCCGCCAAGGGGCATCCCCTGATGCTGGCGCTGCGCGACCCTGCGCGGATGGAGCAGACCAAGACCGATCTCGAGATCCGTCATTCGGTGCCGGTCAGCCTGCATGCCTTCGACGCCTTGGATACCGGCGGGATCGAGGGGTTTTTCGACAGCCTGCCGGTCCTGCCGCAGATCGTGATCTGCGCCATCGGCGCGATGGAGGATCAGGACAAGACCGTCGCCGACAGCACCCTCGCCAAACGCATCATCGACGCGAATTTCACCGGCCCGGCCCTGGCGATGGAGATCGCCGCCCGCCGCTTGTCCGAGATCGATGCCGACACCGCGGTGGTCGGCATCTCCTCGGTCGCCGGAGACCGAGGGCGGGCCAAGAACTATGGCTATGGCGCGGCCAAGGCGGGCTTTACCGCCTGGCTCTCGGGCATGCGCCAGAAATACGCCGCCAGCCGGTTGCATGTGATGACCGTCAAGCCCGGCTTTGTGCGCACTGCGATGACCGAGGGCATGGACCTGCCCGGCCCGATGACCGTCGACCCCGAGAAGGTGGCAGACCTGATCGCCACCGGCCTCGAGAAACGCCGCCAAGTCGTCTACACCCCGAAATGGCGGATCATCATGGGCATCATCGGCTTCATTCCGGAGAGTATTTTCCGCAAGCTTAAGTTCTGATCGCTTCCAGCGCGGCTCACGACCTGCGCGTCAGATCCACCCCCGCCTCGGCACAATACCAATCCATCGCGCGCGCCAGACCGTCCCTCAACCCCATTTCGGGGCGATAGCCGAGTTCCGCAACCGCCCGCCCGATATCGGCGCAGGAGCGGCGGACATCCCCTTCGCGAAACGGCCCATAATGGGGCGCCGCCGGCGTCTCGACCCCCCGCTCCGCCAGGACCGCCCGGATCTCGCGCAGCAGGCGGTTCAGCGAGATCTCCTCACCGCAGGCGATGTTATAGACCCGGTGCGGCGCCGGCAGCGTGGCCAAGGCCGCCAGCAGGTTCGCGGCCACCACATTGTCCACATGGCAGAAGTCCCGCGTCGTCTCGCCATCGCCATTGATCACCACAGGAGCCCCCTCCAGCAGCGTGGCGATCCAGCGCGGGATAACGGCGGCATAGGGCCCCTCCGGATCCTGCCGCGCCCCGAACACGTTGAAATAACGCAGCCCGACCGCCGAGAGCCCATAGCCCTCGGCAAACGCGCCGGCATAGGCCTCGTTCGCGGTCTTGCTCGCGGCATAGGGAGAAAGCGGATCGCCCAGCCGGTCCTCGACCGCCGGAACCGTCCCGCATGTCCCGTAACTCGCCGAAGACGCGGCATAGACCACCCGCGCGCAGTCGGCCTCACGCGCGGCCATCAGCACATTGAGAAACCCCGTGACATTTACCGCATGGGTGCGCAGCGGGTCCTGCATCGACCAGGGCACCGAGCCGAGCGCCGCGTGGTGGAGCACGAAATCGGCCCCGGCGACCGCTGTGGCACAGGCAGCAGGGTCGCGGATATCTCCCTCGATCAGCGGGAAACCCTCCGGCAGGTTCCGCAAATGCCCGGTCGAGAGGTCGTCAACCCCGACCACATGCTGATCCAGCCGCAGCAACGCGCGCACCAGGGTCGAGCCGATGAAGCCCGCCGCACCGGTCACCGCCCAGCGCTTCGGAGCGGCGCGCAATGTCGCCTCCAGCTCAAGACCGATCGCACCCATACATGCGCGTTACGGGGGCAGGGCGGGCTCTGTCAACGCAGAGGCTCTGCGGTAAATCGCGCCCGGGCATGGCAGGGCGGGCGGGCAGTCGTGCCTTGGCCCCGCCAGGGGCCATGCACGCTGGTTGCCCGGTCAGTCAGGCCCGGGCCCTATTCCGACCAGAGGTAATCTTCAAGCCGCTCCAATGAAGGGATCGTCAGGGTCCGGCCCTCCCGCTCGATCAACCCGGCCTGGCTCAGCTTCGACATATCGCGGCCCACGGATTCCCGCTGCCCCGCGATCAACACCGCCAGTTCCTGCTGCGTTGGTACGGGGTCGATCACCGCCCGGTCCTCTCCAACCAGATTGGTCTTGCCCAGCTCGAGCAGTTCATAGACCAGCCGTTGCTCCGCGTTCATCGTGGTGACATTGGTCATGCGGATCGAGAGATGCCGGATGCGGTCGACCATATAGTTCAGGAACGCCCGCATCACCCGCGTGTCCGTGTCCATGACATGGTTGTAATTGACCGCCGACATCCGCGCGACACGACATTCCGAAATGGCGATTACATTGGTCGAACGCGGCAGACCATCGATCGCCGCGAAAATGCCGAACCCCTCGCCCGGAGGAAGCTCGGACATCAGCACTTCCTTGCCGTTATTGGTATACGTGGCCGCCCGCGCCTTGCCCGCGAGGATGAAGTAGACATCGTCCTCCAGCTCATCCTCGCTGACGATCAGCGCCCTGGGCTGAAACGTCGATTCGGTCCAGTATTGCGCCAGGGCAGCGCAGCCCTCGGCGCCGCAGGCCTTCAAAGTGCTGGTTTCCGGAAAGCTTTCCCAGAGTTCTTTGCCCATATTTCTGCACGATGCACGCGCATCGCCCCCTTTGGTCAGCGGAATGGACAGGTGCTCGTTCCGGTCTTCCGCCGCCGTGACCCCAGATCGTGTTGGGCGCAATTTTATTGCTGGAATGCATCACTCCCAAGGTAAATTGGGCCAAATTGAGGCAAATTCTCAACTCAGTGTGAGGATTATCACAGTCCGCAAATCGACCGGGGGCTTATCTGAACATCAGCTTGGGACAATCCTCGGCATCCCCGCAAGGACCAAGGAACCAGGTCACAAGCTGAGGGCGTGAGTTGTGTGAATCGAGTTGCGTCGCGGGCGGTCTTCTCCGGGACCGCCCGCATTTTCATCTCGATACAGGCGACCCCCCTCAGCATTCCCGTGACCCGGGCCGACAGATGAGACCCCCTCCGGCCGCGCGTGCTGTCACCGGCCGGGAGACAGCCGGTCCGGCGCTTCGGTGCGGCACAGCCGGCCGAGCGTCTTGCAAACCGCCGTCGCCTCCGCTTTCGAGAACCCCTCGAAACGCACATCATAAACCGTGGCCCCCGAACCCGAGCGGCGTTGCGCGATGACCGATTCGGTGTCGCCGAGGTCCAGATTGCGTCGCCCTGCGATGGCCGCCAGCCGGGCAACAGCGCCGGCTTCATCGGTATAGCTGCCTGCCACGACCGCCCATCCGGGCCGCTGCGGGGGAATGGGCATGCCGGGCTGACGCGAGGGTTTTCCCGCGCGTGCCGGGTCCACTGCGCCGCCCCGCTGACGGGGCCGCTCCGCATAGGTCGGGGCGAGGCGCGAGCTTGGATCCACCGCCGCATGGGCCGGAGAGCTGAGCGCCGCGGCCAGAGCGGCGAGGCCCGTCGGCTGGCTTCCGGGACGGGGCAAGGGCAGGGGAGCGCGCGCCACCTCGACCCCCGCCGATTGGCCGGGCCGGTGCACGGCCACCCGGGTCTTTGCCCGCTGGAAGCCCATGTCGAGCAATTCCGCTACCCGTGCATTCCGCCACCGCGAACTCTTGCCGCCCATCACCACGGCGATGACCCGTTTCGAGCCCCGTTGCGCGGTCGCGACGAGATTGTATCCGGCGGCCCGTGTATAGCCGGTCTTCAGCCCTTCAATCCCACGATATGTGCCGAGCAGGCGATTGGTGGTCCAGATCCGCCGCCCCGCCGCACGCTCCGTCTTGCGGCTGAAGATGTTGTAATACTGGGGAAAATCATAGAAGAGATGCCGCGCCAGCCGCGCCTGATCGCGCGCGGTTGTCAGATGGCCCGAGCGGGTCAGCCCATGCGGGTTGCGATAGGTGGTCGATGACATGCCGAGCTGCCGCGCCTTCGAGGTCATCATCTGCGCGAACCGTTTCTCCGAGCCGCCGATCGCCTCGGCCAGCACCACGGCGGCGTCATTCGCCGACTTGATTGCCGTGGCCCGGATCATGTCGCGGATCGTCACCCGCTCACCGGCCCGGAGCCTCAGGCGAGAGCCGGTTTGTGCCGCCGCTTTCCGGCTGACCCGAACCCTGGTGCCGAGATTGATGTGCCCATGTTCGACGGCCTCGAACGCCAGATAGAGGGTCATCATCTTGGTCAGTGAAGCGGGATGTTGGCGCCGATCGGCCCCGCGCGCATGCATGACCCGCCCATCGCGCATGTCCATCACCATCGCCGCGTAAGGCGCAGCCTGCGCCGAGCCGCCCGACATCAGGACCGCAACGCACAGTCCGCACAATAAGATACGAAGTCCACTAAGCATGAGAGTGGTTCCTGCTCAAAGTTTGCCTCATGTCGCCGGGTCCTCATTGAACGGGATCCTGGTCGACGCTCCTGCCTGTGGATAGAATAATAACACACTGTGATTACGATGAGAATCCCCTTTTCCTTAACGAGGAGCAAAGACCGCACCGGGCGCGAGCCATACCTCAGCAGTTGTTTTTGTGCAGTGCAAAAAAACTCTTGACGCGCTGCACCATGAAATATATAAGGGCAGCACAGCAGACGGCGCGGAGCCGTCCCGGACATCCAAACTGAATCTGTGGAGAGGAAGACATGGCCACCAAAGCCGCGCCAGCCAAAAAAATCGAAGATCTGACCGCCGAGGCTCAGAAGACCGTCGAAGAGAACATGGAGAAAGTCTCCAAAGGTCTCGAAGACGCGACCGCTTTCGGCCAAGAGAACATGGACGCGATCGTCGCTTCCTCGAAAATCGCCGTGAA
>JBCBIS010000171.1:0-9193 GCA_038524325.1 Pseudomonadota bacterium
CGAAAGCGTCCGCATCCTGTTCCCGACCTTTGCCAATGGCGGCACGCATATGAATATCTCGGGCATGGCGATGACCAAATCGGCGCCCAACAAGGCCGAAGCGATGCAGCTGATGGAATTCCTCGCCAGCCCCGAAGGACAGAAGATCTATGCCGACATCAACGGCGAATACCCGGTTCTGTCCAGCGTCAAAGCCTCGGATCTGGTCGAGAGCTGGGGGGATTTCGAGGCGGATGACAAACCGCTGACCGAGATTGCCAGCCACCGCGCCACCGCCGTGAAACTGACCGAAGAAGTCCGCTTCGACGAGTAAGGCTCAGCCCGCTGCCCGCGGTAGAAATATCTCGGGCAGCGCCGGCTCTTTGGCATTTTCGGTGATCGCGCCGATCAGCGCACGCGCCGCATGATGGGCGATCCCGAGCCCGATCTTGTAGCCGCCGCTGGCGATCCAGATGCCGGGGCGGCCGGGCAGGGGGCCGATCACCGGCTCGGGCCGTGGGCCCTTGGGCCGGACCCCCGCCCAACGCGCGATCACCTGCGCCCCGGCCAGCGGCGGGCAGAAGGCGTGGGCCTTCTCGATCACGTTATCGAGCTGCGCGTCCACATCGAGATGCGTCCAGACCCGCTCGGAGGTCGATCCGACGGCGACCTCTCCCGGCCCGTGCCGGACGATGAACAGGCCGGGCGCTTGCAGGACGGGAAGATCCACGGGCAAATCGGCGGAGAGCATGGCGGCCTGACCCTTCACACCGCCCTCGAAACCGACCGGAGCGAGGGCGCCGGTCTGCCACCCCGCCGCCAGCACAATGTGAGAGGCCGCCAGCCGCCCGCGATCGCAAATCACCTCGCGCCCATCCTCGCCCAGAGATTGTGCCGTCCATCCCGTCAGAACCTCAGCCCCCGCCGCGACCCGTTGTCGGAGCGCGGCGAGATAGCGGCGCGGATGCAGCCGGGCCGACAGGGTGTCGTGCATCAGACCATGGAGGCAGGCGCCGGGCGCGATCACCGCCTCGGCCTCTTTCGGAGCCCGGTCCAGAACCTCGACACGGGCCCGCCCCTGCCAGATCTCCTCGGCCGCCGCGATCTGCCGCTCGGCCCGCGCACGCGCCGCAGGGGTCGTCAGCGGGGTCAAACGCCCGGTCTGGCTGTAGAATGGCGCAGCACCTGCCTCTGACGCCAATCGGGCCGCCGCGTCGGGCAGGGCGCAGAGCGACTCGAACTGGAACGCTTTCAGGGGCCCCCAGCCTTCCGGCATATGCGGTGTCAACGCGCCGACAGGGGTGGCGCTGGCGCCCATCCCGGGCTGTGTCTGATCGGCGATGACGGTTGTCAGCCCGGCGCGAAGACCCTCGAGCGCCACCGAAAGACCGAACACGCCGCCGCCGACCACCAGAAGATCCGGCTTGTCCATGCGGTCCTCCCTCGCCAAAACAGAACCATGGGAGATGGGCAGGATCAAGACGGTCTGGACTGGCGCGGTGACGTCCCGGTGTCGCGCCGGTTCGACGATCCCTATTACTCGACCGTCAACGGGCTTGAGGAGACGCGGCATGTCTTCTTGCAGGGCAATGATCTGCCCCGGCGCTGGCAGGGCGCGCGCGGTGCCACCGTCGCCGAGTTGGGCTTTGGAACCGGCCTCAACGTCCTGGCTGCGCGCGCCTTGTGGCGAGAGGTCGCGGCCCGCGGTGGCGTTCTCCGGATCACCTCTTTCGAAGCCTATCCGATGCCGCGGGACGACCTCGCCCGGGCGCTGGCGCCCTGGCCGCAGCTCGATCCCGGCGCGCTGCTGGCGGCCTGGCCGCTGACCGAGCCGCTGGACCTGGGCGATACCGTCCTCGAGGTGATCTGGGGAGATGCGCGGGAAACCCTTCCGAACTGGTCCGGCCAGGTCGAAAACTGGTTCCTCGACGGCTTCTCCCCGGCGCGAAATCCGGAGATGTGGGAGGCCGCCCTGCTCCAAGCCGTGCACGACCACACCTGCCCGGGTGGAACCGCCGCTACCTATTCGGCCGCGGGTGCGGTGCGCAGGGCGTTGAGCGCCGCCGGGTTCATGGTGACCCGCCATCCCGGATACGCTGGCAAGCGGCACATGACCCGCGCAGAACGACCGCGTATCGCGGGGCTTAACGACAATCTATGAGAAAGTTAGCGTAAATCGAGGTGGTTAGTTTCACCCATCATTAATCATACGGTTCGAATATGATTTGCGTCAAAAAATCGATGCGAGGTACGAATGCAGAACGTTAGGCATAAAGCGGCGGCCTATACTATGTCGCATGGCGAGGTTTCTGACCTGCACTTGCCTCTGAAAAACATGGCCTTCACGATCCATCATTATCTTCTCGAAAACGGCACGAGACTGGATTGGGAGACCCGATTTTTGCTTGCGGGGCTGCGCGACAGTCTGAGCACGATGGCAGACCGCCAGGATGAGGCGTCCGACGCCGAGGGGCGGCGGCAACTCCACACCGCCGGCCCTGGCGCGCCTGCCGATACGGGCGAATCAATCCGCTGAGGCGCATCGCGTTTCTGGCCCTCTGGTCAGCTTCCCAGATGATCCCGAAATCCTCGCCAAACAGCCTTCACGGGAGACGCGCGCCCAACAGCCTCAATTCCGCTTTTCATCGATCGCCGTGGAGGGTAACGGGCGGCGAAGACTTGCGGAGGAGAGAGGCCGTCCGATGGCGCAGCAGAGTTCATCTGCCGATCACATTTTGTTGGGGCTCGACACGGGCGGCACCTATACGGATGCCGTTCTGATCGACGGGGCCCGCATGGGCGAGGGCCCCTCCGCGCTGATCGCGAAGGCAAAGGCGCTGACGACGCGCGACGACCTTTCCCGCGGGATCGGCGAGGCGGTCGATAAAGTGTTGGCTGCTGCCAAGATCTGCCCGTCACGCATCGCCCTCGTCTCGCTGTCGACAACCCTGGCGACGAATGCACTGGTCGAGGGGCAGGGCGGACGCTCGGCCCTCGTCATGATCGGCTTCGAGCCCGAGGATCTGGGCCGGCAGGGCCTGGCCGAGGCGATCGGAGATGATCCGCTGCTTGCGATCGCGGGCGGTCACGACCCCCTGGGCGCCCAACGCGTGCCGCTGGATGTGGTGGCATTGGGTGCGGCGCTGGATCAGATGCCGGGCGATATCGGCGCCTATGCCGTCTGCGGTCATTTCGCGGTCCGCAATCCGGCGCACGAGCAGGCGGCGGCGCAGGAGATCACGCTGCGCACCGGGCGGCCGGTCACCTGCTCGCATCAGCTCTCGGCCAAGGTCGGCGGGCCAAAGCGCGGGTTGACGGCGCTGCTGAACGCCCGGCTGATCGCCATGATCGCTCGCCTGATCGAGAGTGCCCGGCAGCGCGTCTCGGCTTCAGGGATTGCCGCGCCGCTGATGGTGGTCCGGGGTGATGGCGCGCTCGTCTCGGCAGAGTATGCGCTGGAGCGACCCGTCGAGACGATCCTCTCCGGCCCCGCGGCCTCGCTGGTCGGGGCGGGGTGGCTGACCGGTCTGAGCGAGGCGATCGTGTCGGATATCGGCGGAACCACAACCGATATCGCCGTTCTGCGCCAGGGCCGGCCGAGGATCGATCCGGACGGCGCGCAGGTCGGTGGTCTGCGCACGATGGTCGAAGCGGTCGCGATGCGCACCCATGGCCTCGGTGGCGATTCGGCTGTGCGGTTGGTCGAGACCGGGCCGGAGGCGGGGCTAACCCTGGGTCCCGCGCGGCGGATTCCGATTTCGCTTCTGGCCAAAGCGCATCCGGGGCTGGTCCATGCCATGCTCGATCGGCAATTGGCGGGCCCCCGGGTCGACCCGCAGGCGGGGCGCTGCTTCATCGCGCTTGGAGCGGGCACGGCGCAGGGCGTTGAAGAGCCGGTCCTGGCACGTCTGCGCGACGGGCCCGTAGCCGCCGATCAGATCGCCACGGGGCGTGCCGCGCGCCGGCAGATCCAGCGCCTGATCGCGCGGGGACAGGTGGCGGAGGCAGGCTTCACCCCCTCGGATGCCGCCCATGTCACCGGGATGCATACCGGGTGGGACCAGGACGCGGCAGAGAAAGCCGCCACACTCTTCGCCCGCCAGCGCGGCCGCACGGGCCAACCCCTGGCCGAAGATGCAAGGGCCATGAGCCAGCAGGTCATCGATCTGCTGACCCGCCGCTCGGCCGAGCGGGTTCTGGAAACCGCGTTCTCGGAGGACGGTTTTGACGGGATCGAGATCACCCGCTCGCCCCTCGTGCAAGCGGCGCTCGATGGACATCGCGGCCTGACTGCGCCCCGGTTTGCGCTGCAACACCCGGTGATCGGCCTCGGTGCCTCCGCCCAAAGCTATTACCCTGGCGTCGGCGCGGTGCTGGGCGCGGAGGTTCTGGTGCCGGCCCATGCCGATGTCGCCAATGCGCTAGGCGCCGTGGTTGGCCATGTCCGGCTGACCCGTCAGGCGACGATCAGCGCCCCCAGCAGTGGCCTGTTCCGGGCGCATTTGCCCGCTGGCCCCCAGGATTTCACGGATTTTGACGAGGCAGAGAGCGCGCTGCGCTTGGCCCTGATCTCCGAGATCAAGGCTGCGGCAGAGGCCGCCGGCGCCGAGGACCCTGATATCGTGATCGATCTGACCCGCAAGACAGCCGAGATCGAGGGGAAAGAGATGGTGATTGAGGCCGAACTGTCCGCCACCGCCATCGGCCGCCCCCGCCTCGCAACCCCTGCCGAGCCGGGGCCGCAAACGCTCCCAACCGGTTTCTCGGGGCTCTGAGCAAGCCGTGCCTCGGGGCGTCCGGCGGATTTATTCGGGAACGAACAGAACCAGGGACTCGGCGGTACAGATCACCGTTGCGGCATCTGTCTCTCCCTCGCGACGTTCGAATGTGGTGAGGAAAGTGAGGAGGAACTGCTCCCGCTTCGCTTCCGCAGCCGTCACTTTCTGGCGCAGCCTAACCTTGTTGCCGGGCGTCAGGGGCGCAAGGAACCGCACCTCGTTCAACCCGTAATTCACCTTGTGCGCCAGCCCCGACACGCTCAGCAGCGGGTCCGCCAAGCGGGGCAGAAGCGAGAGCGCGAGATAGGCGGTGCCGCTGCTCTGCCTCCTGGCGCCCGCACCGGCCGTGACCTGCGCAAACCCATCGATCATCGGCACGTCCGCCTCGACCCAGGGCGAGACGCCGAGATCGCGTCCGATCAGACGCGGCAAGTCGGCAAAGCCGATCTCCAGCCCCCTCGTCCGGTTCCCCATCTGTACATCGTCTCCCGCTTGTCGTGAGGGTGCGGCGCGCGGTCACCCGATGACCTGGTAATGCGCGTCCACCGTCTTGCCCGCGTTGATCGGCAAAATGTCCTGCGGGCAGCATGACATGGCGACTATGCAATCCATCTCGGCGCGCAGCACCACGTAATCGCCGGGGACTGAGACCGGCGCCTCCCAGCCAAGCTCGCCGCCCTGGCTGACAGGGATGTTCATCCACATGTTCAGCGGGCTTGGAACTTCGTGGCTGACGATGCCGATGGCGCGCATGGCGGCTTTCAAATTGTCGGTGCAGTTGTCGTGATACTCGGTGCAGCCCAGCAAGCCATAGCGATAGTCGTCGCAGGCGGCCATCAGGGTATCGTGGATGCCGGGCGAGGTGTCTTCCTCGAAGGTCATGATCGGCCGCCGGCGGTTGGTCACCAATTTGTCGCCGACCTTG
Source organism: Pseudomonadota bacterium (assembly GCA_038524325.1). Lineage (GTDB taxonomy): Bacteria > Pseudomonadota > Alphaproteobacteria > Rhodobacterales > Rhodobacteraceae > Thermohalobaculum. The sequence goes on from JBCBIS010000171.1 coordinate 5,683, forward strand.
GGAAAGATATGCTCGACCGTGGGGCGCCAGTGCTCGACCGAGAAATATTCGCTGACATCTTCGGCCGAGAAGGACCATGTGTCGACGACCTGGTGCCCGTGGGTGTTGATGATCTTGATCGCCTGGCCGCGGGTCAGGCGCTGGGCCCGTCCTCGCCGGGCGGGGATGGTCATGATCTCGGGCATCGCCGGCTCCCTTCTGGCTGGCGCCGATAGGGGCATATTCCCGCGGCGGCTGTCCAGCCCGCAGGCGCGGCTTGACCCGATGTGGCGCAGAGGGCATGGCTGGCGCATGGTGGACATAGCGACGGTCGAGGCGGCGTTGGCGCTCGGCCCAATGGGTGAGCGATCGGATTTCGATCTCCTGACGGGAGAGGCGTCAAAGCGGCTTCGCCCTGGTGCGCCGCGCCCTGCTGCGGTGCTGTGCGGGTTGGTTCAGCGGCCCGCCGGCGTGCAGGTGATCCTGACCCGGCGCGCGGCTCATCTGAAGCAGCATGCCGGTCAGATCAGTTTTCCTGGCGGCAAGCTGGATGCCGCCGATCCCTCGGCCGAAGCGGCAGCGCTGCGTGAGGCGGAGGAGGAGGTCGGGCTCGATGGCGCGCATCTGCGCCTGCTGGGTCGCCTGGATGATTACCTCACCGGCACCGCCTTTCGCGTCGCCCCCTTCGTGGCCGAGATCGATCCGCGATGGCGCCCGGATCCAGATCCGCAGGAGGTGGCCGAGGTGTTCGAAACCCCGCTGGCGTTCCTGATGGATCCCGCCAACCGTGTGCAGCATTTCTATGAGAAAGACGGCTTGCGCCGCGATTACTGGGCGATGCCCTGGGGCGATTACTATATCTGGGGGGCGACGGCCGGGATGTTGAAGGGCTTGTCCGACCGGATCGTCGCGCTGGACAGCGGATGAGAGTGCTGCCGGCATGAAGATCTCCGCCCCTTGGCTGACCGACCCGGCGACGGTGGCGGTGCTCTCCGCCCTCGGGGGAGAGGTGCTGTTTGTCGGAGGCTGCGTGCGCAACGCGGTCTTGCAGGCGCCGGTCAGCGATATCGACCTGTCGACCCCGGTTTTGCCGCAGGAGGTGATCGCCCGGGCCGAGCGGGCCGGGCTGCAGGCGGTGCCGACCGGGATTGACCATGGCACCGTGACCCTGATCGCAAGGGGTCAACCCTTCGAAGTGACGACTTTCCGCGCCGATGTGGAGACGGATGGCCGGCGCGCCGTGGTGCGGTTCTCGACCGACATTGCCGAGGATGCCCGCCGAAGGGACTTCACGATGAATGCCCTTTATGCCGATGCGGAGGGCCGGGTCATCGATCCTCTGGACGGGCTGGCGGACATGCTGGCCCGGCGGGTGCGGTTCATCCTGACCCCCGAGGACCGGATCCGCGAGGATGCGCTGCGGATCCTGCGCTTCTTTCGCTTCAATGCCTGGTATGGCAGCGATATCGACCCGGAGGGTCTCGCCGCCTGTGCTGGCTTGGCGGAGAAGGTTGACGACCTGGCCCGAGAGCGGATTGGGGCCGAGATGCGCAAGCTGCTCGCCGCCCCGGATCCTGCGCCAGCAACGGCGTCGATGGCGGCGGCGGGGGTGCTGGCCCGTTGCTTGCCCGGTGCCGACCCTGCCGGCCTCGCCCCGCTCGTCGCGCGGGAGGAAGCGACCGGGGCACATATCGCCTGGCTGACCCGGCTCGCCTCACTGGGAGGTGTGGAGGTCGCCGCCCGGCTCCGCCTCTCGCGGCAGGAGGAAAGGGGTCTCGACGCCCTTATAACCGCCCGTGACAGCCCCTATGGCCCGGCGGCATTGGCAGCGGCCTATGGAGGCGAAGCCGCGACCGGGGCAATGTTGCTGCGGACATCGCTGGTCCCCGCGGATTGGCCGACGGTCATGGCCGAGATCGAACGCGGGCGCGGGCGCGAGATGCCGCTTCAGGCCGGGGATCTCATGCGCATCGCGGCCCTCTCTGGCCCATCCCTCGGCGCCGCCCTGACCCGAGCAAAACGCGCCTGGTTCGCCAGCGATTTAAGGCTGGACAAGGCGGGGCTGATGGAGGAGGCTCTAAAAGGTCATCATAACTGACCTTTATGGGTTCCATCATGACCCTTGATGTGCTGCTCAATCTCACCGGCGTCGCTTTTGCGGCGTCCTGGACCCCGGGCCCGAACAACGTGATGCTGGCCGCGTCAGGGGCGGCCTTTGGATGGCGGCGAACTCAACCGCACGCATTCGGCATCACGCTCGGCTTCCCCGTCATGATCTTCGCCGTGGCCCTGGGCTTTGGACAGATATTCCAGGCCATCCCAGTGCTGAAAACAGCGATGCTGTGGATCGGCTGTGCGGTGATGCTGTGGTTTGCGTGGCGGATCGCCAGCGCGGGCTCCGGCGCGGAGCCCGAGGCCTCGGGCGCGGCCCGGCCGCTCAGCCTGCTCGAAGGCGCGGCGTTTCAATGGATAAACCCGAAATCCTGGGCCATGGCGATCGGCGTGGCGGGCGCATTCATTTCGGCCGAGCGCCCATTGGCCGATGCTCTGATCGCCAGTGGCGTGTTCGCGATTGCCGCGCTGACATCGACGCAGGCATGGTCCGGTTTCGGCACCGGGATGCGGCAGTTTCTGGGGACGGGCGAGCGGCTGCGCGCCTTCAACCTCGGGATGGGGCTTCTGCTGGCCGGCTGCGCGATCTGGATCGTCCTCGACGCCTGACCGCTCAGAGCGGCGTCACGGGTTGAACCGGCTGGCTTCTTCCCGCCACCAGGGTTCCTCGGCCAGGGCGCGGCGCAGGGGCGTGTCAGTCGCGCTGGGCGCCTGAGCGATATAGCGGATCGCCTCGCGCCTGCTCTCGCCCGTCAAGCTGCCGAGATAGGCCAGCCCGCGCGGCACCGAGAAGGGTTCGCCCAACTCCGCTTCGAAATTCGAGCCGATATCGGTCCAGACCGCGCAGCTCCAGCCCTTGCTTTTCGCCCAGGCGTCAATGGTGCCCATGATCCGCGCGCTGACCGCCTTTCGGATCCCGGTACGGCGGCAAAGCGCCCCAATATTTTGCGGTTCGGTGCGCTCTCGCTTGGCCAGATCGAGGATCGCCTCGGTGCAATCGGCGCGGGCCGAGGCGATGATATGGGTCGGGCAGGGTGTCCCGAAGGTCTCGTCGATGCACACGGCCAGCCCGTTCTTGCGCTTTGGGCTGATCCGCGTGAACTCCAACGGGAGCATGGGGCCTTCCTCCATCCGCCAACTCCCCGAGACATGCGGTGCGAGATCGTCAAGGTCCCAGACCAGGGAGCCCCAGCCGATGATCGCAACCTGTCCCATATCGTCCCGTCCTCAGAAAACACCCCGATGAGCGGCATGGTATCCCAGGCGCGGGGCGATTTCACCCCATCAGCGGCGTCCCGGGGTGTCAGAGCGCCAACGCGTCCTCCGGCGCCTCCGCCCGTTCGGTCAGGCCGTAATCGCGGATCACCCCGGCGACCCGGAGGCGATAGTCGCGGAACATGCCGGTCCGCCCCATGCGCTG
>JBCBIS010000172.1:0-9169 GCA_038524325.1 Pseudomonadota bacterium
GCGGGCTTCGGCGAGGCCTCGCCGAAGCCCGCAAGATGATCGAAACCGCCGTCTCCCAGCGCGAAAATGACGGCTATATCGTCGACAGTCTGGGCTGGGTCCTGTTCCGCTTGGGCGAATTCAAGGAGGCCCTGGTGCATATGGAGCGCGCGGTCGAACTGCGCCCCGTCGATCCTGTCATCAATGACCATTACGGCGACGTGCTGTGGGTCAATGGCCGCAAGATCGAGGCCGAGTTCCAGTGGCGCCGCGCCTTGTCGTTCGAGCCGGAGGAGGACGAGATCGTCCGCATCAAGCGCAAGCTGGAGGTCGGGTTGGACGTGGTGCTGGATGAAGAGGCCGCAGCCGGCAACCCGGCGATCCTCGGCACGGTCGAGCCGCAAACGGAAGACAATGGCGGCTGACCCAGCGGCGGCAGGTCAGCGGCAGGACGAGACCGCTGGTGCGTGGATCGAACGCGCACCGGCAAAGATCAATCTCTACCTGCATGTGACTGGTCAGCGGGCCGATGGCTATCACCTGCTCGACAGTCTGGCGGTTTTTCCGAGCATCGGTGATCTGCTGGAAGCCGAGCCCGCGTCTGGGCTGAGCCTCGCGATCGACGGGCCATTTGGCGATGGCCTGCCCGCGGATGGCGACAATTTGGTCCTCCGGGCAGCCGAGGCGATGGCGCGCGGGCGTGGTCTCGGGGCGGCCCTGCGCCTGACAAAGAACCTGCCCATCGCATCAGGGATCGGCGGCGGGTCCAGCGACGCGGCGGGAGCGCTGCGCCTTCTGTCGCGCCTCTGGGACCGACCGATCCCGCCTGGCCTGCCGCTCAGCCTCGGCGCCGATGTGCCGGTCTGCCTCGGCGCAGATGCGCAGAGAATGCAGGGGATTGGCGAGGCGCTGTCGACCTGCCCGCCCCTCCCCGATGCCTGGATCGTCCTGGTGAACCCGCTGCAAGCCGTGCCAACCGGGGCGGTCTTTTCCGGTCTGGCCTCGAAGACCAACCCGCCTGCGCCAGATTTACCCGCGTTCCAGGGGTTCGAAGAGATGATCCTTTGGCTCGGACAGCAGCGAAACGACCTCGAAGCACCGGCCCGCGCGCAGTGCCCGGCGATCTCGCGGGTCCTGTCGGCCCTTTCCGACACGCCGCTTGCGCGCATGTCCGGCTCGGGCGCCACCTGCTTCTCGCTGTTCCCGAGCGAGAGCGCGGCCCAGGCCTGTGCTGAGCGTTTGAGGCGAGAGGAGCGCGGTTGGTGGGTCGCCTCCGCCCCGCTGCAGAGCGAAACTCCCGCAGCGTTGGAGCCGGTCTGACGAAGGCGGGACCCGTCGCCTCAGACAGTCCGCGCGATCACGAACTCGGTGATATCCAGCAACGCGCCCTGCATCTCGCCCGCGGGAAACGCATCCAGCGCCGAAATTGCACGCTGCCCATGGGCTTGAGCGACAGCGCGGGTTTCGTCCAATGCCTCCGTCGCGGCCAACAGAGCCATCGCTTCCTCGAAATCGCCGTCGCGCAGGTCGCCCTTGCCGATCGTCCGTTGCCAGAACGCCCGGTCCTTCTCGGCGCCGCGTTGGATTGCGATTATGATCGGCAGAGTCACCTTGCCCTCGCGGAAATCATCCCCGGTATTCTTGCCGAGCGCCGCCGAGGAGCCGCCATAATCCAGCAGGTCGTCGGCGAGTTGAAACGCCATCCCCAACCCGTCGCCAAATGCGCTGAGCGCCTGGACCCGCGCCTCGCTTTCGCCCGCGATCACCCCGCCCACCTCGGTCGCCGCCGAGAACAGCGCTGCGGTTTTGCCGCGGATCACCTGCTCATAGCGGGCGAGATCGGTGCTCAGATCATGCGCGGTCGAGAGTTGCAGCACCTCGCCCTCGGCGATCACCGCCGCCGCGTTCGAGAGGATGCCCAGCACCCGGATCGACCCGGTCTCCACCATCAGTTGGAAGGCCCGCGCGAAGAGATAGTCGCCGACCAGAACGCTGGAGAGATTGTCGAACAGGATATTCGCCGTCGCCTTGCCGCGGCGCTTTTCGCTCTCATCCACCACATCGTCATGGAGCAATGTCGCCGTGTGAATGAACTCGACAACTGCGGCCAGTTTCACATGGTCGATGCCCTGATATCCGCACATCCGCGCCGTGGCCAGGGTCAGGATCGGGCGCAGCCGCTTGCCGCCCGCCTCGATCAGATGGGCCGAGATCTGCGGGATTCGGGGGGCGTGTTCCGAGCTCATGCGCTCGCGGATCACGGCGTTGACGGCCGTCATATCCTCGGCGACCAGGGCGGTCAGCCGCTCGAACGGGCCGGGTTGTGTCACGGTTTGCGTTGGCAAGGGGGCGTTCATGCGCCGGCCTGTCCTTTCCTCTGTCAGGCCTTGCATGGGGTCGACGGCATCGGCGTCACTACGCTAGCCTAGGGGTCATGGAAGAGCTGCTGCGCACCACCGACCCAACCCTGGTCCCCTACACGAAAGCCTTGCTCTCGTCAGAGATATAGAGTGCTTCGTGTTCGACGTAAACATGAGCCTGATGGAAGGCGGGATAGGTGCGTTCCCACGCCGCATCATGGTGTTGCAGCGTGATCTGCTGCGCGCGCGCATGATCCTGCGCGAAAACGGGGTCGAGCCGTTCATGTGCGAAGACTGGCTGTGACCGATGCGGCCGGATGGAGCGTGCGCGAGGACCGTCTGCTGGGCGGGCGCGTGCGGCTGTTGCAACCGGTGCAGGGCTATCGCGCCGCGACCGATCCGGTCTTTTTGGCAGCGGCCTGTCCGGCCAGGGCGGGCGAGACGGTGCTCGATCTCGGCTGCGGCGCGGGTGCGGCGGCGCTCTGCCTCGCCGCCCGGGTGCCGGTCCGGCCGACCGGGCTGGAGCTGCAGGAGGGGTATCTGGCGCTGGCCCGGAAGAACGCAGCGTTGAACGGGGTCGAGATGACCCTCCACCCCGGCGATGTCGCCGCCATGCCTGGGGCGTTGAAGGCGCTCAGCTTCGACCATGTGATCCTCAACCCGCCATATTTCAGGGAGCAGAGCCTAGGCTCTCCGATTGCGCGCAAGGATCTGGCCCATCGCGAGGCCGAGGGGCTGGAGGTCTGGCTCGCCGCTGCACGCGCACGGCTGAAACCGCGGGGATGGCTGACGCTGATCCACCGTGCCGAGCGGCTCGACAGCATCCTGGCCGGTCTGACCGGCACAGGGGATATCGCAATCAAACCCCTGATCGCCCGTGTCGGCCGAGATGCGAAACGCGTGCTTGTCCGCGCCCGAAAGGATGTGAAAACCCCGCTGCGCCTCTGCGCGCCGCTTGTCCTCCATGCGGGAGTGGCTCACACTGTCGACGGCGATGATTTCTCGCCCGAGGCCGGCGCGATCCTGCGCGATGCCGCGCCGATAGCGTTTTGATGCGTTCCAGGAGGGGGACTTTGCGATGAGCAGCACACGATTGGAAACCGTCGCCAAGCCAACAGATTTCGACGATTTGAGAGCGAAGATGACAGCCTTGGCGCCCGAGGTCAGTGAATGGCGCCGCGACCTGCATCAACATCCCGAAATCGGGTACGAACTGCCGCGCACCTCGAAATTTGTGGCCGAAAAGCTCGAAAGCTTTGGCGTCGAGGTGGTCGAGACCGCCATGGGCGGCGCGGGGGTGGTCGGGCGCCTGCAGGGCAAGCAGGAGGGGCAGAACACCGGCGACGCAATCATGATCCGTGCCGATATGGATGCCCTGCCGATGGATGAGGAGACCGGCCTGCCCTATGCCTCAACCATCCCGGGGCATTTCCATGGCTGCGGGCATGATGGGCACACGGCCTGCCTGCTGGGGGCGGCAAAGCATCTGGCCGAGACCCGCAATTTCTCCGGCACCGTCTATTTCTGCTTTCAGCCAGCCGAGGAAGGCGGCGCCGGTGCCAAAGCGATGATCGATGACGATCTGTTCGTGCGCTATCCGGTGAAGGCGATCTATGGCGCGCATAACTGGCCGACCATGCCGGTCGGATGGATGGGATGCTCCTCGGGCCGGATGCTGGCGGCGAGCCAGGAGTTCTATATCCGGATTTATGGCAAGGGCGGGCATGCCGCCCGGCCGCATGAAGCGCGCGACCCGATCGTGGCTGGTGCGGATCTGGTGACCACCTTGCAGGGCATCGTCAGCCGCACCTGCGATCCGGTCGAGACGGCGGTGGTCTCGATCACCTCTTTCGTGTCCCGTTCGAACGAGACCGGGGAACCCGCCACCAATGTATTGCCCGAGCGTGCCCGCCTCTCTGGCACCCTGCGCGCGCTGTCGAACACGACGATGGCGCAGATGAAGCGGGACCTGCGGGCCCGCGCGCGGGCCGTGGCCCAGGCGCACCGGGTCCGGATCGAGGTCGAGATGGACGACAAGCCCTATCCCGCCCTGATCAACTCGCGCCGCGAGGCGAATTTTGCGGCCCGGGTGATGAAGGGCCTTCTCGGACCGCAGCACTGCGTGATCGACCCGCCACCGGCCATGGGCTCTGAGGATTTCGCCTATTATCTCCTGCGCGACAAGCGCACGGGCATCCGCGTTCCGGGGTGTTTCGTCACCTTCGGCAACGGTTTGCGCGGGCCGATGCTGCACAACCCGAAATATGACTTCAACGACGAGGCGATTCCCTATGTGGTCGCGTTTTGGACGAAGATCGCCGAGGGCAGCCTGAAACCCGCGTGAAAACGCCGAAATTTCATGTGGATTTCGGGGATAACTGCGTCAGCCCGAAAGGTTTTTAACTATTTGATGACAGACTGCATTGACGCTGTCTTAATCGGCCATGTGGAAGCCGCAACGAGAGGAGACGGAATATGAGCGTCACTGCGCATATCGCCAACCTGCGTCAGAAGCATCAGGAACTCGATCGAAAGATCGAAACCGAACAGCAAAGTCCAGGCGCCGACGATCTTGCGATCGCAGCTTTGAAACGTCAGAAACTTCACCTCAAGGAAGAGATTACCCGGCTCGCCAGCGCAAGTTGACCACAGGCGTCTTCTAGCATTCCGAGGGCAGGGACAGCGCCGCGCCATCAGGCCGCCGCCTTGCCCTGGATGCGCAGCTGGAAATAGCGGACCAGCCAAAGGGCGAAATCCCGGTTGTGCACCGTATCTCCATAGGTGCGCAGCGCAGCCTCGCCCCGGTCTGCGGGGATCTTCCCGTCGCCTGTGCGCAGAGCAACGAGATCTTCGGCGAAGGGCCGCTCGAATTCGGGATGCGGCTGGATCGAGACCGCGTCGGGATGGTCGGGATCGCCATAGGCAACCATGGCGATCTCGCAAAACGGATTGCTGGCCAGGACCGTCGCATCCTCGGGCAAGGCGGTGACTTGATCGCGATGCATGGCGTGCAGAGCAATCCGCCCGGGCGCGTCCGCCATCCAACTCGGACGATGGTGCACTTCGTATTCGTGCACACCGCATCCCCAACCCTTGTCCGACAGGCCGGCTGCGCCGCCAAAGGCCTCCGCCATCAACTGATGCCCAAAGCAAACGCCCACCAGAGGCCGCCCCGCAGCGCGGATCTTCAGCAGGAAGTCGCGGGTCTCGGCAATCCAGGGATCATCATCATAGACACCTCGGGCCGAGCCAGAGATCAACCAGCCATCGCACTCTTCCGGGAGCCCAGGTTTCTCGCCGCGCAGGATATTGTAGCGGTGAAACGTCAGCGCGGGCGCGACCTCCGCAAACAAGGTCTCGAAAAACGGCGGAAACTCTTCGTACTTGTCCAGAAGTTCGTCGGCGACCTTGCCGACTTGCAGCAGTCCGATCTTCATTCTTGGCTCTCCGATTCTCGAAGCGTAATTTATGCGCTCGCCGCGCGCTGTTCCAGGTGTCAACTCACGAGATTAAGGTTGCCTTGCGACGCATCTCGCGCAGTGGCTCGGTTTCGGTTCTGATCCACGCGAGCAAGGAAGCCACCCGCTGCTCGGCTTCCCGGCCCGTCGGGCAGACGAAGCGGAATTGCCCGCCGGTATCCATCCCCTCGGCAAACGGAGCGACCAGACGCCCGCGCGCCAGATCCCGCTCGATCAGCGAGGAGCGGCCCAGCACAATCCCGCCCCCTTCGGAGGCGGCGTCGATGGCATGATCTGCGTTCGAGAACCTGGGCCCATGGCGGGCATCGCCGCTGACCCCCATCGCCGCCAGCCAACGCTCCCATGTCGGAAAGCCCGGCCCCTCGGTCTCGTAGGGCACATAGCGCAGACTGTCATCGTGGATCAACGGATGGTCGAGGATATCGCGCGGCGTAGTCAGGGCCGCCGCGCGTTCGGGCGTGCAATAGGGGGTCACCCAATCGGCGATCAGCACTTCGTGAAAACACCCCTCATAGCCATGGGTGCCAAACCGGATCGCAGCCTCGATCCCATCGCGCGCGAAATCCATGATCTTCAGCGAGGCGACGAAGCGTAACTCGATCTCTGGATGCGCCTCGGCGAACAGAAACATGCGGGGCGCCAGCCATTTCGCCGTGAAGGCCGGCCCGGCCGTCAGGGTCAGGGTCGAGCTATCGAGCATCCGCTCGGTCGCTCGGGCCCCATCGACCAGCGCGGCGAACCCTTCGGCGATGTAAGGGCGCAGGGTCTCCCCCGCCTCGGTCAGCGCGATTGCCCGGTTCATCCGGTGAAACAGCGGCGCGCCGAAATGCTCCTCCAGGCTTTTTATCTGATAGCTCAGCGCCGCGGGGGTGACGAACAGCTCCTCAGCCGCTTTGGCAAAGCTCATATGCCGGCAGGCCGCGTCGAAGGCGCGCAACGCGGTCAGTGGCGGGAGGCGCACGCGTTCACTTAAGCTCATTTAAACTGATCCATCCGAAAACCTCGTTTGTCACCCCAGACAAGAGCCTCTATATCAATGCCCAGGAAAGGGGAGCCTCCCTGCACAGTTAAACGGAGATTAACAATGGACACGCGCTTCGACCTGCAAGACCTGGACTTTGACACCGCCTATCGCATCGCTCACAAACGCGCGGCCGAGACACGCTCGGCAGAAGTCGCCGCCTTCTTCAGCGATATCGCGAAAAGCATCCGCGGATTGTTCAGCCGCAGCGAGACGACGGGCAAAGCCAAGGCCTGAGACCGGCTTTCTGCCAAAATCGCCAGGGCCGGCCCAACCGCTGGGGCCGGCCCTGTTCTCATTCCGAAACACCATTTCTCACGGGATCGCGGCTCAGACGAAGAACTGACCGCCATTCGCCGAAATCGTCGACCCGGTGACGAAACCGGCATCGTCCGAAGCGAGGAAAGCGACACAGCGCGCAATCTCGTCGGCTTCGCCAAGACGCCCGACCGGGATTTGCGCGATGATCCCTTCGCGCACCTTCTCCGGCACCGCCATGACCATCTCGGTCGCGATATAGCCGGGGCAGACCGCATTCGCCGTGATGTTCGCCCGCGCGCCTTCCTGCGCCAGGGATTTCACGATGCCGAGGTCGCCGGCCTTGGTCGCGGCATAGTTCACCTGAGCGAACTGACCCTTCTGACCGTTGATCGAGGAGATGACGACCACGCGGCCGAACTTACGCTCGCGCATGCCGGGCCAGACCGGGTGCACGGTGTTGAAGACGCCGGTCAGGTTGGTGTCGATGACCTCGTGCCATTGCTCTGGCGTCATACGGTGGAACGGCGCATCGCGGGTGATGCCGGCATTGGCGATGACGATATCGATGGGTCCGAGATCGGCTTCGATCTGCTTGGTGCCTTCGACACAGGCCCCGTAATCGTTGACCGAGTATTTGTAGACGAGGATCCCAGTCTCTTCCTTGAATTTCGCAGCAGCCTCGTCATTGCCGGCATAGTTGGCGGCAACGCTGTGCCCCGCGGCTTTCAAGGCCTTGCAGATTGCCGCGCCGATGCCGCGCGATCCCCCTGTCACCAGTGCAACTCGTCCCATCATCTTCTCCTTTTGGTGGTCGGCTTGGTCCGGATGTAGGCGCGAGCGGCGGGCGCTGCTTTGATTTCAGTCAACTCGCCCCCGCCCGGCGGTATGCGCCCTCTCCCTATCAGCATCGCCGGGCCTGACGCCAGCCTTGGCTTTTTTTAACCATCACTCGGCGCCCTCCCGCTAGAGTTAACGATTTGGTAACCAAACAATTAAAAGTTGAGTCAAATTTCAAATCGGGAGGCGCGAATGCCTGTCTCGCAGCGTGATGCTTTTCTCGACAGTACGCGCGGTTTGGCGGTGTTTCTAGCGGTTTTAATCCACGCCGTACGCAGTTTCGGTTATGCGTTCTCGCCCGAGGGCGATCTGGTTTTTCTCCTCACCCGGACGGCGACGCCGATCCTGTTGATCGTGTTCGGAGTGATGATCGAGACGGTCTACCTCCGCAAATTGCGCGAGGGGCGGGCTCTCGAGGAGACGCGGCAACGGCTGCTGCACCGGGCCATCACCTGCTGTCTCGTCTATCTGATGGTGGGGTTGGCGGCGCTTCTCGCCGGCAAGGTGGCGATCGGCGATCTCGGGCAGATGGCGGTGAGCCTGTCTCCCGTGCCCTATGGTCAGATCCTGTTTCTCTACGCGGCGCTGCTGACGCTGTTGGCCTGCTTCCTGCCGGTGCTGTTGCGATGGGGCGCGGCGGCGATGCTGGGCCTCGCCGCGTTGGGGTGGGGTTTGAAATGGCTGGCCGCCCCGTTCGGCGCGGATGCGGGCTATGGACTGCTCGCCTTTGTCGGCTTGGGCGCCGGGTTTGCGCCGGCCATCTTGTTGAGCCCACTCCTCGTCGGATTCGGGATATTGATCGGAGAAATGCTGAACGGGCGCCGGCATTCGCTCTGGGCCGCCAGCGCAGCTGCTGTCGCAGCCCTCGCGGTCTGTCTGGCCATCGTACTGGACGGGCCCGGTGAGTTCGCGCGAGACTTTATCCTGCGATATCGCTGGCACAACCACCCGCTCTATTACGCCTATGGCATGGTGGCGGCGAGTGTTGCCCTGACCGGTTTCTACCTGCTGTGGCGGCGCGGAGGAGATCCGTTTTCGCGTCTGATGGCGATGCTGGGCCGAAACGCCCTTTTCTTCTTTGTCGCCGGAAATGTGGCCCTGCATCTGATGCCGGAGCGTCAGGCTTCCACGGCGGAGGTCGCCGTGTTGGTGGCTCTGTTCCTGGCCGCCTTATGCCTCGCCACGTTCGACAGGCAGGCCCAGAGATCGTGGATTTCTTGGCTCAGCGGAGG
>JBCBIS010000173.1:0-9109 GCA_038524325.1 Pseudomonadota bacterium
ACTTCAAGCAAGACTCCAAAGGCAAAATGGCCAAAGCCTCGGGCGGCCAGGGCGAAGCCAAGTGGAGCCGCGTCAAGAACAAGGCCGACTACGCGGTCTGATCCAGTCTTTCCGGGCGCGGTCCAGCGCCGCGCCCGGTTCCTTTTCCTCTTGATGCAGGTGCCAGGACATGCAGGCCGAAGAGCTGTTGAAACAGGGTGATCTCGCTGGGGCTTTGACGGCGCTCCAGGACAGGGTGCGCAAAGACCCGTCGGATGCGAAGCTCAGGATCTTCCTTTTTCAGTTGCTCTCGGTCATGGGCGATTGGCAACGCGCGATCCAGCAATTGAAATCATCGGGCACGCTGGACGCTGCCGCCAACACGATGGCCCAGATGTATCGCGAGGCGATCATCTGCGAGGTCTATCGCGACAAGGTGTTCGCCGGCGAAAAGGCCCCGCTGATCTTTGGCGAGCCGGAGGACTGGCTGGCCTGGATGATCGAGGCGGTCAAGCTGCAGGCCGGCGGCAATCTCTCCGCCGCCGAAGAGCTGCGCGGCAAGGCGTTCGACGCCGCCCCGGCCAGTGCCGGCAGCGTGAATGGCACGGCATTCGAGTGGATTGCCGACGCCGATCCGCGCCTCGGCCCCGTGCTGGAGCTGGTGGTCAATGGCCGCTATTTCTGGGCTCCGTTCACGGCCGTCCACCGGTTGGAATTCGAAGCACCCAGCGATCTGCGCGACCGGGTCTGGACCCCCGCCACTGTGACCTGGGCCAATGGCGGAGATGCGGTGGCGCTGATCCCGACCCGCTATGCCGGCACCACCACAAAAGGGAACGACGCACAAAAGCTCGCCCACGCCACCGATTGGCTGGCCGAGGGCGAGAGCGTCACCGAAGGCCTCGGCCAGCGTCTTCTGGCCACCGATCATGACGATTATGCGTTGATGGATATCCGCGAGTTGGTGATCGGCGATCCGCCCGTGATCGAAGCGCCCAAACTCACGGGGGAGGACCCCTCGGATGGCTGACCGGATGCTGGCCGAACGCCTGCAGCCCTCGCTGCTCGACCGACTGACCGATGACGCGCCCGAGTCCCGGGTTGAATCCGCCTCGGCCCGCGTGATCGATATCAACCGCCTGCGCGAGATCGTCCAGCGCGATCTCGCCTGGCTGCTGAACACGACCAACAGCGAAAGCGAGCATGATCTCGAGCCCTATCCCAATGTCGCAAGCTCGGTGGTGAATTTCGGGATCTCGGACGTCTCGGGCCGGATCGCAACCGTGAACCGCGCCGTCGAGATCCGGCAGGCGATCCGCCGCGCGGTCGAGGCGTTCGAGCCGCGTATCCTGCCCGGCTCACTGGATGTCGAGATGCATCAGGAGAAGGTGGGTGCAGGCGCGGTGATCTCGTTCGATATCCGCGGCGATCTCTGGGCGCAGCCGGTGCCGATCGATCTCTACCTGCGCACCGCGCTCGACGTCACCACCGGCGAAGTCAGCATCAGCCGGCAGGGATAGCCCATGGATACCCGGCTTCTCAGGCATTACGAGGACGAGCTGGTCTTCATCCGCGAGATGGGCGCCGAGTTCGCCGAGCTCTACCCAAAGATCGCCGCACGGCTGGGGATGGAGCAGATCGAAGTGCTCGACCCCTATGTCGAGCGGCTATTGGAGGGGTTTGCCTTCCTCTCCGCCCGGGTCCAGTTGGAGCTGGATCTGCAATTCCCGCAATTCACCCAGAACCTGCTGGAGATCGTTTATCCGCATTACCTGGCGCCAACCCCATCGATGATGATCGCCCGCCTTGTGCCGGATGTCGAGCAGGGCGGGTTGGAGGAAGGCTTCACCCTGCCGCGCGGGACCGTCCTGCGCTCGCGCGTTCTGGAGGGAGAGCAGACGGCCTGTGTCTTCACCTCCTCGCAAGACACCACGCTTTGGCCGATCGACCTGGTCGAGGCGGAGTATGTCGAGGGCCGTGGCGAACTGGTCGCCGCCGGGGTCGCCGCCGGCACCTCGGCCCGCGCGGCGATCCGCCTGCGCCTGCGCCGGCTGGGCGAAGATCCGATGTCGGAACTGCCGCTGGACAAGCTGACCCTGTTCCTCGCCGGCGGGGCGGGAGAGCCCTGGCGGCTCTACGAGGCCCTGGTCAATCGCGGCGTCGGGCTGGCGGGCCGGTCGACCGACCGCCGCGCCGATTGGGTGGAGCCGCTGGGGGCCCGGATCAGGCCGCGGGGATTCGAGGCGGATGAGGCGCTGCTGCCCATCCCCGGCCAATCCTTCGACGGCTATCGCCTGCTGCAAGAATATTTCGCGATGCCGGAGCGCTTTTTCTTCGTCGATCTCGCCGGTCTGCAACCCGCGATCAAACGTGTCGAGGGGCAGGAGATGGATCTCTACATTCTGCTCTCCGACGGCGATGCGACGCTGAAATCCCTGACCGCGGCAAGCTTTGATCTCTACGCCGTGCCTGCGATCAACCTGTTTCCCAAACGCTGCGACCGGGTGCAGATCTCGGGCCGCGAGATCGACCATCATGTCACGGTCGACCGCACCGCGCCCCTGGACTACGAGATCCACCAGATCACCGATGTGGTCGGCATCGCGGGCGAGGGCGAAGACGACGTGCCCTTTCGCCCGTTCTACTCCTCGGACGACTTCACCCCTGCGGGCGAGAACCATCCGGCCTATTACGCCCTGCGCCGCCGGATGCGGCAACGCTCGGAAAAGCAGCGGCTCAAGGGGGTGCGGACATCCTATCTGGGGTCCGAGGCCTATTTGAGCCTCTGCGACCGGTCGCAAGCCCCCTATCCGGGCGAGATCAAGCAGCTCCAAGTCGATGCGGTCTGCACCAATCGCGACCTGCCCATGCTGATCGCGGTCGGCGCGGGCGAGAGCGATTTCACCCTGCCCGAGGGTGGGCCGGTCTCGGAGATCCGCGCCCTGATCCCACCGACCCGGCCACGGCCGAGCCTCGCGCAAGGCGACACCGCCTGGCGCTTGGTCAGCCATCTCAGCCTCAACTACCTCTCCATCGCCGATGGCGACCGCGGGCAGGGGGCCGAGGCGCTGCGAGAGCTGATCGGGCTCTACACGCCGCTGGGCGATCTGGCCTTGGAGAAACAGATGGAGGGGCTCGTCTCGGTCTCCTCCCGCCCCATCGTGCGGCGCATGGCCGAGCAGGTGCTCTCGACCGCAGTCCGGGGTGTCGAACTGCGCGTCGGCTTCGACGAAAGCTTTTTCGAGGGCACCGGCTGTTACCTTCTGGGTGCCGTGCTCGAGGCGTTCTTCGCCAAATACGTGGCGCTGAACAGCTTCACCGAAACCGTCATTCATTCACAGGAAAGAGGGGACATCGCGAGATGGCCAGCGAGGAGCGGAAGGCGGGTCGTGATCTGACGCGCCTCGACGCGCTCAGCCAAGACCCTCAACGCCATCACATTTTCCAGGCCCTGCGCCTGATCGAGGCGGTCCATGCCGACCGCCCCCGCCTCGGCCGCTCGCGCCGCCCGGCCGAGGATCCGGTGCGGCTGGGGCAGGAGGTGGATCTGGCTTTCCCGCCGTCGACGATTTCGAGCTTCGAAATCGACGAAGAGACGGGGCTCGCCCACCTCCACCAGCAGTTTTTCGGGCTGTTCGGCCCCCATGGGGCCTTGCCGCTGCATTTGACCGAATATGCCCGTGACCGGCAGCGCAACCATCGCGACCCGACGCTGGGCGGCTTTGCGGACATGTTCCACCACCGCATGCTGTCGCTGTTCTATCGTGCTTGGGCCGCGGGCCAGCCGGCGCCGAGCTTTGACCGGGCGGGCGACGATCCGTTCGGCGACAAAGTGGCGGCCCTGTCAGGCTATACCGGCCGGGGGATGGAGGATCGCGATGCGATGCCCGACCTCGCCAAGCGCCATTTCGCCGGGCTGTTGGCCGCCGCCCCGCGCAGCGAGGCGGGGCTCTTGGCCGTCATCTCGCGCTTCTTCAAGGCGGAGGTAGAGATCGAGAGCTTCGTCGGCTCATGGCTGCATCTGGAACCGCATGACCGCTGGGGATTGGGCGGAGCAGCCCTGGGTCACGCCACCAGCCTGGGCGAGAAGGTCTGGTCGCGCGAGGCGAAGTTCCGGGTGCGGATCGGGCCGCTGGGCCTTGAGGATTACCACCGCCTGCTGCCCGGCGGCGAAAGCCTGAAGCGCCTCGCTGCGATCATCCGCAACTATGCCGGCGACACGCTGGAATGGGAGCTGAACCTGGTACTGGAGGAGGACGAGGTGCCCGATACCCGCCTCGGCCAGTTCGGCAGCCTGGGCCATACCACCTGGATCGGCGCGCGCCCGCCTGCGCCCGCCGCTGACTTGAATCTGTTGCCGCCCGAACGGCTGGCGCTCTGAGAGGGGGAGAAACCATGTCCGAGATCAGCCGCGTCGCGCTTTTCGGCAAACTCAACAAGCTGGGCTTTCAGGCCATCGACAGTGCCGCGACCTTTTGCAAGCTACGCGGCAACCCCTATGTCGAGCTGGTCCATTGGTTCCACCAGATCCTGCAAGGTCAGGACAGCGACATTCACCGGATCATCCAGCACTACGAGATGGATCCGGGCAAGGTGGCCGCCGAGATGACCCGCGCGCTGGACGCCCTGCCGCGCGGCGCCTCGGCCATCACCGATCTGTCGGCGCATCTGGAAGAAAGCGTCGAGCGGGCCTGGACCTATGCCTCGCTGATGCTGAACTCGAACCAGGTCCGGACCGGGCATCTGGTGCTGGGGATCCTGAAAACCCCTGGCCTGCGCAATGTGTTGATCAGCATCTCGGCGGAATTCGGCAAGGTCAAACCGGACCATCTGGGCGAGCATTTCGACGACGTGGTCGGTGGCTCGCCCGAGGATGGGCTGAAGGCGACTGACGGCACCGCGTTGGGCGGCGCGCAGCCGGGCGAAAGCTCCGACGCTCTGGCGCCGCAGATGGGCGGGGGCGAGGCTCTGGCCCAGTTTTGCACCGATCTGACCGAGAAGGCGCGCGAGGGCGAGATCGACCCGATCGTGGGCCGGGACGAGGAAATCCGCCAGGTCGTCGATGTCCTGATGCGCCGCCGCCAGAACAACCCGATCCTGACCGGAGAGGCAGGGGTGGGCAAGACCGCGGTGGTTGAGGGGTTCGCCCTGCGCATCGCTCGTGGCGACGTGCCGCCCGCTTTGCACGAGGCGCGGTTGCTCTCGCTGGATGTGGGCTTGTTGCAGGCGGGCGCGTCGATGAAGGGCGAGTTCGAGAACCGGCTCCGCCAGGTGATCGAGGAAGTGCAGGCGAGCCCCGTTCCGATCATCATGTTTGTCGACGAGACCCACACGCTGGTCGGCGCCGGTGGGGCCGCGGGCACGGGCGACGCGGCGAACCTGCTGAAACCGGCGCTGGCGCGCGGCACGCTGCGGACCATCGGCGCCACCACCTGGGCCGAGTACAAGAAGCATATCGAGAAAGACCCCGCGCTGACCCGCCGCTTCCAGGTCGTCCAAGTTGACGAACCGGACGAGAAGAAAGCGGTGATGATGATGCGCGGCATCGCCTCGATGCTGGAGAAGCACCACAAGGTGCAGGTTCTGGACGAGGGGCTGGAGGCGGCGGTGACGCTCTCGGCCCGGTATATCCCCGCGCGGCAGTTGCCCGACAAATCGGTAAGCGTGCTCGACACAACCTGCGCCCGGGTCGCCATCAGTCAGCACGCCGTCCCGGCGGAAGTGGACGATTGCCAGCGCCGCATCGATGCGCTGAACACCGAGCTGGAGATCATCGAGCGCGACGAGACAGCCGGCTACCAAGTCGCTGAGCGCCGAACGAATGCGCAAACGCTGCTTGCCGAGGAGCAGGAACGGCTGAAGGGCCTCACCGCCAGGTGGGAGGCTGAGAAGAAGGTGGTCGAGGAGATCCTCGCGCTGCGCGCCAAACTTCGCGAGGGCGGCGGCGAGGTGGACGGGCCCCACGCGGCGGAGGCCCCTGCTGGCGCGCCTCTCGCGGGGGCCGAGCGTGAGGCGGCTCTGACCGAGCTCGCCGCCAAGAACGCGGAACTGACCGAGTTGCAGGGCGAGACACCGCTGATCCTGCCCATCGTCGATGCTCAGGCCGTGGGCACGGTGGTGGGCGATTGGACCGGCATCCCCGTGGGCCGGATGATGAAGGACGAGATCAAGACGGTCCTCAACCTGGCCGAGCATCTCTCGAAGCGGGTCATCGGCCAGGACCACGCGATGGAGATGATCGCGAAACGGGTGCAGACTTCGCGCGCGGGGCTGGATAATCCCTCGAAACCGATCGGGGTCTTCATGCTGGCCGGGACCTCGGGTGTTGGGAAGACGGAAACCGCGCTGGCGCTTGCCGAAGTGCTTTATGGCGGCGAGCAGAACGTCGTCACCATCAACATGTCGGAATATCAGGAGGCGCATACGGTCAGCTCGCTGAAGGGCGCGCCTCCAGGCTATGTCGGCTATGGCGAGGGTGGGGTGCTGACCGAGGCGGTGCGGCGCAAGCCCTATTCGGTCGTCCTGCTGGACGAGGTGGAAAAGGCCCACCCGGATGTCCACGAGATCTTCTTCCAGGTCTTCGACAAGGGCGTCATGGAGGATGGCGAAGGGCGGATGATCGATTTCCGCAACACGCTGATCCTGCTGACCTCGAATGTCGGGTCGGAGGTGATCATGGACCTCTGCGCCGACCCGGAATTGATGCCCGAGCCCGAGGGGATTGCCAAAGCCCTGCGCGACCCGCTGCTGAAAGTCTTCCCCGCCGCCCTGTTGGGCCGGATCGTCACCATCCCCTACTACCCGCTCAGCCCGGACATGATCGCCGCGATCACCAAGCTGCAACTGGGCCGCATCGTGAAGCGCGTGCAGGAAACCCACAGCGTTCCGCTGACCTATTCCGATGCCGTCGTCGACACCATCGTCGCCCGCTGTCAGGAGCTGGAGAGCGGCGGCCGGATGATCGACGCGATCCTGACCAACTCGATGCTGCCCGCCATCTCGGCCGAGTTTCTGACCCGACTGATGGAGGGCGGCGAGATCACCAAAGTCGCCATCGGAGTCGAGGGCGATGACTTTACATATGCGTTCGATTGAACCTTGGAGGCGGCACGATGCCACTCACTGACCAGAGCGTTGATGTGACGACTTGCAAGGCGTGCGATCGCCCGCGGGCCGTTGCATCGGCGCTCCCTGTCACTGAACCCAAGCTGTAAGGACCCCTGCCATGCCAGCCAACGGTAAAAAGCTGATGACGGCAAAGCTCGACATCTCTTCCATGTCGGAGATGAACAAGAAGGCGGTGGAGTTCATCGCCTCGATCCCCGCCTTCAAAAAGAAATTCAAAGACTTCACCTATACCGAGAAGCTGGAGCTCGACCCACGGAAATGGGACGAGCGCAAGCTGGCAACCGCAATGAAGTCCCTGGTGCGTTGGGAGCTGAAACTCTTGGCCGGCCGGGTCGCCGAATGGCAGGGCAAAATCCAGAAACAGGGTCCGAAGGCCCAGAAGGACGCCGAGCGCAGCCTGCCGAAATACTATGACGAGATCAGCAAGAAGATCACCGACAAATGCTCGATCGCGCTGGAGGAATTGGGCAGCGACAAAGGCGATAACAAAAAAGGGCTGCGCGACGGCAAAGCCTCGCTGAAGAAACTGGGTGAGATCGATCTGGGCAAGCTCTTCTCCGGCCCGGGCCTGAAGGCGTCCAAGACCATGCAAACACTGGCCAAGGATCTTGAGAAATTCGAAGAAGACGAGAAGCGGATCGAGACCGCCTACGTCACCGCGATCAAGATCCTGGACGAGGCGCGCAAATCCTATGACGACGAGGCCGAAGACGCGGAATCCGCGATCAAGTTCCTCGAGAAGACCGCCGCCGACATCAAGAAGAACAAGGAAACCGCGCCCGAATTGGATGCCTATGGCAAGAAAATCGAGGGCTATTCCAAGGCCTTCAAGGATTTCACTGCCGATCTCAGGGCCTTTGAAGTCGATATGGACGATGTCGCGCTGGACACGAAATCGCGCAAACTGAATCCGCAACTGGCCAAGGCGAAGGGAACGAAGATCGCCAATACCGGAGGCCATGACCGGGCCGCCAAAGCCGTGCAAAAAGCGCTGGTCGATCTGCGCAAGGACTTCGCCAAGGTGGAGAAGGCGCTCAAATGACCACCCGGGCCCCATATGGTTCCGGGTGCCCCTCGGCAGCCCGCAGGAGCGTTGGTCATGGCGATTGAGACGGACGTCCCGCCCGAAGGCGGCAATGAGCGTTTGCGGCGCCTGGTCGAGAACGAGTCGTTCTCGAACATCATCATCGCCGCCATTGTCACCAATGTGATCGTGCTGATCCTGGGCACATCCGAGTCGATCAATGCCGAGTTCGGCTCGATCCTCTCGGCGGTCCATAAACTGTCGATGATCGTCTTTGTCGCCGAAATGATCCTGAAGATCGCCGCCTATCAGTGGAGCTTTTTCCGCTCGGCCTGGAACATCTTCGATCTGGTCATCGTGATGGTCGCCCTGGTGCCGGCCGTGGGCAACATGTCGATCCTGCGCATCATCCGGCTGGCCCGGGCGCTGCGCATCGTCTCGGCCTATCGCCAGATGAACAGCGAGGAGGCCGAGGAGGCCGAGCGCGGGCGGGTCGACCCCGCCTCGCCCCGCGGTCGGGTCCGCACCCTGATGGAGCGGGATGATACTCGGAACTTCATCCTGGGCGTCATTGTCCTGAACGGCATCCTGCTGGGCGTGACCACCAGCACCGATCTGTCCGAGGAGTCCCGCTGGATCATCGGGGTTTTCGACCGGGTTATCATCGTGATCTTCGTGATCGAGATGATCCTGAAACTCTACGCCTACCGCATGCGGTTCTTTGCCAGCGCCTGGAACATCTTCGACCTGGTGATCGTGGTGATCTCGCTGATGCCTCAATCGGACACGCTGTCGGTCCTGCGCGGGATGCGGGTGATCCGTGCGCTGAGGGTGATGTCGGCCATCCCGCAAATGCGCGAGGTGGTGAAGGCACTGGTCGATGCCCTGCCCGGCATGGGCGCCGTGGTGCTGCTGCTGGGGGTGATGTTCTACATCTTCGGCATCATGGCCACATTGTGGTTTGGCGAGGTCTTCCCG